>JAEDFR010000101.1 GCA_016297945.1 Lachnospiraceae bacterium | reverse complement strand
AACCTGACAGCCTAATGCTTTTTCTTTAAATTGGATTTTTAGTTTAACAGGTGTAGTTATGGAAATACTGCCGGTAACCTTGCCTAAATATTTATAATGCCAGCTTGTTCCGCTATACTGTTCACTTTGCTTGGCAATCTGCTTAAATGTAAATGGTGAACCGTATGCTTCTGCAAGATTATATGCATAATAACTTGCATTGTGTTTTGCGATTGATCCGTTGTATTTCACTTGTCCTCCAGTATGAGCAGAATAAATTTTAAATGAATATGTTTTTTGGTTAACAGTAGCTTTGTAATATAGTGTTCTGCGTGTTGCGACGTCTTTGTATTTCCAACTGGTAGATGCTTTGGCAGAACTTGAAATGGTAGTTGGATTGCTGATATCTTTTTCAGCATATTCATCTACATAAATACTGTCTGGAGTTATTGTGATGCTTGTACTGTCGTCTATATCATAATGATTAACATATTTTTTATACTCTTCTGAATTTTCATTCAGGTTGATGGATATATTATTGCCATCTGCCGCAGATAATGCTTTATCATAAATAGCACCTGATATTTCATCATAATGTGCGGAACAGTAATCAGAAATGATTTTATCCATTTCTTCATTTTTTTGTTTTAAATTTTCTGGAGTGACAGAGCTGCTTTTTGCAGATTTTTTTAAAGCATTGACAAGACCTTCGTCCCACTCTATCTTTTTGCTTTTGCTCAAATCTAATGAATTCATATCAACATTAATAATTTCTTCGTCTTCAGTTTCTGCTTTTATAGTTTCATTGTCCATAGCAAATACAACTGAAGTTGACAGCATAGAGATAATTAAACACAATGTAATGATTATTGATTTCTTCATAGGAACCTCCTTTTCTTACCATTTTTAATTAGTTCACACTATAAACTGGGATTAGATAAATTTGTATAATTCTGTAATATCACCTTCTTTATAGTATAGCGCCAGATTGTACGTACATTGTTTGTTGTTTATAAAAGAGCTCTATTAAATATCAGTGTTCTTGAAAAATTTATTACATTGTAGCTGCTATATACATCCAAAAAAGTGAATATAGTATAGGAATAGACATTAAGACTACAATGACAATAAGAACTATCTTTACAATTTTAATTATTTTTTTGCGCTGCTTGTTTTTAACAGCTAATTCTTCATTTAGGTCAGCTAATAATTCTACAACAGGGTCTTTATCAAAGTCTTTGCTTTCAATTTCTTTATTGCTATCTGATTTTTCTGTTTTATTTTCATCCAATAATTCACTGGAACCCAGAAGGTCAATCACAGAAACATCAAAAATATCCGCTATTTTATTTAAAGTATCTGCATCTGGAACAGAAATCCCATTTTCCCATTTGGATACTGTTTGGCGAGTTACGCCCAGTTTTAATGCCAGTGTTTCCTGTGTCATTTTATGAGAAGTGCGAAAATATTTGATTGTTTTATTAAGCATATTATTCGGCTCCCTTCATTACTTGTATTGTTTACACCTAAATAATAGACTACATCATAGCATTGCGCAAGCAACGCATATTAACATTTTGCGTTGCACTGTTAATACTGACTGGTTGGAACTGAAAAAATGATGATTTTTAATATTATCTGACTAATAATGAAGGAGAACGAAATGTGGATTTGTTTCTTACTCAACTTATATTTTTTCGTTTTTTCTGAATTCTTACATACTAAATATGAAGAGATTTTCTACTAAAAGAAAGTGTATAAATTTACGAAAAGGCAAGTGATAAGTCTTTGCAACACAATCGAGCAGGCTGCAGAAGCAAGGAAACTTGCAGAGAAAGAATTATTAGAACCTTATATAAATGACGAACAACCACCGACTAATGATTAGTTGATGGTTGTTTTTCTTTTTCAAAAGTGAAAATTTATTTTTTATATCGTGTAATTTTTGCCCAATTTTTAGGGAAGCCCATTTCTTTCAGTAACTGGTCTTCTGTAAGATGAGGGCACTTTTTAAGCACATCTTTAATCAAAAGAGCCAGATTCCTGCGAAATACTTTGAACTCATTATCAGAAATTAAATAGCGAAGGGCGATTACAACAGCGAATAAGTCTTTCTTGCCGTTCTGATACAATCCTTTTTTGCAAGGGATTCCGAGTTTGCTATGTAACAAGGTGTCTGGAATCATATCTGTGGTATGGAAATCAAATAAACGTTCTCCGTGTGCACATACATTCCGGCATTTTGCAATAATAGTAATGAACTGGTGTAATTGCTTTTCTGTATATTGAGGGTACGCTTTACTTACCTTGACCTGTATATCGTTGGGCATATACTGATAAAATGCAGAGGTTTGTCCCATTGTCATTGCATTGGTTGCTACCCATAACGGCACATTATGATATTTTTTGGCGTGATGAGCAATATAACGATAATGGCTTGGCATTGCAATCGTCTTACTCAAAGAATCTACCAAGCGTTTTACCTGTTTTTGATGATGGGTATAATCAAAAGTGTTTGGGTCTAAATATTCGTTCTGAGATTCCCCGTATTTTTCTGTAAAGTGGTATGAAATCATAGATTTCAAGTGTCGTTCCACTTGTAAAATGTATTTTAAGAAAATACTGCGGAGTTGTTCATCAAAATGGTAAAATGCAACGATTTCATCAAAGGTAACACCATATTTGTATTTCTTTGATGCTGGATGCAGAAATAGTCCTTTATATCCACCGATTAAAGAATAGTAGCTGATTTCTTCTAATGTTTTTCGAGCGAAGTCTGTATCGGGAATGGTCAGTCCTTTATCGACTCGCAATTTATTTAGTTGTTGTTCGTAAGTCATAAATTTCTGTGCCATCGGAAGACCTCACGTTCTTTAGATAGTAAAAAAGGAGCCCACGCATGAGCTCCTCCGGCTGTGGGCCCCTCGAGCATCCACAGCACAACCACTAACGATAATATACCTTATGACAATCGGATTGTCAAATGGTTTTTCAAAAGTGGCAGTAGTAGTTTATGCATTTTTGCCGGTTATTATGAGCGTTTTATAGGAAGCAATTTTTGTTTGTATTTTTCTGCTAATTCCGGTTTATTCCATCTTGCATATAAGCTGTATAGATGACGATAAATCGTTTTCATATAATCATTATCTGCACCCATAACGGAGAATACAATCTGTTCGGCTTGCAGCAGATGTTGTTCCGCTTCGATAGGTTTTCGCTCTCCGAGAGCCAGAACGCCATACATTGTCTGACAGATTCCATAATCCAGGCACTCTGCACTTTCATATTCCAGAACAAGAGATTCATATAGGGCTAATATCTGTCTTGCCTGTTCCCATTCTTTTCCGAGTAACAGCATATTAGTCAAATTCATCATCTGCTGGAGTGTATCGTGGGATTCCAGCAGACCAAGATGAGCGTATTCTATCCGTATATCAAAAGCGGTACGGAGTGCCTGAGCAGCATCTTTTCCCTGTTTTAGATAGAGATAGGTATTGGAAAGATTATTGTATAGGTTGGAAAGCAGGCTGGCAGAAGAAACATCCGCTTCTGGTGTATGAAGTTTCTCCATAAGTTGAATTGCTTTCTTACGTTTCTTTAATGCATTGTCAAAATCCTTTCTCAGCACAAACAGTTCGGCTTTATAATCCAGAAGTAATGCTCTGTCGCATATGGTGTTTAATTGGTATTGTTCCATCATATAAGAAATTCGTTCCACCAGTTTTGGGAGATAATCGGTAACCAGATATTTTTCCAGATATGGGAACAAATCCTGTAAAAAGTCTAAATAATCTCTTGGATTATCTACAATAATCCGTTCTGTCACGCTGATGAGTGACTGGATTACTATTTCCGGTCTTCTTACTTCCAAGCCGTGTACCAGACAGATTACATGAAGACTATTTAACAAGGTATGACATGAAGACACAGATGGAAAGGTTTCTGTGAAGGAAAGCTCCTGTATCATGGGATGCAGGCTGATCCGTTTGTTTTCTGTATCTTCTGTAATAAATCCATAGCGGATGAGATAGTTCACAGCATTCAGATTATCTAATCGTAACCATTGCTTTAGATATGCTTTGCTTATGCCGGATGTTGGCAGGAGTGATAAATTCCGGAGAATATCCAGTTTTTCTTCATCCAATTTGCTTAATTGCAGGAGCTTTTGCAGGTGTTCTGCCATTCGTGCATTGGTAAAGGTTTCATCCTTATAGAGTTCCACTTCCTCTGAAATGTTGGAACAAATGCTTGAAGTTTTTAATTCGTATAGCAATTCTTCAATGTCCATGCCACTTGCTTCCAACGTCAGAGCAGAAAGGCAGACTGTAAGCGTATGGGCATTTAGCACGTCTATTATTTCTGATGTGGTTTCGGGCTCCGATTTCGCAGATGGACAGTGCCGAAAAAACAGTTCAGTCAGTTCTTTCTCTTTATCCAGTTCTTTCAATTCCAATGCTTCAAAGGATGTGATCTTGCAGCGAGTTGTTATGAGTATCTGGAAGTTGTTTTTTATAAATTCCCGAAAGAAATCATCGTCTTTTGGCAGAATGTTGAAGTTGTCGATGATCACGAGACTATCCTGATATAGCTGTTGAAGATAATGGTAATGAGACTGAAACAGCTCATTTTCCGTCATTTCCGCAGTATCTGTGGTAAATTCCAGACCAGCAATACATTTCTTCAAATTCCCGGTATAGTAAATGTAAATAATGTTGGTATATTTCTTCTCGTTTTTCTTTGCGTATTGTTTTGCAAATTCGCTTTTCCCAATTCCGGCAATACCCGTAATAAACAGAAGAGAATTGTTCTTGAGTAGCGTGGCTGCTTCGGACAGTTCTTTTTTTCTGCCAATAAACTCTTTGGCACAGGAAGGGGTTCTTCCAGACAATAATTTATCGCAGAGTTCCGGTGAAAATAAATTTTTCTGGGAATGGTCGTTTAAAATGGCATAACGAATAAGGGCTGTAAAAAAGGTAGCATTATCTGTTGTATTCTTCAATTCATTTGCCATTGTTGTTCCTATCATATCCACACTCTGGTCAATAAGCATTTCAGCCTGTGAACGGGCATTTGGTTCGTTAATCAGGTTCGGGAGAATCTTTTTGTTAAAGTCATTTCTCATTTTATCCCAGCGTTCATCATCGTCATAGGTTCTGATGATTTCGATTGGGATTGGTCGAGCACCATTGCACCAGCGGCTGTAGAGAATACTATTATCAATGCTTAAATCTCTGCTTTCAATGGTGTGTTCACCAAAATATAGAGAAAACATATCGTGGATCATCCGATACTGCGGATAGGTTTTCTTCTTATTATCAAGCAGGACACCGATGATATCGGTAAAGGTCAATCTGTTTTTCAAGTCAAATTCCTCTCTTTTGGCAACTTTTGGTCAAGTCACCGTCAATTATATTTCCATAAAAATCTTGTTATCATTGGCTCATAAAACGTAGCCGGATGAAGCGAAAATGCTTCTGAATTGGCTACAGAAAAAGTATAACACATCAAGAACTGATGTCCTATAAGAACTTTGAAAAGTGAATGAGCTGTATCTCTTTTGTAATAGGATTTGCCAGGATGTCAAAAGACGGAGCGAACAAAGACACTTCCGCAAGGGTACGAGAGGATCTCGACAAGGAGAGGCGTACAGGCTATCGGTAGATAGCTAAAGGTCAACTGAAACGTTGACGCAGGAGATACGAATGGAAGCCAAAGCGATCACGACCAGCTTTTCTAAAAATGTCTTTGGATACACCGAAAGAAGGTGATAGCAAAAAAAGGAGGAGTGAGAGAGTATGACAAGAGAAATGGAATATGCAAAATGTATGGTGGTATTAAGAAAGATTGTTCGCTTGGGGATGCTCACAGAAAACGAATATGTGGCAGCCAGAAATAAATTGATGGATAAATATCTGGTAATAAACGATTTTGATCATCAGGCAGCGTAGCGAAACTATTTGCAGCAACTTTATTTTTCGCACATTCGTTAATAAATAAAAAAGACGATACAATGTCAGCAGACACAGGGGAGATAACTTGTGGAGCTGACATTTTTAATGACAATTATTTTAAGGAGGAACGCCTATGGGCAGAGTAGAAGTTTTAGAAGCAACAAGAACTGCGCCGAATAGTAGGGGCAGAGTAAGAGGAGAAGCATTAAAAGTAGAAAGAATCAGGGTGGCAGCATATTGCCGTGTATCGACAGATGATGATGACCAACTTGGAAGTTTTGAATCACAAAAACTTTATTACGAAGATAAGATTCGTAATAACAAGGATTGGGTTAATGCTGGTATTTTCGCTGATGAGGCAATAACAGGAACAAAGGTAGATAAGCGAGAGGGATTTCAGTCGATGATACAGAAGTGTCAGAATGGAGAAATTGACTTGATTCTGACAAAATCTATTTCACGATTTGCAAGAAATACGCTGGATACACTTTCCTATGTGCGAATGCTTAGAGAACGTAACATTGCCATTTTCTTTGAAAAGGAAAACATAAATACGATGGATATGAATGGAGAAATGCTTCTTACGATTTTAAGTTCGATGGCACAGCAGGAAGTGGAATCTCTTTCACAGAATGTAAAGATGGGACTCAAGATGAAAATGAAGCGGGGAGAACTGATTGGTTTTAATGGTTGTCTGGGTTATGATTATCATCCGGAGGACAAGACCTTAACAGTCAACGAGGAAGAAGCAGAAATTGTTCGTTTTATCTATGATATGTATTTGCAGGGATATGGAACTACGACCATTGCAAAGAGATTGGTGGAAATGGGCAAGAGAAATAAAAAAGGTGAAGTCAGTTGGCATACCCATGGGGTTATGGGAATCATTAAAAATGAAAAGTACAAGGGAGATATTCTTCTTGGAAAGACATTTACGACAGACCCGATTTCCAAACGAAGACTGGCAAATATGGGGGAGGAGGAGCAGTATTATATCCGTGACCATCATGAAGCAATTGTTTCCAGAGAGGTTTGGGATGAGGCTGAAAGAATCCGTCTGAAAAGAAATAAGAATATCGTAGTGGAAACTACAGGCAATCGGGAACGATATACCAGACAGTATGCGTTTAGCAGTATGTGTGAATGTGCTTTTTGTGGGCATAAGCTGACGAGACGAACCAGACACAGCCGTTCTGATTATGAAAAGCCAGTATGGCAATGTATGAATGCTACGAAGAATGGAATCAAGAATTGTCCGAATTGTAAGGCGATTGATGAAGCGATTTTGGAGGGAGCATTTATAGAAGCTTTTGGTCTGCTGGCTGGGAATTTTGAAGATGTGTTGGAAGTTGTTATGGAAGCGGTGGAAAGTTCTCTTACGAATGAAGAGGATGTTCGCAGAAGACAGCAAATTGATAAAGATATTTCTTCTCTGAAAAGCAAAAAAAGCAGAATGACAGATATGCTGATTGATGGTACAATAACAAAGGAAGTTTACGATGATAAGCTGATTGAATTTAATCGAAAACTTCACGTACTTGATGGAAAGAAACAATTATTAGACGAGAGTATCAACAAGCAAAAAGATGTAGGAAAGCGAATGGCGGAACTTCGTCTGACACTGGAAAATGAAGAGATTCTGGATGAATTTGACAGAGTGGTCTTTGAAAGTATCATAGACAGAGTATTAGTCGGTGGTTACAGCGAAGATGGAACAGCAGATCCTTATAAACTGACCTTTGTATTAAAAGGAAATCAGTCGGGTGTTGTACCAAATGCAAAAGAACACTTTAAGGAGCAGAATAAATCAGAGAAAGGCAAGATGGTGTCATAAGATGGAGAAAAAGCTGGCAGTGATTGTTGATAATAATGAAGAAATAACTACTGGAAATGATGGCACAGAAATGTGTTCATCTGGCGCAGACGTGGCGGTGGAAATGTGTTCACCAGAGAGTCACGACACATGTGGAGACGGTTTGCTTATTATCACGGAAATAAGCGGTTTTTCAAGGCTTTTCGTGATAGGTTCAGTCTATTTGCCACCGTAATTCTGAAAATGATAAGCCATTGGGGACGGAGAAAAGTGAAGCTTTATATGTCACCAGTGGATTTAGAGAAACAAAGTGTGTCAGAAGGGACAGGAAAAATGCCAGAAAACACCGTCACCAATGGCCCCATGAAGTAATCATTCAGTGCGAGCTTTGGACGGATAATGTGGAACCACGAAAAGTGGTAAAGCTTTATAAATATGTT
>JAEDFR010000100.1 GCA_016297945.1 Lachnospiraceae bacterium | reverse complement strand
GAGTGGCATGAGATCAACGTTTTCATCAGTACTGATGAAAAGGGAGAACCGATTGCCAACATTCTCGGAAGGGATATTACAGATGCCCATAAACGTCAGGAACAGCGTGAGATTCAGCAAAAGGCTGCCATGGCCCGTGATCAGCTTCTTTCAGGTGTTACAAAGATGCTTTACAGCTATAACCTTACTGTCAATCTGGAAACATGGAAGTATTCATTGATTACAGGTACCGGCATGAGTGACGTTCTGAAAACCATGCAGTATACAGATGATTATGTGCTTCTTCATGCAAAACTTTTTAAGAATGTTGCACCGGAAGATAAAGAAAAGGTGGAAAACCTTATTGGTATCCGTGCGTTGAAGGAAAAAATGAATGCGACAGGTTTTGTTGGGACACTTTCCTGTCGAGTCATTCTTGGTGGGATCAGTGAATGGCATGAGGTGAATCTCTTTATGGGAACAAATGAAGATGGTATCGCCGTTGCCAATATTCTCGGCCGTGATATTACCGAGATTCATGAGGCTCAGGAACGCCGGGAAAATGAGCTGAAAGCTGTGGCGGCAAAAGATCAGATTCTTTCAAATATCACAAAGACGCTGTACAGTTATAACCTGACACTGAATCTGGTAAGTGGAAAATATAGTCTGATCGTTGGTACCGGCATGAAAGATTTTGTGAAAATTTTTGAATCGACAGATGATTATGAAACGGCATATCAACAGAAGATTCGTTATGTTACGGAAGATCATATCGAAGCCTTCGGAAATTTCAGCAGCTTGTCTGCGCTGAGAGAACGCAGAGGTGAAACAGGATATATCGGCAACCTGGAATACGCTGCAAAAACAGAAAAGGGTATTGAGTGGCATGAAATCAATATTTTCCTCGGAACAGATGAAAACGGAGATCCTATCGCCAACATTCTTGGCCGTGATATTACAGAGGCTCACGATAAAGCGGACACGAAAGCACAGCTCGAGATTGCCAACGCGTCAAATGCTGCCAAATCGGCATTTTTATTTAACATGTCTCATGATATCCGTACACCTATGAATGCAATCATCGGTTTTACCGAATTGCTTGAAAAACACCTGGATGACAAAGAATTATCGAAAAAATATATAAAGAATATCCAGACATCCAATGATTTTCTTCTTTCCCTTATCAATAATGTTCTTGAAATGGCAAGAATAGAGAGTGGAAAAACAACTTTAGACGAAACATATTGTAATGCATATGTATTCAATGATTCGCTGTATTCACTCTTTGATTCTCAGATGAAAGAAAAGGGAATTGAATTTACACGATATGCCGATGTTGAACACGCGAATGTCATCTGTGACGAGACAAAGCTTCGGGAGATTTTTCTTAATATTTTAAGTAATGCTTTGAAGTACACACCTTCCGGCGGAAAAGTTTCTATGAGGCTGACCGAAATGGCATCGGACAAACCGGGGTATGTTATGTATCGGACGGAAATTGAAGATACAGGCATCGGTATGTCAGAAGAATTCCTGATGCAGATATTTGAGGAATTTACAAGAGAACGTTCCAGCACGGAGAGCAAAGTTAATGGTACCGGATTGGGAATGCCAATCGTAAAGAAACTTGTTGATTTGATGGGTGGAACTATCGAAGTTGAAAGTAAGATCGGAAAAGGAACAAAATTTACAGTAATTTTGCCGCATCGAATTGCCGAGAATGGAGACGAAGCACATCTGGCGGAGAAAGTGTGCGCATATGATGACGGTCATTTCAGAGGAAAACGCATTCTTCTTGCAGAGGATAATGAACTGAATGCTGAGATTGCGATGACCATCCTTGAAGAGGCGGGATTTGAAGTTGAACATGCGTCGGACGGCATTATTTGTGTGGATATGCTGGAAAAGGCGGAGGCCGGATATTATGATCTGATTCTTATGGATATTCAGATGCCGAATATGGATGGCTATAAAGCAACTCAGACGATTCGAAAGTTTTCCGATGTGAAAAAAGCCGGAATTGGAATTGTTGCCATGACTGCGAATGCATTCGAGGAAGACAGACGCAATGCATATAAAGCGGGAATGAACGGGCATATCGCTAAACCGATTAAAGTTGATATGCTGCTGTCTGCTTTGGAAGAAATTTTTAAATAATAGGGAGATCAACGATGATACAAGTAGAAAAACTATCCTATAGTTTTCCTGCAAAGGAATTATATAAAAAGGTTTCATTTACATTAGAGGACGGTCAGCATTGTGCCTTGATCGGAAGCAACGGAACCGGAAAGACGACTTTGGTTGACATGCTCATGAATCCGGAGAACTATCTCTATGACGGAAAGATCCTTTGGGAAGGTTTGCACCGGATTGGATATGTGAGTCAGTTTTCAAAAGCAGAAAAGGCTCAGAAAACGACGGTTTTTGAATATTTGAGTGAGCGGTTTGTTGAAAATCAGAAAAAAACAGAAGAGATCTGTGCCCGGATGGGGATTGAGGAAGATATTGAGCCTTTATTTGAAGAATATCAGAACCTTTTGGATGAATTTCAGTCGATGGACGGGGATAATTACGAGAGCAATATACGCAAACGATTGAAATTGATTGAACTTCAGAATCAGGAAGACACACCGCTTTCCAGTCTGAGCAGCGGTGAATTTAAGTTGCTCCAGATTATGAAAGAGATGATCATGCAGCCGAATCTTCTGATTATGGACGAACCGGATGCCTTTTTGGACTTTGACCATCTCAAAAGTCTTGCAGATCTGATCAATACGCATAGCGGTACACTTCTTGTCATCACGCATAACAGATATCTTTTAAATACATGTTTCGACAAGATTCTTCATTTGGAAAACAGGGATATTCAGGAGTTTGATGGCAACTTTATAGAATACAACAATTCGATTCTGGAGAAAAAAGTTGAGCTGCAGGAGCTGGCGGAGAAGGACAGAGAAGAAATCGAGCGTACTGAAAAAATGGTCAAACGTATGACGGATCGGGCGACGAAAATTGATATCGCATCCTTTGGCCGTGCATTAAAAGCAAAGAAGACTCAGCTTGCAAGAGCTCAGGCGAGACAGATCAAAGAACCTTTTGTCGATATTCGTCAGCCGAAGATCATTTTGCCGACGGTTTTGGCGGATTCAGAAGATGTCGTGCTTTCTGTTGATGGATATGAGGCAGCGTTTAATGAAACTTTATTGGAAAATGTCAGTTTTGAACTGCATGCCGGTGAGAAGATTGCAATCGTGGGTGCAAACGGAACCGGAAAAACAACTTTGTTGAGAGACATTTATCAAAGACAGAATCCGGCAATCCATATTGCAGATGGTGTGGAATTAGGCTTTTTGTCTCAGAATCAGGGAGAAGTTCTGAACGAAGAGAACAGTATTCGTGAGGAATTTATTTCCTGTGGTTTTGAAAATGAAAAACAGGTGGAAGCTTATCTTTCAGATTATTGTATCGAGCCGGATATGCTGGGGCAAAAGATTTCCGGATTATCCGGAGGGGAACAGAATCTTCTTCAGGTGGCTAAAATAGCACGAGGTCATGCCGGTTTATTATTGCTGGATGAACCGTCCAGCCATTTGGACATTTATGCACAGCTGGCACTTGAAAAGGCTATTTCTGAATATAAAGGTGCAGTTTTGATGGTATCTCATGATTTTTATAACATTGTTAACTGTGCAGATTATATTTTGCTTGTTGATGGGAAGTCGATCCGTCGTGTGCGGATGCGTACCTTCAGACAAAAAGTCTATGAGAAATATTTTCCGAAAAATTATGTGGAAAAGGAACAAAAACGCAAAGAACTTCAGCTTCGTATCAATGCCTGTCTGAAAAAGCATGAGATTGATGAAGCAAAAAAATTATGCGAGATGCTGCAATCGGAAAATTTTCACATATAGTTTTCAAAAACCCTTGACATGATTTTTAAATCAATTTAAGATGGTTTTATAAAGTATAGTATCAGGAAGGGTTTAGATATGAGTTCAATTATTCTTGTTGCAGAAACCGGGGCAGACATTTCACCGGAGATGGCTTCACAATACGGTATACATCTTGTGCCGATGCATGTTATTTTTGGGGACAGTACGATGGATGACGGATCATTTCCGGTGGAGAAGATTCCGGAGTATTATCATCAAAATGGAAAGCTGCCATCCACAAGCGGATGTGCACCGGAAGATTTTTTTAAAGCTTATGATGAGCTTCATGAAAAATATCCGGAGGCACAGTTCCTTCATCTTGCCTATTCAGCCGTAACGACCTGCTCCTACCAGAGCTCAGTCATTGCATCTGAAGAAAGAGATTATGTAACAATTATCGATACACAGCAGGTATCTGCAGGACAGGCCAATGTGGTTATAAAGATGGCGGAAATTTTAAAAGAGAATCCGGACATGACGATGGATCAGGCAGTTGAAACGGCAAAGGATCTGATCGGTCGTGCAAAGATGTGTTTTGTGCCGGATAATCTTGAATTTCTCCGGGCAGGCGGAAGAGTCAGCAATGTGGCTTTTCTTGGAAGCCGTATTTTAAATCTTCATCCGTGTATTGAACTTTTAGATGGAAAGCTTGTAGCCACAAAAAAATATCGTGGTAAGATGACGAAAGTTATTTCAAAGATGGTTAAGGATTATGCAGAAAAGTATAATCTGAAAAGAGACCGGATATGGTTTGTTCACACAGTGGGACTTAGTGATGATGTGCGCAAAGCGGCTGAAAAAGCCGCCGAAGAATGCGGATTTTCAAGTGTCCAGTGGATTTTGGCGGGAGGCGTTATCACGACTCATGGAGGACCGGCAGCGATCGGTCTTGCAGGATTTTCGAACTGATGAGGATGATACGGGGGAATACATATGAAACATGGGAAAAAGATGATTGCTCCGGTTATTATAACAATTATTATTGTGGCTTACTTTTTAACGGTGGCTGTAGGCCTGTATTTTGTGGAGGATGCGCCATTAGCACTGAAAGCTGTACTTATTCTTGTGCCGTTGGCCTTGGCAGGCATGATGATTGGCGCTTTATACAGCCGAATTAAGGAGATCAAAGGGGGAGAAGAAGATGATCTTAGTAAATACTGATTATATAAGCGGAAAAGAACTGGAGATGCTTGGACTGGTGAAGGGCAGCACGATTCAGTCTAAGAACGCAGTGAAAGATATTTCTCAGGGATTTAAAACATTGGTAGGCGGAGAATTAAAAGCCTACACAGAGATGATGGATGAGGCCAGAGCAATAGCTACAAAGCGTATGGTCGAAGAGGCGGAACGTTTGGGAGCAGATGCTGTTGTCAATATCCGTTATGCTTCTTCTGCTGTTATGCAGGGGGCTGCCGAAGTTATGGCTTATGGAACAGCTGTAAAATTCAGATAATTTTATAAGGTATTTATATTTTTGTAGTCAGGAAAACCCACGGTTTTAATCGTGGGTTTTCTTGACATCTTTTTGATTTATAGGTTTTTTTTTGCGTATAGAAGCGTAAATTTATTGACTAGTGCGTAATGGTATGAGACAATAGAGCTGGAGGCGATTTTATATGTTTAAAGTAAACCCGTATAGGCCGGGAGCAGGATTGATGCCAACTTATCTTGCCGGACGTGATGAAGACATAAATAATATTGAACAGATGTTTGATGCACTCACGATGAATATACCGACACAGTCTGTTATTTTTAGTGGTTTAAGAGGCGTTGGAAAAACTGTACTTATTAATAAATTGCAGAAAATAGCCGAAGATAAAGATATTTTTTGCAGGCATATTGAGATTGAAGAGCGAAATGATTTTATCTCACAAATTGCAACTTGTTCACAAGCTTTTTTGAGAAAAGTAAGTACAAAAGAAAAGTTTAAACATCTAATCCAAAAACCACTGGATGCGATTAAGGCATTAGTCGTGTCATTTGATCCAAATGATAATACATTTTCCTTATCCCTGCAAGAGAGGGAATTATACAAATCTACTAATTTGACTCAAAGTCTGACAGATGTATTTACAACCATCGGAGAGACAGCATATAAAGCAGAGACACCCATTTGTTTTTTTATTGATGAGATTCAATATATGAGGCCGAAAGAATTAGGGTCATTGATTGCTGCACTGCATCGTACAAATCAACTTGGATATCCGGTAATGATTGTAGGGGCCGGACTACCTAAAATATATAAAATGTTGTCAGAAGAAAAATCTTATTCAGAAAGATTATTCCTCTATAAAGAGATAGGATCACTAACAGAAGAGCAATCACGTAAAGCGATTGAAGAACCGGCAAAAAAATTTAAAGTATCGTATACAGATGAAGCCGTATGCGAAATAATTAACATAACAAAAGGATATCCCTTTTTTATCCAACAAATGTGTCAAGTTGTTTTTAAAAATACGGATGAAAAAATAATTCAAAAAATCCATATTGATAATAACATAAGTGAGTTTTTTAAATTATTAGATATTGGATTTTTTAAGGTGAGATATGAAAGATGTTCCGATGGGGAAAAGAAATTTATATTTGCAATGGTGAAATGCGGCGAATTGCCTTGTACAATTTCGAACATAGCAAAGAATCTAAAAAAGGATGTTACTGCAATATCCACTACAAGAGCACAACTTATCAATAAAGGAATAATCTATCCGATAAGGTATAAGGAATTAGATTTTACAGTCCCGGAGTTTAGCGGTTTTATTCAACGTTTAGAAGAGTACAAACAATGGCATGAGGAATCCTGAGAATAAAGGACTATCAACTTTTGTAAAGATTTGTAAAATTGAATAAGTTATGGCTTTTTACAACGGACAACTTATGATACAATAGAGCAGAAGAATTAAAAAATAATACACATGGGGGTATAAATATGGAAAGAAGAGTGGGAACAGTTTCAAGAGGTATTCGTTGCCCAATCATTCGTGAAGGAGATAATCTTGTCGAGGTTGTTGTGGACAGCGTTCTGGGAGCAGCAGAGAGTGAAGGATTTGAACTCAGAGACAGAGATGTTATCGGTATCACAGAATCGATCGTGGCACGTGCACAGGGCAACTATGCATCTGTTCAGGATATTGCGGCAGATGTAAAAGCAAAATTAGGCGGAGAAACAGTGGGCGTTATTTTCCCGATTCTTTCACGCAACCGTTTTGCAATTAATCTCAAGGGTATCGCTATGGGATGCAAAAAAGTTGTTTTAATGCTCAGTTATCCGAGTGATGAAGTCGGCAACGCGCTGCTGACCTATGATCAGCTGGATGACGCAGGTATCAATCCTTATTCGGATGTTTTGACACTGGAAAAATATCGTGAATTATTTGGTGACAATAAGCATGAATTTACAGGTGTTGATTATGTGGAATATTATTCCAATATTATTAGAGAAGCCGGAGCAGAAGTGGAAATTGTTTTTGCAAATCATGCTAAGACAATTCTTGATTATACAGACAAAGTGATCAACTGTGATATTCATACAAGAGTGCGCACAAAACGAATTCTGAAGGAAGCAGGAGCAAAAGTTGTCTGTGGACTGGATGATATTATGACGGAATCTGTGAACGGCAGCGGTTACAATACAAAATACGGTCTTCTCGGCTCCAATAAATCCACAGAAGATAAGATTAAGTTATTCCCGAACGAATGTAAGGATCTTGTTCTTGATATTCAGTCTGTGATTATGGAAAAGACAGGAAAACATGTGGAAGTCATGGTATATGGTGACGGTGCCTTTAAAGATCCTCAGGGCAAGATATGGGAACTGGCAGATCCGGTGGTATCTCCTGCATTTACAGATGGCCTTATCGGTACACCGAATGAATTAAAATTAAAGTATCTTGCAGATAATGATTTTGCAAACTTAAGTGGTGCCGAATTAAAAGAGGCGATTTCCAACAGTATCAAAGCAAAAGAAGACAATCTGGTAGGTAATATGGCATCTCAGGGAACAACGCCGAGACAGCTGACAGACTTGATTGGATCTTTATGTGATCTGACTTCCGGTTCAGGAGATAAAGGTACACCGGTCATCTTGATTCAGGGTTATTTTGATAATTTCACAACCGAATAATCGGGAAAAGATGATGAATGAAGTTCTAAGGCAATTGTACGAAAGAAAATCCATGCGTGTATTTGAGGACAGGGATATTTCTCCGGAAGATAAGGCATTGATTCTTAAGGCGGCCGCTATGGCACCAAGTGCAGGTAATCAGCAGCTTTACACAATTCTGGATATTACTGATCCGGCATTGAAAGAATGTCTTGCAGATACGTGCGATCATCAGCCTTTTATTGCTGATGCAAAGATGGTCCTGATTTTCTGTGCGGATTGTCAGAAGTGGTATGATGGTTTTGTTT
>JAEDFR010000018.1 GCA_016297945.1 Lachnospiraceae bacterium | reverse complement strand
GGGCGGATTTCGAATGTTTTAGGATTGCGAGAGCACAAAGTGCGTAGCAATCCGTCGGTATCAGGGGGCAAAATAGCTTTTGACCCCAACATCATAATGATAAGTGTATATAGTGCAAATAGCCCGGGTGTGTCTCCGGGCTATAAATAAATGAAGACTTTTTTGAATGTTTTTAGTTTACATAATATATAATAGGAGGAATGCTATGATTTTTGCAGTAGATACCGGAAACACCCATACCGTTTTGGGATTTGTGGATGATGATATGAAGATTGTCAAAAGTTATCGTCTTGCCACAGACAGTAAGGAAACGGATAGCGGATATGCGATTAAAATTGATCAGATTTTTAAATTAAGCGGAATTACGATAGATGAAATAGAGGGAATGATTATATCTTCAGTAACTCCGGCTGTTACAAAATCATTGAAAAAAGCATTAAAGCTTTTGAGCGGAAAAGATCCTTTGATAGTCGGGACCTTTTCTTCCGGTCTGGATATGAGTGCCATTCCCGGAGGCATGATTGCACCGGATCTGGAAGTGGCAGCAGTGGCTGCAAAGTCGTTATATCCATTACCTTGTATCATTGTTGATATGGGTACTGCTACGACAATTACAGTGGTGGATAAAAGCGGTGCTTATATTGGCGGAGCAATTCTTCCGGGCTCAGGAACGGCACTAAATGCCCTTGTTTCCGGAACCTCTTTATTGCCGGATATTGATATTGTTGCGCCCCAAAAAGCAATTGCTGTAGAAACAACTACAAGTATGCAATCCGGTCTGGTTTACGGATCGGCAGGAGCCATTGACGGTATTATAGATCATTTTATCGAGGAAATGAAAGAACCTCCAGCCAGTATTGTTTGCACAGGCGGTTTGGGTAAGCTGATTGGAAGGCATTGTCGTCATGATATGATTTTGGATGACGATCTGTTGCTGAAAGGTTTGTTTATACTTTTTAAAAGCTTTCAAAAATGATATTATTAAAAATGACCTTACCTATAACTGTTAGTATCTAAGGAAGAAAAGATGATGAACATGAATCGGCTCACAGATGAATACGAATACAATGCGAATCTGAAAATGGCAATGATATGTCGAATTAATATGGGGATATTTGTAATTGTTATGCTTTTGAATTATTTTCATATTTTTATTATAGACAGTGTCATTTATCCGGTCCTGCTATTTTCAATAGGTGTCATGTTTTTGCCGACACTTTTTTACAATGTATTTCATCTGCATAGTTTAATCATCCGATATTTTGTGCTGACATTGGTTGTATTGATGTCGGGAATATTATATTCATTTTTGTCTTATCATGTTATTATCATGCTGGTATTCCCATTGTTGGTTTCCTGTCTGTATTGTGATAAGAAAAGTGTCTGGTATACAACCATTCTGGGTATTCCGGTTATGATTGCAGCTCATCTGATAGCATTTCATCTTAAGATTGTTCCTGATGAACCTTTGATAACTCTGCATGGGACAATTTTCTATGGAATTTTACCCCGATTACTGGAATATATGGCTATTGCATTGGTATGTTTAAATATGACAGAAAAGGTGCAAAATCTGATTCAGGCACTTGTTCATAAAAATCAGGAACTATTAGCTGAACAGGAAGAAATCATCACTTCTTTGTCACAAATGGTTGAAAGTCAGTCACAGGAAACCGGTATGCATGTAAAAAGGGTATCCGAATATACTAAGATTTTGTGTAGAAATTTAGGATATGATGATGATACGGTCTGGGAGGTCGGACTTGCTGCCATGATGCATGATGTCGGTAAAATCATGGTTCCGCACGAGATTTTGGAAAAGCCCGGGAAACTGACAAAAGAAGAATTTGATATCATAAAAAAGCACACTACCTATGGAAAAAAGATGTTGGAAAATTCTCCCGGTGAATTGATGCAGCTATCTGCTGATATTGCATATGAGCATCATGAACGGTATGACGGAACCGGTTATGACGGCATCAAAGGTGAAAATATCGGTATCTTTTCCAGATGCGTTTCCGTTGCCGATGTTTTTGATGCACTTGTTAGCTGGCGACCTTATAAAGAACCATGGACTCCACAGGAGGCAAGGAATGAAATTCTTGCCCAGTCCGGCAGGCAGTTTGATCCTCTGGTGGTAGAGGTATTTGATAAGCATTTTGATGAATTCCTGGAGATTTTTGAGAAATATCCCGATTCGCAGGAAATGATTGATACGGAAGCATTTTACCGCGATTAGTGTGGGCTCTCTTTATTACAAAAGAAACATCCCTACTCGCGCTAATATGTTTGTGTAAAATGCTAGTACAAATTGGAAAAACAAAAAGAAATTTACTGAAAAATGCATATTGCTTTTCTTTGCTTATCAAGGTATCCTACTGAAAAGGAAATTTAATGGGGAAACAAATATGGAAGAAAATAGAACTAATAGAACTATGAAGAAACATCTCATTGTGGGGACGCCTTTTTTGCGTGCCCTTTTTTTAATATTTTCATTATATTTTTTTGTTTCGGCTCCGGTTTATGCAAAGAAAATTGAAGAAAAGCCGGACATTCTGATGGATGAACCGATTACGCTAATTGTAGATTTGGAAAATGAATCTCGTTTTTTGGGAATGGATGTTTATCAGATTGCTGAATATAAAGATGGTACGTTTTCCTATATAGAACCATATAATGAATTAGATATTACTCCCTATCGGAAGCTTTCGCGTGGCACGGAAATTGATAGTGTGGCACATGTCATTGAGGAGTATATTATAGAAAATCAGATTGAACCAACTGCTCAAATATCCTGTAAAAAGGGTACAGGAAAAGCAAATGGTCTTAAAGTGGGAGTATATCTGTTAATACAGAATGATTCGGATCACAATGCCATGATAAATAAGTCTTATGTGGTTGAAGCACCTATGTGGGCGGACGAAAAAGAAGAATATTTATATGAAATACATTTGTTCCCGAAATGGAAGCAGGTGGTATGGTTTTCTTTTCGTCCTGAAGTTGTATTTCCGTTGATGAAGGTATTTACACTGATGATTTGTCTGGCACTATGCATATGGGGACCCAGAATCATCCGGAATGCTTTTTTAAGTGTAATTGCAATGCTTTCAGGACTTTTGGGAATGAAAATGGGTATGGCAATAAATGGTTCTTTTCTTGCACTCATGCTCTTTTTTATACTGTTTGCATTCATCGGATTAGGACTCATGCTGTTCATTTTGATGCTTTTTGAAAGCATAATAAAAAAAGCTTTGCTATATGATTATCTACAAAGGAAACAGTTTTGGATAGTACCTTTGATCGGAGCAGTTTTGTTTTCTTATTTTACGTATTCGTGGTTCATAAAAAATATATGGATTGTCGCATTGGTATTTGTTGCACTTTCCATACTTGGAATTGTTCTTCAATATCTGAAAAAGGATGAGCAAATCATTTTTCATACGTATGATGACTTGCTTTTATTGAATAGGGAGGGGGAGACGAATGATCCTTGATGTAAACCGTGTTGAAAAAAAGTATCTGATAGACCCGGTTGAAATGCGGTTCCTAAAAAGTAGAATAAGCACCTATATGCAGGAAGATGTACATAATGGAAGATACGGATATACCGTGCGATCGGTCTATTTTGATTCACTGTATGATAGTGACTACTATGATAAAGAAGATGGTGTTGATGACAGAAAAAAAATAAGGCTGCGTGTATATGACACAAATTCGGATTGTGCAAAGCTGGAGTTGAAGGAAAAGAAGGGTGGCGTACAAAGAAAACGCTCTCTCTTAGTAACAAGAGAGGAAGCCGAAGCCCTCATAAATGGAGATTTACATTTTTTAAAAGAGAATAAGGATATATTGGCACAGAATATTTATCTGATTATGCAAATGGGATTATATCGTCCCAAATGTATGGTGGAATATGACAGATTTGCCTATCTGATTAATGAAAACGATACACGAATTACCTTTGATTCAAATTTACGGGGAAGCGAGAGTAATTTTAATCTGTTTAAAGAAGATGCCATTCTATATCCGCTCATATATCCAACGGAAATCACACTGGAGGTTAAATACAACGGTTTTCTGATGAGTAATATCAAAAAAGCATTAAGCTACAAAATGTACACTCAGATTTCAAATAGTAAATATGTTAAATCAAGAATGTTATTGAGACAAAGAGGAGGAAAATAAGTTGAAGGAAACATTATATAATCTGATTCAAAGTCAGGGTGAAGGAGCAGTCACATTTGGTGATGTAGCAATCAATTTGATTGCGGCTTTATTAATCGGAGCACTTATCTATACGGCATATCGTGCTACCCATAGCGGAACGATTTACAGTGAGCGGTTTAATATTTCACTGGTAATGGTAACGCTTGTCACAGCGATGGTTATGTGTGTTATTGGAAATAACATCTCTCTTTCATTAGGTATGGTCGGTGCGCTTTCCATTGTACGTTTCCGTACTGCAATCAAGGATCCCAGGGATACCATTTACATTTTCTGGGCCGTTGCGGTAGGAATATGCTGTGGAGTTTCCGATTACTTAATTGCACTTTTGGGATCTGTCATCATTTTCTTATTCTTAGTTTTATTTGGATTTGTAAGAAATACAGACCGTACACTTATCATTATCCGTGGAGGTGCAAATGCCTTAGCAGAATCTGAAAAAGTGGTCAATCTTGTGCTGAATAATAAAGCGGTAAGAAGGGTGCACAATTTAGATTTTGGAGTAAATGGTGAGAGTATTTATGAAACTTCATCTGCATTTTTGAAAAAATGTGAGAAAAAAAGTGGCTCTTTAGAAGGAAAACTGAGTGAGATCGAGGGATTGCAAAGTATTAGTATTGTGTGTCAGGATGATGAAATATCCGGATAATGTGAGGTTGAAATGACTGCAAATATGAAGAGACTGATTGCAGGTATTCTAGCAGTCAGCATTTTAGTGTTTGGATTAGCATATGTCAAATATCGTTTTGATATCAAAAACCAAAAGGACACATCCTCCTATTTGTATTATGGGGAACTTGTTGAAGATACTTCAAAAGAAGATCCGTTGCAATATATTGATGAGGATTTTTACATGAAGGAAGGTTTTTCATCAAACTTACCATTGGTCGTTTTGGAAACAGATGGAGAATTGCCAAATTATAAAACATTTGATGAAGATGAAAACGAAGAGATTGTATATGACGATGTTGATCCGTGGATAACCGGCAAAATTCAATTATATGATAAAGAAGGAAGCAGAAATTCCATAAATGATAAGCCGGTTATGAGTAGTTACATGAAAATAAAGAAAAGAGGACATACGTCTATTTCTTTTGATAAACCGCAGTATTACATCAGCCTGACCGATTCGGAAGGAAATCCGGCACAGGAAAATGTATTTGGCATGGGAAAAGAGGATGCATGGATCTTAAACGGCAGCATGGCGGATAAGAGTATGATACGAAATTATATTGCATACCGGACTGCTGCACAGATCATGGAGTACGCACCACGTTGTCAGTTTTGTGAAGTTTTTATAAAAAAGGGTGACAACTACGAATACCAGGGTGTTTATTTGATGATGGATAAAATCAAACAGTCCCCCGTGCGGGTGGATATTGATAAATGTGATACCGATAATTCCTACACCTCCTATCTGGTCAGAAGAGATCGTTTTACCAATTTTGATACCATGTTGGATACCTATGGGAGAATAAACGGTTTCGATGAGGGATATATCGGTGTGAAATATCCATCTGTCAAAAAACAGACCGAGAAAAACCTGGATTATATTGAACAGGATTTTTCCCGTATGGAAAAGGTTCTGTATTCCGAACAGGAAAGTGTATTTAAGCAATATAGTAATTATATTGATGTAGAATCATTTGCAGACTATTTCCTCATCAATGAGTACTTTGGCAATTATGATGCAGGTGAACATTCTACCTATATGTATAAAAATCAGGGAGAAGTACTAAAAATCGGCCCGGTTTGGGATTTTGACCAGGCGATGAATAATTCCGTTACAGATGAGATGAATCCATACACTCTGGCAATGCAGGAAAAGCCGCTATTTAAACAATTGTGCAAGGATTCGGAGTTTGTGAATTTGCTCAAAACCCGTTATGCGATATACCGGAAGGATTATTTCAATGATCAATATATGTTTTCATTGATGGATGAAACAACGAAGTATTTAAAATCAGCCAGAGAGAGGGAATGGTATCGATGGGCAGCCGATTACTGTGATCCCGATACTGAAAACCTTGGAAACTTTTATTTGAACGATTATGAATATCGTGGAGAAATCATTTCTCGTTTTAACGATGATTATAATCAGGAAATTTATAATATCAAAGTTTATTTGAGTAAGCATGGGAAAAATATGCAGATTCTCCTGACACAGTTAAATGATCAGACAACTTTGACGACAGGATTAAAAGGAAATAGAGCGCTGTTTTTATTCGTTGTTGCTGCGTTGTTCTTTATTCCATCTATAATCATTAATCGGAAGTAGTTTAAAGGAGAATCATATATGGTTTTTTCCAGTATTACATTTTTATTTTACTTTTTGCCTGTAACACTCATATTATATTTTGTTTGTTCATTTTCCCGCACGTTGCAGAATATTGTGCTGTTAATTGCAAGTCTTTTGTTTTACGCATGGGGTGAACCAATCAATATATGGATTTTGATTTTTTCCATTTTGTTTAATTCGTTAATGGGATTTTGGGTGTCGAAAGGAAAGAAGCGAAAAAGAAAATTCTTTTTAATTTTAACAGTGATTGTTAATATTGGAATTTTGTTTGTATACAAATATTTGGGATTTTTCATGGATATGCTTCCCAAACATCTTCAAAATGATGCATTTGACATAGCATTACCAATTGGAATCTCCTTCTTTACTTTTCAGGCATTATCGTATGTTGTTGATGTCTATAAGGGAATTGTTCCGGCGGAAAATCCGTTTAACGTCGGACTGTATATTTCTTTTTTTCCACAGTTAGTTGCCGGACCTATCATCCAGTATAAGACCATTGCAGAGGATATCAGAAAACGAAAAGTAACCTTTAATAAACTATCGCTTGGCATGAGCCGCTTTGCGGTCGGTGTAATCAAAAAGGTCCTGCTTGCCAATTGTTTTGCTTCGCTTGCCGACAATGTATTTGGATGGTCTGCAATCGGAAGTGATAAATATGTGGTACCGGCAATGCTTGCATGGCTTGGAAGTATTGCCTATACATTACAGATTTATTATGACTTTTCTGCATATTCCGATATGGCGATTGGATTAGCACTTTGTTTTGGCTTTAAATTCGGTGAAAACTTCAATTATCCTTATATTGCTTTGTCCATTCAGGATTTCTGGAAGAGATGGCATATCTCTTTGACAGACTGGTTTCGTGAATATGTCTATTTTCCATTGGGCGGAAGCAGAATTGAAAACAAGGATTATATGGTAAGGAATCTGTTTATTGTATGGCTGCTAACCGGTATTTGGCATGGTGCAAACTGGACCTTTATTTTATGGGGAATGCTCTACTTTGTAATTCAGCTTGCAGAGCGCTTTTTTGGATATGTTGACAAAATGAAATACAACTGGATGAAACATTTCTACACGTTGTTTGTGGTCAATTTGGCATGGGTTTTATTCCGGTCGGATGATTTATTCCAGGCGGGAAGATTTATTTTAAATATGTTTGGACTTAACAGAAACGGTATTTACAGCGGACTTGCGATGATACTCATAAAGGAGAATTGGGTTTTTCTGTTAGCCGGCTTTGTGTTTGCTACGCCGATAGCCAGAAAAGCGAATGAATATTTGTATCATCATAGAGTTTCAGGGAAAAATGCTGTGATTTCTGTAATGTACCCCATCGTCGTTTTTCTACTGTTTTTGGTGTCGGTAGGATATCTGGCAGCAGGCAGTTATAATCCTTTTATTTATTTCAATTTCTAGAACAGGGATCATTATGAGACGTTTTATGAACAAAATGAAACAAAATTTCATAGAGAATGCATACTTTATTCGTAAGCGCATATTTTTTATTTTATTCACAGGCTTTATTCTGATATTTTCTTTTTATAACGCCTATACAAAAAAAGTTGAGATTCAAAATGCGTTTTATGAATGCATAGCCGGAATCCGGGAAAATCCGGAGGATATAAGAACACAAATTTCACAATTCGAGACAAATTTGGAAGACAATTTTTCTGACCGAATGAAGTTTGTGGAATTGTTTGGTTTTGTGCAGAAAGCACTGGATAAAAAAGAAATTAACAATTTTTCTTATATCAAGGATAATACCGGGAGTTTACATTATGCATCCTTTTATCGTGAAGAGGAGACGGACTGCTTTGAATATGCGATGCGCATAAAGCGGTTAAAGGATTATGTGTCACAGTTTGACACGGATGTTTTGTTTGTCGTGGCACCATCAAAGTATGTGGCAAGTGACAGCCGTTTTTCAAAAGATATGCCGGTTAATGATCCGGAGGTTGTGGTTGATGAGACCTTGTTTTATCTAAACAGACTTGGGGTCGATACGTTGGATTTAAATCTCTATCTTCCAAACGAAGAAATTCCGTATGAAGAGGCATTTTTTAAAACAGATCATCATTGGACCATTCCGTCCGCTTTTTATGCAACCGGAATTTTAGCCGATTATTTGAATGAACACTATCACTATGGTCTTGAAACAAATAAGTATTTAGACAAAGAGCAGTTTGATGTAAAGGTCTATAGACAGGGAATGCTTGGATCTATGGGACGTGCAACAGGATATCAATATTCGGGAATGGATGATATGACCGCATTATTTCCAAAATTTCATATGGATATTGAAAGAACTTTTATGGAAGAAGACGGTAATTATCAGGTGAAAAAAGGCGATTTGACGGAAACGGTTATTATGCCGGAACTGCTTAAGAAGGAAGATATTTACTCCGATTCCCAATATTCGGTCTATTTGAATGGATTGCGCTATTATGAGTGTATAAAAAACAATTCGAATCCGGATGGAAAAAAGATGCTCATGATTCGAGATTCCTATTTTTCGCCGGTCATTTCGTTTATGATACCGATGTGTGGTCAGATTGACGCAATCTGGAGTCTGGAGGAAATGGAAGAACTCGATATCGAGCAGTATATCAGAGATAATCGTTTTGATTGTATTATCATTGAAATGTATCCATATAACATTGGAGACGATGCATTTCAGTTTTTTAAAGATGAAAATAATGGAGAAGATTAGTCAGTGAGTCAAAATTGGAAAATCAATACGAAAAATTTCATAAGTGATTGGGGAAAAAAGGGCTGGTTTGTACTGAATATTTTTTGTACGATTGTATACCTGACCTGGCGAATATTTTTTACGATCCCATTTGGCTATGGCTTTATTTCCGTATTTGTCGGAATTGCGCTGTTGATTGTCGAAACGCTGGGAATGGTTGAGGCTTTGGTTCATTATGCCAATATGTACAACACGAGAGATTACAAAAAACCTGATGTGCCGTTGGAATTATATCCGGATGTTGATATCTTTATTTCGACATACAATGAAGATTTTGTTTTGCTGGCAAAAACGATTTGTGCGTGCAAGCGATTAGAATATCCGGATAAGAATAAGGTACATATCTATTTGTGCGATGATGGACACAGAGATACGATGAAGTTACTTGCTTCGAAATTAAAAGTGAATTATCTGGACAGAGATACGCACGAAGGACAAAAGGCGGGAAATTTGAATCATGCGCTTGCAAATTCAAGTTCGCCACTCATTGTGACTTTGGATGCCGATATGCTGCCACAAAGCTGCTTTTTGATGGAAACAATACCGTATTTTGTGGACGCAGAGCTTCGAAACAAAGGTAAAAAGCCAGAAGATCAGATAAAATTGGGATTTGTTCAGACGCCACAGGCATTTTATGATTTGGATCTGTTCCAGTTCAATTTGTATTCTGAGCAAAAAATACCAAATGAACAGGATTATTTTTATCGTGATATTGAAGTTGCCAGAACCAGAACAAATAGTTGTATTTATGGCGGCTCGAATACGGTTATAAGCAGAGAGGCGCTGAATGACATAGGCGGATTCTATACCGGAGCGATAACGGAAGATTTTGCGACAGGTATTCTCATTCAGAAAAAAGGTTATGTGACATTGGGACTTGGCAAGGTTTTGGCATCCGGTATGAGTGCCAATGAACTTCAAAATCTGATTCAGCAAAGGGTAAGATGGGCCCGGGGTGTCATATCAACGGGAAGAAAAATGCATATTTTCACATCCAAGGATTTGTCATTTGGTCAGAAAATGAATTACTGGGCATCGATATGGTACTGGTATGCACCAATTAAGCGATTTTTCTATATCATGTCACCGATTTTATATGCTGTATTTGGATATATGATTTTTCGCTGTACGCTATGGGAAGTTTTGCTTTTCTGGTTACCGATGTACGTGACAAGTAATATCAGTTTAAGCAGGCTGAGTAATAATATACGAAATACCAAATGGACATCCATTTATGAATATGCATTGTTTCCGTATATGCTGGTTCCGGTCGTTTTGGAGACCTTTGGCATATCCTTAAAGAAATTTAAGGTAACGAATAAAAGCAATGACACAGGTAAGAGAAAAAAAGGAGAAGCGCTAATCTATCAGATTCCTGTGTTCATTTTGATTGTTCTTTCAATCATCGGCATCATCAATTGTATCAGAGTCATGTTTGACAGCGGTTCCATGGGACCCATTGTCGTATTGTTCTGGCTGATTGTCAATTTATATAATATGGTTATGTGCGCCTTCTTTTTGAGTGGTAGGGAAGCCTACCGAAAGGCAGAACGTGTTGAGGTACAGATTCCGGCAACTTTGCATGTGAACGGAGTTGATTACGCATGTATAACAAAAGATGTTTCAGAGACCGGAGCTGCAGTGTATCTTGATAAACCACATTTGCTAAATGTATATGAAGAGGCAAAAGTCAGTCTGGAAATACAGGATCGCAAATATTTTGCAGAAATGATGTGTGAGGTCAAATTTACCAAAGAGGATAAGGATAGAGAAAATCCCTGGTTATATTCCATGGAATTTATTGGATTTAAAAGTGAACAGGGATATGATAATCTTTTAGGAATATGCTATGACAGAATTCCCACAAAGCCACAGGGATTGCAAAAACGTGCGGGATTTTATGATGATTTAAGTACCAATATCAGCCGGCGAAGTGTTCCGGTATTCCAATTAAGGAGGCACTTCCCCCGAATTGAGATAAATAATCTGATAGCATATTCTTGCAAAGACGGAAATGCTTTCGCAAAGGTAATTGATTTTAATTATCAGTTTATCAGTATGGAAGGAAAGCCGTTAAATGATGAAATCACATTTCATTTTGATAAGCATGATTTAAAGGCTGTGTTAAGCAGACGTGTCAAAAACATGTATTTATATGAGATTGTGGACTTTAATCAGGTCTATAGCAATCAAGATAAATGCGATGAGATTATGGAATTTGTTCTTCGAATTGCGAAGGAAAAACAACCGGATTTGACACAGGTTAAAAAGAAAGTGGAAATGATTGAATTTAATGAGATGAGTTTGGTGTAAGAAATGTGGGGAACGATTTTTCGTAAAAAAAGAATCGTTCCCCAAAGTTTTGCTTGTAAACATGTGTCAAAAATGTTGTGATATCAAAAATGGAACATATAACATAAATGACAATTGTGTAAAAGGATGATTTTTATGAAAACTTCAGAAACCATTAATCTTGTCTGTTCCAATCTTGGAATCACAAAAGCCGAGCTTGCAAAGAGGATGGGAATCCTTCCGTCTTCTTTGTATCGAAAGCTTGCAAGAGAGAGCATGACATTGGAGGAATTTCAGAAATGTCTGGATGTTGTGGGGGTTGAAATTGAGTTTACTGGGATCAACTTTTGATTTCAAAGATATTGTCTGCTATGGTGCGGGATGCCTGCTACTGGGATTTTGTGAGTGGATTGGGTATAAGAGAAAAGAGCAATAGAGAAAATGATAAAAAATCAGGGACGAGCCAAAAGCTACGTCCCTGATTTTCCATTTTCCAATATGGTGAGCACTTTGACAATCGGCATAATCAGGAATCCGCAAAAGAAATTGCTGATGCCGTGCACCATATCCCAGGGTAGTCCTGCGACAATCCATGCAATCATTGCTTTAAAATTCAATCCGTATAAAAGTGCCTGTGCCGGTGCATACAGTGTTCCGAACAGGAAACCGTGCAAAGAGCAACACACCATGTATACAATCGGTCTGACTGTTTTTTTCATATTGCGCGGAAGGAGCATAATGACGCCCCAAAGAACCGTCCATATATACAGATAAGGTATCCACCAGGTCGCAAATCCACAAAAAATTCCATTTAACAAAACATAGGTATAAATAGGATATAATGCTTTTTTCCGGTATACAACAGTAAAAGCAACGGTAAATACACTTAAGAGATGGACGTTCGGTGCCACTTCCATGATAACCTTTGAGGCATACATGAGCGCACCGAGCATCGCAAAAACAGTCAGCTCTTTAGTCGAAAGCTTCATTATTTTTCAACCTTAAAGGAGTATGTGTCTCCTGCAGTAACGTTTGTGGAATCAACACCTGTCTGAGCATATTCGCCATTTACGTAAAAAGCCCAGTAAGTCTGGTCTTTGTCGTAATCAGCAGTAATGCCGTTTACGGTTTTGACATAAAGGCCGTATTCGCTGTCCTCGCCGGCAATCAGATCAAGCTCTAAAAGAGCATCGCCGACCGTTTCTTTATCAGTGTGGATTTCAAAATTAGTTTCATTTCCATCCGCATCTGTAACATTAAATGTGAAAACGGTCTGTCCTTCACCAAGTACGGTTGCATCCGTCTGTGCATCAGCCTCTACCTGTGTTTCGGTTTGTACATCGCTTTCTTTATTGTTTCCGCTACAACCTGTTGTACTAAATGCCATTGCCACAGTTAACATCATACAAAGGAGTAAGGAAAAGAATTTTTTGTTTCTTACTTTCATTTTCGTGTTTTCTCCTTATTTTGTTATTTTTTTCTGTTTTTAAAAAGTTTGCTTTGATAGAATCGCAAATTTGTAAGTTTACAATTGAAAAAAGAAAAATGATATTTCTCCTTCTACCGGCACTCGCGGTTTATCTTTGGAGATATCCGGATATTTCGACTTGGCACCTTACCGTTCAACCTTCTCAGGATGACCCAATGGTTTGTCTCAAAACTGTGGCTTTTGATAAGAACGGCAGTATAGATGTGCCTTACGGCGACGGGCTCGTACAGGATTTTCACCTGTTTCCCCGGACATAAATGTTTTATCATTATTTCTGTGTAAATGCAAGTGAGAATCACAAAGTATGAATTTAGTACAATTTTTTCATCATTCGTGATATGGTTATAGTAAGGGATAAAAAGGCAGGTGAGTGTTGTGGCTTATGAAAAAATGCTAAATGAAATATATGCGGCGGTTTCCTTAAAGTATTTGTGGAAGGAGTATAAACCATACTTTATCAAGAGCGAGTCGCCGGATTGGATTAATGAGACGATGGATTTTGGACTGGAAGTCAGTCAGGCACTTCTGCCACATGATGGACAGGAAGAGGATTTTATTGAAAAATATCTCGGATGTCTGGAAGAAGAACTTCCACCCATTGCATTTGAAAAATATGGAGAACGATTGCATTTTTATAACGGACGTTTCTGGGCAATTTTGCCGGATCGTGCGGTGCAGCAGGATTATCTTTCCAAAGCAAAATTCCGGTTTGACAGAAAATTGGAAAAGCTGAACACAAATTATGTGCATAAAAAGTATAACGGTTTATACCTGTTTTTGCATCCGACGGATGAAAATGACATCGATGCAGGAGCGCTGTTTGAATATATGCGTTTTACGCAGGAAAGAGTTAAGAAACGGTTCGACTGGGTATTTCTAAACTGCGGAAAAACGATTTATGTCTGCGATTATAATAATGAGACCATCGAGCCCATTGTTCTGCCAAAGAATGCAGAAAATTTCCTGAATACAGAGGCGGAATATCTGCGTTATTGTCATGAGTGGGTGGATGGAATGGCGTTGGATACCTAACCTATTTAAACAGGATTGTCCGGTTTATGTCATGATTTTTTGGTTATAGCACAAATGAAGAGAGGATAAAAAAGAGATGCGTACAATGTTAAAAAAGGGAATTTGTATTTTCATTATGATCTTTTCACTATTCGGGATTGCGAATGCTGTTTATGAGTATAGTGGTGGATTTGAAGAGATACCTGCAACTGTAACCAATGTATATGTGGCTAGATCGAGCTACAAAGGGCGAGTCAGCGAAAAATATGTTTTGGAATGGACTTCTAAGGATGGGGAGACAATCCAGGAGGGTAATCTTTTCAACAAATATGATTATTCTGTAGGTGATGTGATTACGATTCGGGTAGATGCACGAACACACCAAACAATGTATGGGAACTATATCCCATATATAATTGTATTTCTGGTTTTGTTTATTATCAGTGGCTTTGTTGGATTTAAACCGCGTAAAAAGGAGAAGTAGGATGAAGAAAATATCTATAATATGTGCTGTTTTTCTAATTATGATGCTTACCGGTTGTGAAAAGAAGCAATATGAAAAAATACTTGGTAAATATTCCAATGTAAAGGTTGAATATACGCAACCTTATATTCTGGAGAGATACCCAAGGTATGAAATAGAAGATAGTACTGTTATTATGCAGTTTAATGGAATTCACTGGTGGCGACTTACGGTAATTGACGATGAAACGCTGGATGAAATAGAAAGTAACGGTAAGTTGTGTGCAACGAGCAGTAATGTCGATGTATATAAGGTGGATAATCCGGACTATGAATATGCGTATATCCTGTATCCGGATAACTGTGAGGACACGTATTTAAGATTTGAATCCATTTCCGGTCCGGAGCATGGAAGCACGGGAAATGACTTCACGGAATCGACGCGTTATTCTATTGATGGAAATTATATTTATCCTGATGAAAATTACGAAATAATCGAGTCTTTGGAAGAAAACGGTTTATCTGAGAACGAGGAAAATGCAACGGGTAGTTTTGCTTCTATGAGTACAACATTTCAGGAAAAATATAAGATTACTGTGTATACGAAAGAATCGGGACATCCGTCGCATGATGCGTTTTTTGAAACCTCTTTTCATTGGAAAAAGGAAGGTGATTCGGGTGCTTGTATCATCAGTTATACTGCATTTGATGATTCTCAAATAGAAGACGATTATGAGGATTATGAAAATCTAAATCAGATTACGATAGCGGATAAAACCTATAAAGTTCTGACAAAAGATGATACGGCAGCCTTGCTATATAAAGTGGATGATTGGTTTTATATTCGAATTGATCTGTGGAATGCCGTACAGTTTGATGAGAACGGAGATGAAATTACATTGACTTTCACGCCTGCATATTTATTGGAAAATGGATATTTGGATGATGAAATAATTATGGATATTGAAGAAGAATAAACAGTTTATAAAAACTTTAGGAAAATTATTAGCACTCTCTCTTGACGAGTGCTAATTTTTGCGTTATAACAAAGCCAGAGCATGAGAAATGCAAAAAAAAGCATACTATTTTGAAAGGGGTGCTGTATATGAATTTTCAAAAATTTACACAAAAATCTGTTGAAGCCATCAATGGTTGTGAAAAATTAGCCTATGAGTATGGAAATCAGGAGATTGATGAAGAGCATTTATTATTGTCCCTTCTTTCAATAGAAGATAGTCTGATTTTAAAACTCATTGAAAAGATGGAGATACAGAAAGAATATTATGTAAACTACGCAAAGGCTCTGGTAGAAAAGAAAGTAAAAGTACAGGGTGGCCAGGTCTATATCGGGCAGGCTCTGAATCAGGTTTTGATTTCCGCTGAGGATGAGGCCAAAGCCATGGGAGACGAATATGTATCTGTTGAGCATCTGTTTTTATCCATGCTGAAGCATCCAAATAAAGCAATCAAGGACATGATGCAGGAGTTTGGTATTACCAGAGAACGCTTTTTACAGGCGTTATCGACGGTAAGAGGCAATCAGCGTGTGACCAGTGACAATCCGGAAGCAACCTATGATACGCTTGCTAAATATGGTGAAGATCTGGTTGAAAAGGCAAAACGCCAGAAATTGGATCCTGTTATCGGACGTGATGCTGAGATTCGGAATGTAATCCGTATTTTGTCCAGAAAGACAAAAAATAATCCGGTTTTAATCGGTGAGCCCGGTGTTGGTAAGACGGCAGTCGTTGAAGGACTTGCACAGCGTATTGTAAGAGGCGATGTGCCGGCAAGTCTGCAGGACAAAAAGATTTTCTCACTGGATATGGGCGCATTGGTAGCCGGTGCAAAATATCGTGGTGAATTTGAGGAACGTCTGAAAGCGGTGTTAGAGGATGTCAAAAACAGCGACGGACAGATCATTTTATTTATTGATGAACTTCATACCATTGTCGGTGCGGGTAAAACCGATGGCGCATTGGATGCCGGCAACATGTTAAAGCCCATGTTGGCGCGTGGAGAACTGCATTGTATCGGTGCAACTACTTTGGATGAATATCGGCAGTATATTGAAAAAGATCAGGCCTTGGAGCGTCGTTTCCAACCGGTTACGGTGGATGAACCGACTGTAGAAGACACGATTTCCATCCTCCGTGGATTAAAAGACCGTTATGAAGTCTTTCATGGCGTTAAGATTTTGGATAATGCACTGGTTAGTGCGGCAGTCTTATCCAATCGTTATATCACTGACCGGTTTTTACCGGATAAAGCCATCGACTTGGTGGATGAGGCATGTGCATTGATTAAGACGGAGCTTGATTCCATGCCTACAGAGCTGGATGAGTTAAACCGCCGTATCATGCAGATGGAAATTGAAGAGACGGCATTGAAAAAGGAAGATGATAAGCTTTCTGTTGAAAGACTGGCAGATTTACAAAAAGAACTTGCCGAATTAAAAGAAAACTTTGCTTCCCAGAAAGCCACCTGGGAAAATGAAAAAGCGAGTGTTGAAAAGCTTCAGAAACTGCGTGAGGATATTGAAGCTGTCAATAATGAAATTCAGATTGCCACAAGGGAAGGAAAACTGGAAAAGGCAGCGGAATTAAGCTATGGAAAGCTGCCGGCAATGAAAAAAGAATTAGAGGCTGAGGAAGCAAAAGTCAGCAAACAGGATCGCAGTCTGTTACATGAAAGCGTGGATGATGATGAGATTGCCAAGATTATTTCCCGTTGGACCGGTATTCCGGTTTCCAAACTGACCGAGAGTGAGCGCAATAAAACCCTGCATCTGGATGATGAACTGCATAAGAGAGTCATTGGTCAGGATGAAGGGGTAACCAAGGTTTCCGAAGCAATCATCCGTTCTAAAGCCGGTATTAAGGACCCGAGCAAACCAATCGGTTCTTTCCTGTTCCTTGGACCTACCGGTGTCGGTAAGACGGAGCTTGCAAAAGCGCTTGCCCAAAGCTTGTTTGATGATGAAAGCAATATTGTCAGACTGGATATGAGTGAGTACATGGAGAAATATTCCGTATCGCGTCTGATCGGAGCTCCTCCCGGATATGTCGGATACGAAGAAGGCGGTCAGCTGACGGAAGCAGTGCGAAGAAAACCTTATTCCGTTGTCTTATTCGATGAGATTGAAAAAGCGCATCCGGATGTGTTTAACGTCCTTTTACAGGTCTTAGATGACGGACGTATTACCGATTCACTTGGACGTACGGTGGATTTTAAAAATACCATTTTGATTATGACATCCAATATCGGTGCGCAGTATCTGCTTGACGGTATCGACGAAAACGGTGAAATTTCAAAAGAGGCAGAAGAAATGGTCATGAATGATCTTCGTGCGCATTTTAGACCTGAATTTTTGAACCGTCTGGATGAAACGATTTTGTTTAAACCGCTTACAAAGAGTAATATCAGCGGTATTATTGACCTGATTGTAGAGGATTTAAATAAACGTTTAAGTGACAGAGACCTGCATTTATCCTGCACGGATAAAGCCAAACAGTTTATTGTTGAAAACGGCTATGATCCGGTTTATGGTGCGAGACCGTTGAAACGGTATATCCAGAAATATGTTGAGACCGCTGCCGCAAAACTGATTTTGGCAGATGAAATCGGGCAGGGAGACCATATCCTGATTGATGTGGAAAATGATAAGCTGGTGGCAAAGAAAGCGTAAATTGAAACTGCTATTTTATAATTGTGTCGCCGAGAAAGTTTGCATATTCTACTCACAGACTGTATGACAACGTCAGCACTTAATGAGCAATTTATTGCGAATTTAGTACTGCTACGTTGTCATCCAAGTGAGAACGCGTCTGTGATAGGATATGCAAATTTCGAGGGGCACAATTTTAAAATATCATAGAAAAGATATTTCACAAAATAAACACAGTTTTGTCATATTTTTATAACAAAGCTTCTGTATCTTATTTACTATCAAATAGGGAATTGCAAAGAGCGATGCATTAACCGCTTGCAAATTGTATATTGCGGTTTCTTTAACCGGTTGCAAAATCGTAATTTGCAGTCCCTTGAAATAGAAAAACATAAAAAAGAAAGAGGTTGTTGTTATGTACGAAAACAATAATTACTATGAATACAACAGTGCGGAAGGTAATTACGGTGCCGCACCCAATACCAATGGCGAGCCAAATGGAAACGGTCCCCAAAAGCATCATAAAAAGATGCCACGCATTGTCAGAAAATTCGGTGTGATGTTAGTAAGCGGTGTCGCTTTTGGATTGGCCGCATCCCTTGTTTTTATCGGTGTATTGAAAGCGAGTGGAATCGAGGATAAACTGGCTGTTTTGGACGGTGCGTCACAGACGCAGATTGGTGAGACGGTTATGGCAGCGGATGAGACGGCAATCGGGACGGTAGAAGTTGGAGCGGATGCTTCAAACCAGACATCCGAAGCTTCTTCGGCGTCGGCAGAGCAGGTGACAAACAAAGAACGGTCCGAATATTCGGTTGCCGAAATTGCACAAAGCTGTATGCCTTCCATTGTATCCATTACCAATAAAGGTGTGGAGGAAGTTCGCAGCATGTTCGGAACCAGACAGTATGAATCAACAAGTGCAGGTTCCGGTATCATTATCGGACAAAATGATGAGGAATTATTAATAGCAACCAATAATCATGTGGTTTCCAATGCTACGGAAATTTCCGTATGCTTCGGCGATGATGAAGATAAAGTGGTTGAGGCAAAAGTAAAAGGAACGGATGCGGATAATGACCTTGGTATCATTGCAGTTGATTTGGACGATTTAACGGACGAAATCAAATCCTCCATCAGCATTGCCAAAATCGGTAATTCTTCCGATGTAAAAGTCGGAGATCAGGTGGTTGCTATCGGTAATGCCTTAGGTTATGGTCAAAGCGTTACAACCGGTATTGTCAGTGCCATGGATCGGGAAGTTACCATTGAAGGTATGACAGCAAAACTGATTCAGACGGATGCTGCCATCAACCCCGGTAATAGTGGTGGTGCACTTTTAAATATGAAAGGTGAATTAATCGGTATCAATTCTTCTAAATTTGCATCTTCTGTTGTAGAAGGCATGGGTTATGCAATTCCCATTGATACGGCAGAGCCAATCTTAGAAGAACTGATGAATCGAGAAACCAGAGATTTAGTTGCCACAGAAGAACAGGGATATCTTGGTATCTCCTGCCAGAATGTATCTTCCGATATTTCCGAAATGTATAACATTCCCCAGGGTGTTTATGTATTGGAACTGCAAAAGGATGGCGCTGCAGAAAAAGCCGGACTTTTAAAAGGTGATATTATTACAAAATTTGACGGAATGAGTATTTCGGATTATGATGATTTAAAATCATCTTTACAATATTATAAAGCCGGAGAGACCGTTGAAATTGTCATCCAGAGAGCCAAAGAAGCCGGCGGTTATGAAGAAAAGACACTGCAGGTGACTTTAATCGGAGATGACGGACGCAGCGTTTCTTCCCAAAATCAGGACAACACCAACTCAAATGGAGAAAATGATAATTCCAGACGAATCGGAGGAGGCAGTGCAGAAGACTTTTTCCGTGAGTTCTTTGATTATTATAACAACAATGGAAGTAATGGAAACAGCGGTATGAATTCCGGCAGATAAGGAAGGAAACTTTTTATGATGCCCAATGATCCGGTAATGTTGCTTAGTTATGTTAACCTAAAGCTGAGAGATTTTTATCCTTCGCTCGACGATTTATGTGATGACGAGGATGTTGATAAGCAGACAGTACTTGATAAACTTTCCACAATCGGTTATGTTTATAACAAAGATAGAAATCAATTTGTATAATTGATTTTTGTTTAACACAAGAGTATAAAAATGCATTTGTGATAAGGTATGCAAATTTATCATGAAACATTTTTAGAATTTGAAAATAAAGATGTGTGGAAACCTATGTCAGATTTACAGCTTATTATAAAATATGAAAATGATAATGCAGAAAGTAAGCTTTTTTTCCAAGCGGGAGAAAGCTTACTTTTGTTATGTCAAAAAGCTGGAATTGCACTTTCTTTAAACTGCGGTGGAAAAGGTATCTGTGGAAAATGTAAGGTTCGTTTTTTAAAAGGAGCACCGATGCCGGGCATAAGTGACCGGAGATTTTTCTCACCGGATGAACTCAGGCAGGGATATCGTTTAGGATGTCTTGCCAAATTGTATTCCGATTGCGAAGTAGTTTTGCCGAAAAAAAAAGAGCCGGATATTGTTGAAGATTTTGTCAAAGTTAGCTTTTGCTTACCTGAAACCGTTATCAAAAACGGACGCGCCTATTTTATAACAACCGATATAGGAACAACAACGCTTGTGATGCAGAAAAGAAGCATATTAGATGGTAGTGTTTGTGCGGTATATAAGGCAGTGAATGCGCAAAAATGCTATGGTGCGGATGTCATTTCCCGTATGGAAGCTTCCATGCATGGGAACAGGGAAGACTTGAGAAATCTGATCAGAGAACAGATACAAGAAGGATTCACCACGTTGGGACTCGATGACATTTCCTTTATGGTCGTTGCGGCGAATACAACCATGGTTCATCTGTTGATGGGGTATGACGTTTCTTCTCTAAGTAAGGCACCTTTTTTGCCTAAGACACTGGATGAAATTGAGACCGATATTGCGGGCATTCCCACTTATATTATGCCGGGATTTAGTGCCTTTGTCGGAGGAGATATATTTAGCGGGTTGTTAGCTCTAGGTATGAAGAATGTTGATTTGACATCAGACAGAGTGTTTGAACATTTGCGTGATAAACTGATTTTACTTTTGGATTTGGGAACCAATGCGGAAATGGCATTAATCCGGAATAACCGGCTGGTTGCAACTTCCGCGGCAGCAGGTTCTGCATTTGATTCGATAGCAGATGTGGGAATTTATGGCGCAGATATTATTTCGTTTTTGTACCGACTGTTGCAGGAGAAGAAAATTGATGAGCACGGAACCCTGCAGGGAGAATGGTTTGAAAAAGGAGTTCCTTATGTTGTGGATGAGGACAAGAATGTGAATACTGGCACAGATGCGGTTTGCATAACACAAAAACATATCCGACAGATGCAATTGGCAAAAGCGGCAGTTCGGTGTGGGATCGATTATCTGGTTGAAAAATTCGGTTGTACGATGCAGGAAATTGATCATGTATATGTAGCGGGTGGATTTGGTTATTATCTGGATATCGAAGCGGCTTTTGGTGTGGGACTATTACCGGAGGCTTTTCAGAAAAAGACGACAGCATGCGGAAATACCGCATTGTCAGGAGCTGCCTGGTATGGATACAGCAAGATTAAGAAGAACTTGGATGATGAGACCGTTGTAAACTCAAAAGATCAAACAGATGGCGAAACAAGTGAGAAAAAAGAAATAAATATAGATGACATAATAAGAAATTATGTTAACTCTGATAGAGCTTTAATTAATCTTGCAAATGAACCTGATTTTTCAGAAAGATATATATCTTATCTGGATTTTGAAAAATGATATACATCTGATGAATTTGCGGATTCTTATACAGTATGTTGAATTTGCTAAGTGAAAACATATCATGATTGATTTTGAAATAAAAACAGAGGATAAAAATATGAATGAATTACTACAGCTTTATTTTGCTTTTTTCCGGATTGGCGGTTTGACCTTCGGTGGGGGACTTACCATGCTTCCGATGTTAAAATACGAATTGGTTGAAAAAAAGAACTGGGTGACAGAGGATGATTTATTAAATTACTATGCAGTCGGACAGTGTACGCCGGGCATTATTGCCGTCAATGTATCAACCTTTGTGGGCTATAAGAGAAAAGGAATTCCGGGAGCTATTATTTCAACGCTGGGCATGATCAGCCCTTCACTTATTATTGTTTCCGTTCTTGCCATGTTTGTGCAACAGTTTATCGAAAATCCTTATGTGGCACATGCAGTCGGTGGCATTAAGGTGGTTGTCTGTGCATTGATGCTTAATACTGTAATTACGATGGGTAAGAAAAGCATGGTGAGTAAAATTACCATTGCCATGGCGTTGATAGGTTTTGCACTGGCAATGTTTACCCCTATTCCTACAGTTTTGCTGGTGATTTTTGCCGGTATTATCGGAATTGTATTATACAAGATGGGGAGGCTTAAGGTATGAACTCTGTTTTCTTACAGTTATTTATTGAATTCTTCCAGATTGGATTATTTGCAGTCGGTGGCGGCCCGGCGACAATTCCTTTTTTGATGGATATTCCGTCCAGACATGACTGGTATGCTAAATCCGACGTGGTTAATATGCTTGCCATCAGTGAAAGTACGCCGGGACCGATTGGTATCAATATGGCAACCTATGCAGGTTTCCATGCAGCAGGGTTAGCAGGAGGTATCGCTGCAACGCTTTCTCTGGTTTTACCCAGTCTGATTGTGATTGTCATCATCGCAAAAATTCTGGATAAATTTAATGAAAATCCGTATGTGAAATCGTCTTTTGCCATGATTCGACCGGTTGTGACAGGCCTTATTGCAACAGCGGTATGCGGAATCTTTGAGACTGCTTTGTTTACGGCATCGGATGGCAGTTTTCAGTTTCCGGTCTTTTCTCTGATTCTATGCGCGTTATTTTTTATTGCCATGAATCTCAAGAAACTGAATAAGATTCATCCTTTCTTCTGGATGGTTGCCGGAGCAGTGGTGGGACTGGTATTTCAGATGTAATTGTGAAAACAACAAATAACAAAGCGGCGGTGAAATGACAAATATGCTTGTTGACCGTCGCTTTGTTTTGGTTTGTATCATTTTTTCCGACGTACTATTATGGATATTCACATACAAAGTGGTGGAAGAACGAAAGAAGGCTATGGGTTTGTTGTATAGGCAAGGTGGGATGGAAACGGTGTGAGAAAATTGAATAAATAATGAATTATATGGGGATTCTGTAAATATATGACATGTAAACAGCAGGGATTTGCGCTGGATTTACGCTTATACGAATGGGGATTTGTGCAAATTCTGCGTTTACACGAATGGGGATTTGCGTTATACTATCTTTTGAGAGGTGAAACTATTATGGAAAAGCCGGTTTTTAAAAGAAAAATATATAATGAAATACTTGAATGGAAAGAAAATCGCAGTAATAAATATGCCCTATTAATAAAAGGTGCGAGACGTGTCGGAAAGTCTACGATTGCAGAGGAGTTTGCAAAGAATGAGTTCAAATCATATATTTTGATTGATTTTGCACATACCAGTAAAGAAATTATAGGATTATTTGATGATATGTACAATTTAGACTTTTTCTTTCTGCAATTACAACAGTTTACCGGAATCAGATTATATGAGAAAGAGTCAGTAATAATATTTGATGAGGTTCAACTGCTTCCAAAGGCAAGACAGGCCATTAAGTATCTTGTAGCCGATGGAAGATATAGATATATTGAAACAGGCTCTCTTTTGTCTATAAAAAAGAACACTAAGGATATATTAATCCCAAGTGAGGAACACAAAATATCCATGTATCCTATGGATTTTGAAGAATTCTTGTGGGCGATTGGTGATGAGATAACAGCTGACACAATTAAACTGCTCTTAAAAAATAAAAAATCAGCCGGAGATGCATTGCATAGAAATCTTATGCGAAAATTCAGGTTATATATGCTTATTGGTGGGATGCCACAGGCTATAGAAACATATATAGGGCAAAACAATCTGCAAGCAGTCGATGAAGTTAAAAGAGAAATTGTTGATTTGTATGAGGAGGATTTTGTTAAGATAGATGGAACCGGACTTGCAGGTGATATATATGATGCGATTCCGGCAAACCTTAGTAATAATGCGTCAAGATATGTTTTATCAAATGCAAGGGAAGGAACAAGATCAGAGCAGGTGCGTGAATTAATACCTGATATGCTTAGTTCGTTTACTGTCAATATTGCCTATCATGCAAATAATCCGAGTGTAGGAATGCCACTAGAGAAAGATGCAGGACGATACAAACTTTTTTTAGCAGATGTTGGATTGTTTGTGACGCTTGTATTTAAGGATAAAAACTATACTGAAAATGTGATATATAATAAATTGCTCTCAGATAAGCTGGAAGCCAATTTAGGGTATGTATATGAAAATGTTGTTGCGCAGATGTTAATCGCTAAAGGTAATAACCTGTTTTATTATACGATGGAAAGCGATACCTCTAATCACTTGTATGAAATTGATTTTTTGATTTCGGTAAGCAACAAAATATGCCCAATAGAGGTAAAGTCCGGTAATTATAGAAGTCATAAATCCCTGGATGTATTTTGCAACAAATTCAGCAGTCGTATAAGAGATAAATATGTTGTTCATACCAAGGATTATAAGTGGGAGAATGGTATTCATTATATCCCTGTATATATGGTGCCGTTTTTATAGAATGAAGCACATTATATTTCATTTATGCACCGCTCAAAGAAGCATACAACTTTGATATTATCCAAAGTACGAAATCTGAGGAGGTAACTGAAGTGAATACACGAAAGAGTAATGGATTAAATAGCAATCAAATTAAACTGATTGCTATTATTGCAATGACAATTGATCATTTAACATGGCTCTTCTTTCCCGGTTGTCAAAAGATATGGTGGATTATGGGATTGCATGTGATAGGAAGATTAACGGCTCCGATTATGTGGTTTTTCATTGCAGAAGGTTTTCATTATACGCGAAGTGTAAAAAAGTATATTTTCCGACTGTTTGTCTTTGCCATTATATCTCACTTTGCGTATAACTTTGCAGGAGGAATTCCTTTTGTCCCGAATGGCTTTTTCAATATGACAAGTGTCATGTGGCCGCTTGCATGGGCAGTTGTTTTGATGGTTATTTTTACAACGGATCGTTTGCCGCAATGGCTTAAAATTGTACTTATTATTTTGATTTGTTTTATTACATTTCCTGCGGATTGGTCGACAATTGCAGCAATTTGTCCGGTATATTTGTATTTGCATCGTGGCGATTTCAAAAAGCAGGCTTTTACAATGTTCATATGGACAGCTTTTTATGCCATTGTGTATTTTATCTTTATGGACAAAGTGTATGGAATCATTCAAATGTTTACCCTGCTATCGTTGCTTTTCTTAAAGCAGTACAATGGTGAAAGAGGACAGTGGAAGGGAATGAAATGGCTTTTCTATCTGTATTATCCGGCTCACTTATTTGTGATTGGTATCATTCGGGTGATGACGGGAAATGGAAGCATTTTTCCGTAAATTGTATCAGTTAGTTTAGTAGTAATGTCTGAGCTTGCATTTTAAATAGTAATTTTTGAGATGGAGCCGGTATGCTCATATTTAATGAGCTAAGGTGGAGATGAAAATATAGTCGGAGTATTATCTGATGAAGATTATAAGATAATAGTTATCAAAGAGGAAGGGAGTTGATTGTTATGTATTGCAAAAACTGTGGAGAAATGATAACTGGAAATGAAAAGATGTGTCCGAAATGAGGAGAATCAATTCGTTCTGGTTTGGATATACAGGGAATCTTATAATGTAAATAGAAAATGCAATCACCACAGAGTGGTTTCTCGCTATAGCAATTTCCTATGACTAACTATAAAATTCGCGTATTAACACATTTCTTTGCATGATGCTATACTAAACACATCGAAAGGAACAAAAAGCAAAAGAGGAAAGGAGAAAACAATATTATGCAAAAAACGGTAAATACTATGATGATGAATATGCAAACACGCTGCTGTATGATGACAAGACATGATATGGTTTATTTTCCTGCACTCCGAAAGCGATGAAATGCAATGAAGATTTTTAGCAAACGCAGGTGCAATGGTGTGCCTGCGTTTTTTTCATAACAGGAATTAAGAAAACTCGATTTCAGAAAAATAGAGATTGCGAAAAATCGATTTCAGAAAAACAGGAATTGAGAAGACTCAATTTCAGAATAACAGGATAAAGAAAAACAAAGAAAGGAAAAGACATGATACGACTGGAACAGGTAAGCAAAACTTTTGTTCAGAAGAATAAAGAGACCGAAGCCGTAAAAAACATAAATCTTACCATTGAAGATGGAAGCATTTTTGGTATCATTGGTTCTTCCGGTGCCGGAAAATCAACATTGGTACGATGTTTGAACCTGTTGGAACGGCCAACAGGAGGAAAAGTTTTTATCGATGATACAGAACTGACGACACTTGGAAATGCAGCGCTTCGAGAAGAGCGAAGAAAAATCGGAATGGTGTTTCAACAGTTCAATTTATTGTCACAAAGAAACGCTTTGAAAAATGTCTGTTATCCTTTAGAGATTGCAGGCACAAATAAAAAAGACGCAAAGGAGAGGGCAATTGAACTCTTAAAACTGGTAGGACTTGAAGATCGAATGTATCACTATCCGGCACAGCTTTCAGGAGGACAGAAGCAGAGAGTGGCTATTGCAAGGGCGTTGGCTACACAGCCGAAATACCTCTTGTGTGATGAGGCCACCAGTGCTTTGGACCCCAATACGACCAATTCCATCTTGGAGCTTTTAAAAGAAATCAATGAAAAGCTGGGCGTTACCATTATCGTCATTACGCATGAAATGCGGGTGGTGGAAAAAATATGTACCCATGTGGCTGTGTTAAATGAGGGAGAAATTGTTGAGCAGGGAAGTGTACAGGAAGTATTTTTATCACCCAAAACAAAAGTCGCTCAGGAAATGATTTATCCCAAACAAAAATTTGATAACCGAACTTATCAGGGAAAGGTGTTCCGACTTGTTTTTGGCGGGCAGGCATCTTCCGAACCGGTTGTAGCCAATCTGGTTTTAAAATGTCATATTCCGGTCAATATTTTGGGAGCCGGAACAGAAGATATCGGAGGAAAAGCATATGGCCAGATGCTTTTGGAATTTCCGCAGGATGAAGCGGTAATTGCTTTGGCAAAGGAATATCTGGATTCGATAGGAGTTCATTACGAGGAGGAAGATGTGGATGGAATTTAATCAGTTAGTTACACTGCTTTACAAAGGTGCCTTGGAAACTTTATATATGGTAATCCTTTCTACAGCCTGTTCGTATCTGGCGGGAATTCCTTTGGGAGTACTGCTCTTTATAACAGATAAAAACGGAATTTGCCGATGTCGGATCGTCAACACGGTATTGGGGGTGATTGTGAATCTAACCCGGTCCATACCCTTTATCATTCTTTTAATTGCCATTCTGCCTTTTACAAGGCTCGTGGCAGGAACGACGATCGGAACAAATGCAACGGTCGTTCCGCTGATTGTAGCAGCCATTCCGTTCATTGCACGGATGGTGGAATCATCATTAAAGGAGGTTGATCAGGGTGTGATTGAAGCAGCACAGGCCATGGGCTCAAGCAACTTCCAGATTATCTGGAAAGTGTTACTGCCGGAGGCAAGACCATCCTTGGTTGTCGGATGTACTATAGCATTTGCAACCCTGCTTGGTTATTCTGCCATGGCAGGATTTACCGGAGGTGGCGGACTTGGAGCAATCGCCATCAATTACGGTTATTATCGCTATCAGGCCAATATCATGTGGGCAACGGTATTTGTACTGGTCATTATTGTACAGGTATTTCAGGAGCTTGGCATGTTTATTGCAAATAAAACGGATAAACGTATCCGAAACTAAAAAAATAAAAAGAAAAAGAAGAGGAGAAAAAATTATGAAAAAGAAAATCGCAACATTATTAATCGCAACATTGGCATTCGGAGTTGTAGGACTGACAGGATGCGGAGCAAACGATGGTGCTACAAATGAAGCCACAGAAAACGCAGCAACAGAAACAACACAGGAAACAGAAGATGCAGACACAGCTGATGCAGCAACCGAAGAAACAACAGATGCTGCAACAGGAGAATTAGAAGTATTAAAGGTCGGAGCCAGCATTACACCCCACGCTGAAATATTAGCACAGGTAAAAGATACTCTGGCAGCAGAAGGTTATGACTTACAGGTTGTAGAATACAATGATTATGTATTACCCAACACAGCATTGGAAGATGGTGAACTGGATGCAAACTTCTTCCAGCATCAGCCGTATCTGGATGATTTCAATGCAGAAAACGGAACACATCTGGTTTCTGTAGCAGCTGTACATTTTGAACCTTTTGGACTTTATGCCGGCAAAACAGATAGCATTGCTAACTTAAAAGATGGTGCCATTGTAGCCGTGCCGAATGATACAACCAATGAAGCAAGAGCGCTCTTATTACTGGAAGCACAGGGCTTAATCAAGTTGAAAGAGGGTGCAGGTTTAACTGCAACTGTATTGGATATTGAAGAAAATCCTTTGAACCTGGAAATCAAAGAAATTGAAGCAGCACAGCTGGTTCGTTCTTTACCCGATGTTGATATTGCGGCAATCAATGGTAACTATGCAGCAGAAGGCGGCTTAAACGTAGCAGATGCCATCGCAGTGGAAGCTTCCGATTCGTTAGCAGCAGATACTTATGCAAATGTGATTGTTGTAAAAGAAGGCAATGAAAACTCTGAAAAAACACAGGCATTGGTTGGTGTTGTATTGAGCGACGGTGTAAAAAGCTATATCGAGGAAACTTATGGCAATGCAGTAATCCCGGTATTCTAAAATCTGCATTGTCAATATAGGTATTGATTGTATCCATTTGGATTTCTGGAAATAGCACGTAAATGCCAAGTCATCCAAACTGAAAATGATATATCTTTGTCCGCCGGCTTTTAAGAGGTTTTGTGAATTTCTTAGCGGCATGGCGAACAAAAAAGAATGCCCGGTTTCAACTGTCCGAAGACGAAGTCTGAGTTTTGAAACCGGGCATTTAATAATATTTTGTGAGCATGCCGCTTAGAAAGTCGAAAACCGAAGTACGAGGCGGCAAAGATATATAATAGTTTTATTCTTCCGCAGCATTCTTATCTACGACCTTGATGACGCCTTTTTTCCACATAATGCGGGAAGAAATCAGAGCTATCGGAAGCATAAATAAAATCAGGAATCCGACCATGCCAAACAAAGAACCGCCGCTTGTCACACGTACCAGGATAGAAAGAATGGATACGATGATAAGAACCGGTACAACGCCCATGATGCCATTTTTTACGACTTTATTTCCGGCATTGGTGCTTGAAAACAGTCCGAGTGTCAGAGAGCCGAACAATGCAGGAATGATATAGTTGGAAGCTGTTTTTACTGCCGGAAGTTCGAATACCGGGCTGATCCAGGTACTAAACAGTGCAGCAAGAGCTAAAATACAAACGGTCATAATGGAGCTGACTGCAACTGCTACGGAAGCAATTGCATCACCTTCCGGTGTATTGGCTTCTTTTTTCGTGATTTTCAAAGCATTTACAGCGCAAGGGAGTTTTAAGTTCATAATATTTCCTGTGATAAAAGTAAGGTAGGAAGAGGAGCCAAGGATTGGAGTATAGCTGAGAGCTTCTGAGATACCTACAGGAATATAAATCATCAAAATACTGATGGTTGAAATATTGATAACTTCTCCAAATGAGGGAATGGAATCATAATATGCGAGCACAACAAAAGGAAGTGCAATCATGTAAATTAATGCAATGACTGTGCCAAAACGGCCCCACTTATGAGACCATGCCTGAAACGGATCTAATGTCTGTGTGGTTTTATTTTCTTTTTTCATAGGTAGTTCCTCCTTTTGCTATTAAAATATACTGGTCCATAAAATAGATGAAATCATACCGCCAATCATGGAGAAGGCCATGATGAAATCACCTAACCAACGTAATTTCGGGCTCTTTTTGGCAAGAATGCCAAGACCGACCGCAATCACTAAACCGGTTAACATAACTGCTGCTTGAATGGTATCACCAAACAACAATACAGGAACGTAAACAGCAAAAAGACAAAGCATGAAAGTACCGCTTAAGACATATTTCCATGTGCTGGAATTTTCTGTTTTATTAACACTCATAGAGAGCTTTTTGCCAAAAGGTATCAGGATAAGGAAGCCGCTTAACATACCGATGCTCATCAAAATCATAACAACACCGAATTCTCTTCCGGTAGCATTTGCTAACATTTCTGCATTGGAAGAAAAGCCGAGTGCGGTTGAAACGCTGCTTGAAATCAGCGATTCATAAGAGAGGGAACCGATAACGGAAAGTCTCCACCAGGACCATACAACACCTAATACGGAGATTAAGGCAAACAGACCGACAACGATGGATAAGCTCGGGACAATCGAAAAAACGACGCTGGATTTAATGACTTTTTTCAGTTCTTCTTTGGTGATTCCCATTTCCAGACAACGGCTGTAGGCTTTTTTCAAATAAACGAGTGAAAAACCTAAGATGTAGATCAGACCGATACTGACCAGAGCAAGTAATAGGGGGCTTTGGATGATTTCTTTCATGACAAGTACCTCACTTTCATATTTTTAATTTTTGGTGCCTTCAATTTTATATTTTAAAAATACAAATATAACATTATAAAATTTACCATGATATGTTCTTGCGTTATTTTTGATCTTTTAAAAGATGAATTTGAAAAATTACTTATTCTTCTTTAGACCAATTACAGATTGACAAACAGATTGACAAACAGATTGGCAATCCGAAAACCAAATGCATATTCAAAGAAGATTATTCATGTTCTTCAAGCCAGCGCATAGCCGTGTATGCATAAACGGCACTTCCGCCTGCTAAAGCTGACTCGTCAAATTTTGCCTTTGGATGATGCTGCGGATAGCAATATCCGTCATTGGGACTTCCGGCAGCTAAAGCTAACATAACGGAAGGAACTTCCTGACTGATATAAGCAAAATCTTCGGAACCGGCTGATTTCGGCGGTTTTTTGTCGCCGGATAAGGCATTTAACTGAGCCGCGGTAAAAATTTTGCCAGGAGGTAACAGTTCTTTGAGATAGCTTGCCGCACAAGCTGATAAATCCGGATTATTGTTTAAAGTCGGACAGCCGGAACCAAAGGATACTTCTGCTGTAGCGCGGAAAGCTGTAGCTATGCTTTGGGAGATTTCCGTCATTCTTGTTTTCAGAAAACTTCTGATTTCTTCATCGTATGTCCGGATAGTACCGCCAAGTTCTACCGTATCCGGAATGACATTGGCAGCGGCACCGCCGTGGATGGAACCGATAGTTAAGACGGCTTCATCGGTGAGTGCCAGTTCTCTTGCGTGAAGCTCCTGAAGTGAAGTGATAATGTGGGCAGCTACGTTGATGGGATCGACACCGTTATTCGGCATGGAGCCGTGGCAGCCTTTTCCCTGAATTTTTATGGTGAAATAATCAGCAGCAGGAGCACTGACGCCTCCGTCGCTGACGATGACGGTTCCTGCCTGCATTGGCATGGATGCCATAACATGAATCATAAGAGCAGCATCGACGTCCGGATTTTTCAAAAGACCTGCTTCAATCATATCATGTGAACCTTCGAAGATTTCTTCGGCAGGCTGAAACATGAGTTTTACGGTTCCGTTGATTTCATCTTCATGATCCTTTAAAAGCTTTGCTGCACCGAGTAACATCGTGGTATGCATATCGTGACCGCATGCATGCATCTTTCCGTTTGTCGAAGCAAACTCGACGTCCGCTTCTTCGGATAACGGAAGCGCATCCATATCCGCACGAAGAAGAAAAGTCTTACCGTTTTCTTTTTTTCCTGCAAGAGCAATCAGACCGGCCCTGCCGCAACTCTTGGGTTCATAACCCATAGCAATCAGTTCCTGTTTGACATAGGCAACGGTATCTTCAATATCAAAACCCGTTCCGGGATGCGTGTGCAGAAAACGTCTGGTGGTAATCAGTTTTTCTTCGTAGCCTGCAGCTTCCTGTAGTAATTCCTCTGCTGTCATAGCATATTTCCTCCCAATCCAATATAATTATGATGATGTTGAGGTCAAAAGGTATTTTGACCCCATGATACCAACGGATTGCTACGCACTTTGTGGTATCATATAATGATGATAAAAAATCAAAGGGCGCTCAGATTTTCGAGCACCCTTGCATGGGGGCATGATAACATTATTGTTATGATTTTGTCAAGGTTAAGTACATGGTTTAAAAGGTATAAGACAAAATAAAGAACAAGGCAAGATAAAGAACAAGACAGAGAATATGCCGGACACGAATTTCATGCTTGACCGATTAGAATGGCAATTGTATAATTGAAAAAAAGATTTTAGGAGACATTTGTTTGTTAAGTGTGATTGTAATGGAGAAAGTTGCAAAATAAATATTGCAGGGGCGATTTTGGTTGATACTGAGATTTTGCCCTTTTGTTGACGTATGCGCTGTCAACATTTTCGCCTTACGATTGCTTAATAATGTGGAATATTTGTTGTATTGTTTATGAAATGATTAAGCATGGCTGTATGGTCATGCTTTTTTTATTAGTCAGGAATAATTCGGATTTGTAATACAATACTTATTATGCGTCTGTGGCCGCATACAGTCTGTGAGCAAAAACGCAAACTTTCTCAGGAATACAAGCGAAAAAATAAGTATTATCGGAAAGGAAAAGACAATGAATATTGAAAGACAAATTGAATTTGATAAAATAAAAGAAATATGGTCAGAGTTAGCAATTACTGACTGGGCAAAAGAAAAAATCAGGGAAGCCGGTCCGTTCTTTTCGGAACAAGAGTTAAAGAAACAATTAAAAGATACAAGCGATGCACGGTTTTTGATCGAGAAATTGGGGAATCCTCCATTTCAGAATATTACAGAAATAAAAGAAGTATTGCTGATTGCGAAAAAAGGAGACTGTTTGACCCCTTATCAATTAGAGAGAGTGGAAAGAGTGCTGGTAGTAATAAAAAGATTAAAAGACTATCTTTCCAGAGGAAAAGTGTATGAGAATTCGTTGGCCTTTTATGATGAGAATCTGGATATTATTGCAGATTTGGGGCAGGAAATCAGTCAAAAAATCCGAAATGAAGAAGTGGATGATTATGCGTCAAAAGAATTGGAACTGATTCGCAAACAGATCGTTAAATGTGAGGAGCAGATGAAACAGAAGGCAGAGCAGATACTGCGTTCAAATAAGGAGTATATGGCAGATCAATATTGCACATTCCGAAACGGACGAATCTGTCTTCCTGTAAAAAGAGATTATAAGTTTAAGATAGCCGGAAGCATAATCGATAAGTCTTCAACCGGAAGTACTCTTTTTATAGAGCCTTCGAGTGTGGCAAAATACTATGAAGAGTTGCAGTCATTAAAAATCAGTGAAGAAAACGAAGTTTATAACATCTTGTACACTTTGTCCGCCATGGTTATGGCATCAGAACCTGCGTTGCAGGAAGATTTAAATATGATCGAAAAGCTTGATTTCATTTTTTCAAAAGGCAAACTAAGTCTTACTATGGATGCGAGCGAACCGGTTATCAATACGGAACGTAGAATCCGGTTAATTGATGCAAGGCATCCGCTAATGGATAAAACGATTGCGGTGCCGTTACAGTTTGAAGTGGGCGAAAACGTGAGGGGAATTGTAATCACAGGTCCCAATACAGGAGGAAAAACAGTATCGATTAAAACCGTTATGCTAAACTGTATCATGGCACAATGCGGATTGCATGTCACATGTAAAAAGGCTGATATCTGTATGAATAGTTCTTATCTGTGTGATATTGGTGATGGACAAAATCTGTCAGAAAATCTGTCTACTTTTTCGGCTCATATTACGAATGTGCTGGAGGTATTAAGAGAAGTCAATCAGGACAGTTTTGTGATTATGGATGAATTGGGTTCCGGCACAGATCCAACGGAAGGTATGGGTATTGCCATTGCAATTTTAGAAGAACTCAGAAAAAGCGGCGCAATTTTTTTGGTGACAACGCATTATCCGGAAGTAAAGGAATATGCAGATAAGGCTTTGGATATTGTAAATGCAAGGATGTCATTTGATAAAGAAACCTTGCGTCCTACCTATCAAATGGTAATCGGAGAGGCCGGCGAAAGCTGCGCATTTTATATTGCGGACAGATTGGGGATGCCGGGCGAAATGTTGGAAGTGGCAATTCGCGCTGCATACGGTGAGAAAGCAATTGCTAACTACACGTTTGATAATCCGGAACAAAGCATAGCAAAGAAGAGTACGAGAAAAATTGTAAAAGCAAAAACGGTTAAAAAGCATACGGATCTTAGCGAGAAGTTTCATATCGGTGACAGTGTTATGGTTTATCCGGAAAAAAAGATTGGAATTGTCTGTGAAACCATAAATGAAAAGGGCGTATTGAGAGTACAGCTTCCGAATAAAAAAATATGGATCAATCATAAGAGAGTGAAATTGCATGTGGCTGCAACCGAATTATATCCAAAAGATTATGATTTTTCCATACTTTTTGATACGGTTGAAAATCGGAAAAAAAGGCATGATATGCAAAGAAAGTATACCGATTCTGTAATCGAGTCGGAAGAATAGGCTGCACATACCTACTGCATAATGATACGAATTCATTCATATATTATACAAATTCATTTTTGAGGTATCCATGAATCGTTTTTTCAAAAATGCAAAGACATTGGTCGGTCTGTTATTTACCTTTTCTTTAATTATCTTTGGATACTTTGGAAAATTTGAAATGACTTATGAGGCAGACAGCAAAAATACGGCATTGGTTTCTGAAAGGAAAGAAGTTATGTTAACTAAAAAGATTGCTATAACATTTGATGATGGTCCGCATCCGATTTATACTCCCATGTTGTTGGACGGATTAAAAGAACGCGGGATTCATGCTACGTTTTTTTTACTTGGCGAAGCTGCGCAAAACTATCCGGATTTGGTCAGACGAATTCAGGATGAGGGGCATCTGATTGGTAATCATTCGTTTCATCATAAGGATTTAAAAAATGCCGATACGGTTTTGCTTCATCAGGAAGTTGTAAAAACGAATGAGGTTATCGAAAATATAACGGGGCAGATTCCCCAGTATATCAGACCGCCTTTTGGAAATCACAGAGAAAACCTGGAAGAGCAGACAGGCATGCTCGTCGTTCTTTGGAATATTGATCCTTTGGACTGGTGTTGTGAAGATACGGCGGGAATTGTTAGGCGGATTGAGGAAAATGCAAAAGATAACGGCATTATTCTGATGCACGATTCTTATAAGTCAAGTGTCATGGCCGCACTTACCGCAATCGATGATTTGCAAAAAGAAGGATATGAATTTGTTACGGTTGATGAAATTATTTTGGAATAAATCTCCAAAAATTGAAATTGTCATGAATAACATTGAATTATCGATGAAAAAGCTGGAATTCTCATGAAAAAATAATGGATTTCTCAATGAAAAATTATTATGGAATGATATTGAATGAAAATTGTGATTCGTATATCATAGAATGAAGAAAGAAAATGTATGGTAAAAAGAAAATGTACGGTAAAAGATATGTGATAGGGTTTTACAATACATAAGGGAACAGATAAGGTATTATAGGGATATAAGTCTATGGATGGAATGAATTTATTTGACTATATGCGTCAAAACAATCAGGAAAAGGAAGCACCATTGGCTGCGCGCATGCGGCCTACGACACTCGAAGAAGTGGTTGGGCAACAGCATATCATAGGAAAAGACAAGCTGCTATACCGTGCAATCATGGCGGACAAGCTGGGAAGTGTGATTTTTTATGGTCCTCCGGGAACCGGCAAGACAACACTTGCAAAAGTTATTGCCAATACAACCAGTGCTGAATTCACACAAATCAATGCAACTGTGGCAGGCAAAAAGGATATGGAAGAGGTCGTTGCCAAGGCAAAAG
>JAEDFR010000099.1 GCA_016297945.1 Lachnospiraceae bacterium | reverse complement strand
AAAATAACCCTCCTTACTGGACATTTACTTTGTCCAGTAAAGAGGGTACATATCAGAATGAAACGAAATTGGAACCTTTTATTGTTTGTATGAAATCATTTGGGATTAAAACAATTCCTTCATAATCAATGCATAAATATCTTCATTTTTTTTCTGCCACTGCTCACAAACAGCCGTGGCAGTTTTTTCATCCGGGACAGTGATTTTCAATTCCATCAGTAAATCTCCGCGCTCGGTAGCACGTAAAACAGTTTCATAGGATTTGGAAGAAACTCTTTGATATTGTCCGGTGACAGAAACTTCGTTTCGAAGCTCTATGGCATGCTCCCGTAAGTAATCGCTAACTTCCTGCTTGATTGCATCTGAAATCTGTTTATGAAAAAGGGCAATGGTAGATTTACCTTCTTCGGTTAACATAAGTTGCGTGCGATTGTGGAAGGTTTCAGTGGAAATTAACTGAATTTCACTTAATTCCGCAATGGCCTGCTGGAGCGTCAGATAATTGGTGTATTCTTTTTCCAGGATAAAATCATCAATCTGGGCTTTTGTCAGAGGCTGTGTTGCACGATCCAACATATACAGGATGATTAGCTTGTATAAGGTCATGGGTTCTTGCGTCATAATTATGTAAACCTATAATTGATATTTGTTCTCAATTTTATCTCTATTCTATTCTATGCGGCAAATTTCGTAGCCACGTAATAAAATGGAGTTTATTTTTGGATATGAGCCTTAACTGCAGCTGCAACCGTTTCGGCAACAACCGGATTGAAAGCTTCCGGCATAATGTTATCCTCATTTAATTCATCTTCGGGAACTAAATCTGCGAGTGCGAAAGCAGCAGCTAACTTCATTTCTTCGGTAATCTGTGGAGCACGTCCTTCCAAAGCTCCCTTGAAAATGCCGGGGAATGCAACCACGTTGTTTATCTGATTCGGGAAATCACTACGTCCGGTTCCAACGATTCTGGCACCTGCTGCTTTAGCAACGTCAGGCATGATTTCCGGAACCGGGTTAGCCATAGCAAAGATAATCGGATCTTTTGCCATTGTCTTAACCATCTCAGGTGTTAAGGTATTCGGAGCAGAAACACCGACAAAGATATCAGCACCAACTACGGCATCTGCCAGCGTACCGGTTTTGTTTTCAAGATTGGTAACTTCAAGCATTTTTTCCTGCATCCAGTTTAATCTGGCAGCACCTTTGGCAACAATTCCTTTGCTGTTACACATAATCACATCTTTGATACCATAGTTTAATAATAATTTGGAAATTGCAACGCCTGCTGCACCGGCACCGTTTACAACTACACGGACGTCTTCTTTATTTTTCTTAACAATCTTTAATGCATTAATTGTAGCAGCCAAAACAACAATCGCGGTTCCGTGCTGATCGTCGTGGAATACCGGGATGTCCAGAGTTGCTTTTAATCTTTCTTCAATTTCAAAACAACGGGGAGCGGAAATGTCCTCTAAGTTGATACCGCCAAAACCGGGTGCAAGATAAGTAACGGTTTTGATGATTTCTTCGGTATCCTGTGTATCTAAACAAATCGGAACGGCATTAACGCCACCAAATTCTTTAAATAAAACAGCTTTTCCTTCCATAACCGGCATAGCGGCCTTGGCACCGATATTTCCAAGTCCCAATACGGCGCTTCCGTCAGAAACAACGGCAACGGTGTTTGCCTTCATGGTATATTTATAAACATCATCGGGATTTTCTGCGATTACCTTACAAGGTTCTGCAACACCGGGCGTGTAAGCAAGTGCTAAATCTTCTCTGGAATTAACAGATGCCTTTGCGGTTGTTTCGAGTTTTCCCTGCCATTCTTCATGGAGTTTTAAAGCTTTTTCATTCACTGTCATTGTGTGGTCCTTCTTTCTTATATTATTTGTAATTCATTTATTGATTTTATGTTTGCATGCGTCAAGGTCATATTTTTCATTTAAGCATGAAAAGTATGACTTTTGAACCCTCGTATCATATGATAAATGAACAATTCAGATTTTTCAAGTCGATAGAAGTGGAATTTCTGATGTTTTTACGTTATAATACGCATATATGTTAAATGAATACAAAAATAGCTCGAAAAGCTGTTTGGAAACGATTTGTTTTATTTGGAGGAAAATAACATATGAAAAAAGCAAGAAATGAATTATTACAGTTTTTGGCCGGTCTTGCCATGTTGGTAGGAGGTTTATTCTTATTTTCCCAGAAAGTAATGGTTTCATCCGGTTTCGGAATGGGCTTTATGTTTGGAGGAATACATGTTACATCCGGTTTGCTGATTGTGCCGTTAATTATTGGCATTGTATGGCTTTTTGCATCAGGTGGCTCCTGGGGTTCTAAAATAATGATAGCCGTTGGTGTATTGATTATTGTAGCAGGCGTGATCGCATCCACAACCATCCGTTTGCAGACAATCACATTATATGAGTGGGTACTGATGCTTGTATTGATTTTTGGTGGTGTTGGTCTGCTCGCAAAAATTCTGATTGCTAATCCGGAAGAAGACTATGGATATCATTCCAGAAAAAGAAATCGGAAAGGCTCTTATTCGGATGATATTGACAGACAGCTTGAGGATATGAGACGCGGAAGAAAATGATTTTTTCTTTACGAAATAGAGTTCTTGTTGTATACTTACACTATCAAGTCAGAAAATTTTTTCTTAAAAGAAATCCCAAAAATACAATGTAATACCTGATAACCCCGTATATGGGTAATTCTGCGATTAATAATGGAGGCATTTATAATATGAGAGAAAAGTATGAAACAATTGCCCTTGCCGATTTAAGGGAAATTGCAAAATCACGCGGTATTAAAGGGGTATCTGCCATGAAAAAGGCCGATATCATTGAGGCTATGCTTGCGGAAGATGAGAAAGCAAAAATCAGTCCGGAGAAACTCAGCGATGAACTGGATAGCGGAGAAACAGCCAGCGGTATTTTAGAGGTTATGCCGGATGGATTTGGTTTTATCCGATGTGAAAATTATCTGCCGGGCGAAAATGATGTCTATGTGGCACCCAGCCAGATCCGCAAATTCAACTTAAAGACCGGCGATATTATTGAGGGAAATACAAGAGTTAAAACACAAAATGAAAAGTTTTCCGCTCTTTTATATCTGAAAAAAATCAATGGTTATCATCCGTCAGAAGCAGTTAAGCGTCTGAATTTTGAAAATATGACCCCCATTTTCCCGGATGAAAGACTGCGTTTAGAGACTCCGGGGGCATCGGTTGCCATGCGTATCATGGATTTGATGAGCCCTGTTGGAAAAGGACAACGTGGTATGATTGTTTCACCTCCGAAGGCCGGTAAAACCACCTTATTAAAAGAAGTGGCTAAATCGATAAAACAGAACAATCCGGATATGCATCTGATTATTTTGTTGATTGATGAGAGACCGGAAGAGGTTACCGATATTCGGGAGGCCATTGAAGGACCGAATGTGGAGGTTATTTATTCAACTTTCGATGAGCTTCCGGAGCATCATAAGCGTGTTTCCGAGATGGTAATTGAAAGAGCAAAACGTTTAGTTGAACACAAAAAAGACGTTATGATCTTGTTGGATAGTATCACGAGACTTACCAGGGCATACAACCTGACGGTTCCGCCGAGTGGGCGTACCCTTTCCGGTGGTCTTGATCCGGCTGCACTTCATATGCCCAAGCGTTTCTTTGGTGCAGCACGTAATATGCGTGAAGGCGGCAGTCTGACGATTTTAGCAACAGCACTGGTTGATACCGGCAGCAAGATGGATGATGTCGTTTACGAAGAATTTAAAGGAACCGGTAATATGGAAATGGTTTTGGACAGAAAGCTGTCTGAAAAGAGAGTATTCCCTGCCATTGATATCCCCAAATCTGGTACCCGTCGGGAAGACTTATTGCTCACCCCGGAAGAAATGCAGAGTATCAATGTGATGCGTAAAGCTTTGAACGGATTAAAGCCCGAAGAGGCCGTGGAGAAGATTCTGGATATGTTTGTGCATACCAAAAACAACAAAGAATTTATCGATACGGTTCAGAAAATAAAGTTTTTCTAGAAAACAGAATTTCAGAAATGCAGAAAAATGAAGTTTTTCCAGAAAAGACTTGCTTTCGATTTGAAACTGTGGTATGCTTATAAAGCTGTTTGTGAAAAAAACCAGAGATATTAATATAGAGAGGTGAAAATTATGAAAGAAGGAATCCATCCTAACTATTATCAGGCAACTGTAACCTGCAACTGTGGTAACACATTTGTAACCGGTTCAACAAAAGAAGATATCCACGTTGAAATCTGTTCCAAATGCCATTCATTCTATACAGGTCAGCAGAAATCAGCTCAGGCTCGTGGACGTGTTGATAAATTCAACAAGAAATATGGCATGTAATTATAAAAAAGAAGTAAAAGGTTGGGATTTCATAATCTCAGCCTTTATTTTTTTCTGTATATTTCTTATAATGATAATACTGGCTCAAAAAGTAATGCGTAGCAATCCGTTGGTATTGTGGGGCAAAATTTTTTGACTCTAATTTCATAATTGATATAAATGTTATAAATAAGATATAAATGCTACAAGTAAAAAGAGGGAAAAATATGGCTAAAAATACATCTAAGCATTACTGTGGAATCGGCGGACAGGCTGTTTTAGAAGGTGTCATGATGAAAAATAAAGACGCCTATGCAGTTGCGGTGCGCAAACCGGACGGCAAGATTGAAGTTAAGACCGACGAATATAAGTCCAGTACCGGAGATAATCGTTTTTTTAAACTGCCTTTTATCAGAGGTGTGTTTAATTTTGCGGATTCACTAATTTTAGGCACCCGGTCTCTGAATTATTCGGCTTCTTTTTATGAAGATGAAACGGCAGAGGAAACGGCTGTTGACAAAGCGCTAAATAAACTTTCGGATTCACATGCGGAGGCTGTTTTCAGCACCATTACAGTAATTATTTCTTTTGCGATTGCCATTGGATTGTTTATGGTACTGCCGTATTTTCTGGCATCTTTATTGCAGAAGGTGGTTCGCAACGAATCACTGCTTGCTTTGTTTGAAGCTTTGATTCGTGTGGCTATTTTTCTGATTTACGTAGTAGCCATTTCTCTGATGAAAGATATTCGAAGAGTGTATATGTATCATGGTGCGGAACATAAATGTATCAACTGTATTGAAAGAGGACGAATTCTCAATGTGGAGAATGTCCGTAAATGTTCCCGTTTGCACAAACGATGCGGAACCAGCTTTTTATTGTTTGTTGTGTTCGTAAGTGCGGTTGTCTTTTTCTTTATTCGTGTGGACAATACATTTTTGAAAGTTGCATTGCGGATTTTATTAATTCCGGTGATTGCGGGAATTGCATATGAAATTATCCGGCTGGCAGGAAAATCCAACAATCTCTTTGTCCGCATCTTATCTGCTCCGGGCATGATGCTTCAAAAGCTGACCACAAGAGAGCCGGACGACGATATGATTGAAGTTGCCATTGCTTCCATTGAGGCGGTTTTTGACTGGAAGGCATATTTTAAAGAAACCTTCCATTATGATGTGGATGAGATGCATGGTGGCGAGCTGCAGGACGAGGTGCATGACGATGAGATGCAGGACGCTGAAGTACATGAAGAAAATACAGAACGGTAAATGTATGGTGGTGAAACACTGGAATTCGGACTGGTATCATGCAGAGCGAATAATACATTGTATGGCACAGGAAAACGAAAGTAATGAAGTATAAAGAATTATATTTATATGGTGCAGAAAAATTAAAAAATGCCGGTGTGCCGGAGGCAGAACTCGATGCCAGATTTCTTTTGGAAGCGGTGTGTCATACAACACGTAATGATATGCTCCTGTATCCTGATAAAGAAGTGGATGAAAAACAAAAAGAAGATTATGTAAACCAAATTCGAAAACGCGAAAAACGCATTCCTTTACAATATATTCTTGGAAAACAAGAGTTTATGGGTATGGAGTTTTATGTAAACAAAGATGTGCTCATTCCCCGTCAGGACACAGAGATTTTGGTGGAAGAAGCCATGAAACATTTACATGACGGGATGCATATTCTGGATGTGTGTACCGGTTCGGGATGTATTTTAATCAGCTTGTTGCATTATTCCAATGATTGTCAGGGTGTCGGGATTGATATTTCCGAAGCGGCTTTATCGGTTGCTAAAGAAAATGCTGCCCGTTTGTTGGAAGTCAATGTGGAGAACCATTTAGAGAATCAGCAAAAGATTTCCTTTTGGAAAGGCGATTTATTTGACGCACTTCCGGAAATGGATAAATTTGATATAATTGTCAGCAATCCTCCTTATATCGAAACCAAAGTGCTTGAGACATTAGAGCCGGAGGTTTCGCATCATGAGCCGTTGATTGCGTTAGATGGAAAAGAGGACGGTTTGTATTTTTATCGCCGGATTGTAGAAAATGCCGGTAAGTATCTTCATCGCGATGGGATGCTGTTTTTTGAGATTGGATATAATCAGGCTGAGCCTGTTACACAACTTATGAAAGATATGGGGTTTATAGAAGTGAATGTAAAAAAGGATTATGCGGGACTTGACCGTGTCGTATATGGAACTTATCTCCCTATGGATAGTTTGTAGCTGCTAACTTGTAGCTGCTAACCATTGAAAGTTAGCGCATGCAAACTTTGTGAACACACAAAACAAATGAAAACACTTTTTTGTGTCCGGAAAATGTGTGTATTATAAAAATTGCGAATCAATTTAAAGTTTCGTGCGTAACAGTGAGTGACAAAAACTGCTTTTGTGATTCGTGTTTAGAAAGAACCATATGGGAGAGAATAAAAATGTTTGATAAATTAGAAGATTTAATCGGAAGATATGAAGAGTTAATGGGACTCTTAAATGAACCCAATGTAGCCAATGACCAGAAACGTTTTCGCGCCTTGATGAAGGAACAGAGTGATCTGGCTCCTATCGTTGAAGCGTACAAAGAGTATAAAAAGAGTAAGCAGGATATTGAAGATTCGCTTGCTATGCTCGAAGAAGAAACCGATGATGACATGCGTGAAATGATCAAAGAGGAACTAAACGATGCAAAGAAATCGGTTGAAGAACTGGAAGAAAAGTTGAAAATCTTATTACTTCCCAAAGATCCGAATGATGATAGAAACGTCATTGTTGAAATCCGTGCCGGTGCCGGTGGAGATGAGGCTGCTTTGTTTGCGGCTGAAATCTATCGTATGTTTGTTCATTATGCAGAAGGCCGCGGTTGGAAATGCGAATTAGTTGAATGCGAAGAAATCGGGATTGGCGGTATGAAAAATGTGACCTTTACCGTAACGGGACAGGGTGCTTATTCCGTTTTAAAATACGAAAGCGGTGTCCACCGAGTACAACGAGTTCCGGAAACCGAGTCTGGCGGACGTATTCACACGTCAACTATTTCGGTAGCCGTTATGCCAGAAGCTGATGAAGTCGAAGTGGAAATTGATGAAAAAGATATCCGTATTGACGTAATGCGTGCATCCGGAAATGGTGGTCAGTGTGTCAATACCACAGACTCGGCGGTTCGATTAACACATTTTCCTACCGGAATTGTTGTTTATTCACAGACGGAAAAATCGCAGTTGCAAAACAAAGCGAAGGCATTTGCTCTTTTACGTGCAAAATTGTATGACATTGAATGCCAGAAAGCACATGACGCAGAGGCAGAGCTTCGTAGAAGCCAGATTGGTACGGGCGATCGTTCTGAGAAGATCAGAACCTACAATTTCCCGCAGGGACGTGTGACCGATCACCGCATCAATCTGACCCTGTATAAACTGGATAAAATCATGGATGGAGATATACAGGAAATTCTGGATGCGCTGATTGCAGCGGACCAGGCGGCGAAGTTGGCAAAGATGAGCGAATAAAAACGAATAGCATGAGCGAAGGCACTGTACACCCCTATTGATATATCAAAATGAAAAAGATATAAATTATGTGAAGGCACATCATGAAGAAATCCATTCGTGTATATAAGAAGGTTGTGTCGAAAGTGGAGAAGGATGTTAAAATGAATAATTCTGCCAATTAAGCTAGAACCTTACTGATTATATTCCATAAAGGCGTTCTTTTTCAATCAAATATATCAAAATCTCCAGGATATACCCGCTTATAGGGTGGATGCACTCATAATAGGAATTCCTATGATTTGGATTCTATGTAGAGACGGCGCACTTGATTCGTTTTGGCCGTTTGCGGACAGAATGCTCTTGTGATTGATGAACCTATGAAGTATACACGCTTAGTGTTGGATGGAAAAATGCAAGCTTAGATTGATGCAGAAGATAGTTTAGAAGTGTGGTATTTTTTCAGGCGGATTGCTATGGATTAGCAGTCCGCCTTTTTCAAAATCTTTACAAAAATA
>JAEDFR010000098.1 GCA_016297945.1 Lachnospiraceae bacterium | reverse complement strand
TATAGTCAAGTGAGTGGACACAATTATTAGAAAAAACTTTCTGGAAGGAGACGCTAATCCTGATTCCAGAATAGTTCCTCTTTTTCATTTGGTGTTAGCATTCCAAGAGAGCCGTGAGGCCTTCTTGAGTTGTAGAATCCTTCAATGTATTCAAATATGGATAACTGTAACTCTTGAAAAGAGTGATAGGTTCTCCGGTTAGTTTCTTCTTTTTTGAGGTATTTGAAGAAACATTCACAGCAAGCATTATCGAAGGGATAACCTTTCTTTGAGAATGATTGCACGACATTAAGAGAATCCAATAACTGCCTGAATGCAAAAGCAGTATATTGAGATCCTCGATCAGAATGGAACATAAGCCCTTTAGGACAGTTCCTTTTATCATAAGCTTTTTTGAACGCAGTCATTACTAAATCAACATCAGGTTTTGCAGAAATGTTCCAGGCGATGACTTTGCGTGAAAATAAATCCATTACAATACAGAGGTAATACCATTTGCCAGCGACTTTGATATATGTGAAATCACTGACCCAGACGATGTTTGGACATTTTTGGTTGAACTCTTGATGTAGATGATTGGTACATTCACCATTATCTTTATGGCGGTAATTACGGAAAGGTTTTTCCGTGGACATGCGTGGTAGCTGAAGAGTTCTCATCAGGCGGTACACTCGTCCGACACTGATGTTTATGCCATAATCACGCTGAAGAACATAGGTGATTTTATATGCACCAAGACGCTTGTTGTAATCGGCGTAAATCTGAAGAATCATTTTTGCAATGTGTTGATTTTCTTTAGTGCGGTCAGCTGGTTCTGAATTATAATGTTTGTAATAAGTGCTTCTGTTGACACCTAAAACTTTACAAAGGATTTTGATGTCATGTTGGAAGCGTAGCTTATGAACAGCTTCTAATCGTTGCTCGAGTGTGGCGTGAAGATGGCAATCGCTTTTTTTAATATGAGAAGTTCTTCTTCAAGTTGAGCATTGCGTTTTTGAAGTTCTTTTACCTGCTTTGCAGTGAGGATCTCGCCATCATCCGTTTCAACGGTTGAGTATTGTTTAATCCAACGGGCAAGAGCAGTCATGGATACACCGTATTCTTTACACAGTGCTGCTTGGGTTTTGCCTCCGGATTGATAAAGGTTGACAAGAGTTCGCTTGAAGTCTTCGTCATACCGAGTTCCTGTTTTACCAGTGGACATGAGTAAATACCTCCTTTTTGGTGTCTACTTAATTGTAATGTATAGTTACTTTGTGTGTCCACTTTTTTAATATAGATCCAAAATGCAACAGGAGAAAAATTTTGATTACATTTGAATTATTAACTACAGAAAACTTTAGTGAAGATATCATAATGTGAATGCTTCACTCTTCTAAATCGCTCAATGCATACTCAACTCTTGGCGGGACTTTTGGATATACAGTTCGTGTAATAAGTCCGTCTTCTTCCATATGGCATTATCAAACAAATTTCAAAAAATGAATTTATAGCACGAATTCAGAAGTATATAAATATTTGCATCTCTATAATAGGTTTGGTAAAGGAGAGATGCAAGTATGGATATCAAACAAATTAAGGAAAACAAATTAAAAATGATCCTCGCTTTCTCGATTCCGAGTATCATAGCAATGATGTTGCAAACGGTAATAACCATAACGGACGGTTATTTTACAGGAAACTATGTGGGTGAAAATGCACTGGCGGCAATTAATCTGGGACTGCCGATTCTCTATTTTTATCTGGGAGCAGGGCTTTGTGTAGGTGTAGGCGGATCGGTAATCTGTGGAAGACTTCTTGGAACAAAAGAAAAACAAAAGGCATCAGAGGTATTTTCACAGACGATGGTAACGGCAGTAGGTGTCTGTATTATTATCTCATTTGTGGCGTTCATACTTTTTACACCGATACTTAACGTATTAAGAGCAGGTGCAGACTTGGCAGGCTATTTTACAGAGTATTATCGGATTATGTTATTTACCTATCCGCTTATGGTAGCAGGCACCATATTAGGGATGTTTATTCGCGTTGACGGAAAACCACAGATATGCATGGTGGTAAGTATTGTCGGATGCATACTGAATATGATATTGGATTACATTTTTGTTGCTGTATTGCATTTGGGAGTAAAAGGAAGTGCAATCGGTTCTCTAATCGTACAGATGGTTACGGTTTTGATTTTGCTTGGTTATTTTTTCAGTCAAAAAGCAGGGATAAGATTTCATCAGTTTTGTTTTGATAAGATCATAAACAGGGAAATCATATTAAACGGTTCTTCTGAATTTATTGGAGAAATGGCGAGTGCCATATCCATGTTTGCATTTAATTATGTTCTGATGAAATATGTAGGAGCTGAAGGTGTTGCGGCCTTTACAATTCTTGGCTTTGTCGTGTATGGTTATAGTATGATTTGCCTTGGATTCGGCCAGGGAATGATGCCGTTAATCAGTATCTGCTGGGGAGCGGGAGAAATCAAAACATCCTTTGATATACGAAAGATTACCAATCGAATTTTGTTTGTAATGGGCTTTCTGATTGCAGGCATCTTTTTTCTGACAGGAAGAAATTATGCCGGAATGTTTGGCTGTAGCAGCAATGTGGCAGATATGGTGGCATCGGGATTTCGGATTTATGCAGTTACATTTCTTGTTATGGGATATGATGTGATTAATTCTATGTATTTTACAAGCTGCGGCGACGCTAAATCATCTGCACTTATATCGGCATTGAGAGGGATTGTTCTTTTATTAGGATTTACTTTGGTGCTCCCGGCGATATTTGGAATGACCGGAGTGTGGATGGCAGCACCATGTACAGAAACGCTGACGGCTGTTGTTTCTGTATATCTGCTCAGAAAACAAAAAAATAGATTACAAGAGGTGGGTTAGATGGAAGATAGAGAAAGCACGACCATACGGAGTGCGGTCATCAATAAGGCAATCAGCTATATCTTTGACCATATCGAAGAGGATATCACTGTGGATGACGTGGCACGTCATTGTGCATATTCAAAATATCATCTGACTCGTATGTTTAAAGAGGATACCAATGAGGCCTTGTATCAATTTATTAAGCGGGTGCGTCTGGAGAGAAGCGCATGGCGACTGAAAGTTGAGAAAGAGAAAAGCATCACAGAGATTGGCGGAGAATACGGGTATTCTTCGTCAAATTTTGCTACGGCATTTAAGAAACATCTGGATATTTCACCGGCTGATTTTCGGAAAAACAGTGAACAGATTGTGATAGAGAGTTCTTTTTCAAATGGCATATCCTTGGATGAATTAGAAGATACAGAGGAACTGATTAGTGTTGAGTGGCTTGAGGGTTTTACGGTTATTTACGAAAGAAAAAAGGGAAATTATCATGATTTGCCAAAAGAATGGTGTACGTTTATAGAAAAATATCAACATCTGGCAACCAAAGACACTGTCTATATTGAGTGTACCATCGATGATCCGTCCATTACAGACGAAGATCATTGTATGTATGAGTTGTGCCAGACAATTTCGCCAAAACATCCGGTTTTGAAGGAGAATAGAGATATTCTTACGCAAAGCTTTGATAGTGGAAAGTATGCCGTATATCATTTTAAGGGATATCCGCAGTTTTTGTATATGGTCTATCAGGAGATATTTTGCAGATGGCTGTCAAAGACAAAAAATCAGTTGGATGAAAGACCGATTCTGGATATTTATCGTATGGTAAGAGAAGATGGTTATATGGAAATCGATATCTGTTTTCCGTTGAAAACAGCAAATTGACGGTATAATAAAAATGGACTGTATATCTGTTTGAGGTATGCGGTCTTTTTTTATACCAGGTAAATAATATATCAGGGTCAGATTGGATATTGCATTCCTTTTTATAGATCATAACGATTATCATTTTCAGCTTTGAAAAAGAAAACAGACAGTTATTTAATAATTTCGATAGCGGTGTTATAATAAACATGACATATAGTTGTCGTGTTTGGAATGTTATGATAAGGCAGGAAGTGAATAATAGCATGAAGATAGACAGACTCATCGGAATTCTTTCTGTATTATTACAGAAAGAAAAAGTTACGGCACCTGAGCTTGCAGAAAAGTTTGAGGTTTCAAGAAGGACGATTAACAGAGATATTGAGAATTTATGCAAAGCGGGAATTCCCATTACTACCACACAGGGGACCGGTGGAGGAATCAGCATTATGGATGGATATCGGATGGATAGAACTTTACTGACATCCAAAGATATGCAGATGATATTGGCAGGACTTCGAAGTCTAGATAGCGTAAGTGGCAGTCACTATTATGGGCAGCTTATGGAGAAAATCAAATCGGGTTCTTCTGAATACATAAGCGGCAGTGAATCCATATTGATTGATCTTTCTTCCTGGTACAAGGATTCTTTGTCACCAAAGATTGAAATGATTCAGAATGCTATAGAAGAAAGAAGAATACTGGGCTTTCATTATTATGCACCAAGCGGGGACAGCACAAGAAAGATCGAACCATATTTTTTAATCTTTAAGTGGAGTAGCTGGTATGTGTATGGTTACTGTCTGTTACGAAAGGAATTTCGTATGTTCAAGCTCAATCGTATGGATAAAATCGCTTGTGAGACTGTATTTGAAACAGGAAGAAACGTTCCTATGCCGGATTTATCCAATGAACATCTATTTCCGGCTACAACAAGGGTAAAGGCTGTTTTTGATTCTTCTATGAAATGGCATCTGATAGAGGAATTTGGGATAGATTCTTTTACCGTGCAGTCTGATGGCAGCTTATTGTTTGAACATGAGTATTCGGATAATGAGAGCCTGCTTACATGGATACTTTCCTGCAAGGATAAGGTAACTGTGATGGAACCGGAGTTTCTAAGAGAAAATCTCTGCCGAATCGCTTCCAATATTGCAAAAAAGTATGAAAAAGAAATTTGAGAAAGAAGGAAAAATTATGCCAAGACCAAAAAACAAAGAGGAATTAATAACAGCAGCAAATACAAACTATGAGAAACTGCTTACCATGATTGAAAACAGGACAGATGCTGAGAAAGAAGCAGAATATGACTTTGGTTCTGATGAAAAGAAAAAGGAAGCACATTGGAAGCGTGACAAAAATCTTCGCGATGTGCTGATGCATTTGCATGAATGGCATTTACTGCTGCTTGCGTGGCTACAAAATCGTGAGAATGGATGTAACAAGCCTTTTTTGATGGAAGGCTACAACTGGAAAACGTATGGCGATATGAACCTAGTATTTTATAATCGTTGTCAAACTATTTCGGAAGAAGAAGCTCTGGAAAAATTTAAGGATTCACATAAAAGAGTGATGGAAGCATTGGATACTTTTTCGCAGGAAGAATTGTTTACAAATACTTTTTATCCATGGGTTGGAGGAAGTTGTATAGGCGGATATTTTATCAGTACAACCAGCAGTCACTACGACTGGGCTATGAAAAAAATGAAGGCACACAAGAAGAATTGCGAGGAGAATTAGAGAAAGCTGATTTTGATTGGGCGGTTCAAACGGCTTCCAAAAAGAAGAAAATAGATTGCTCAGATGCAGAATTTCTTACGGTGGAGGAAGGGCTTTGTGTACAGATTATGCATATAGGCTCTTTTGATGATGAACCAGCAACCGTGGCTCTTATGGATAAATTTCTTGCAGAGAATGGCTATGTAAATGATTTTAGTGATAAAAGGCTCCATCATGAAATCTATATGTCAGATGCAAGGAAGGTTGCACCACAGAAGTGGAAAACAGTAATCAGACACCCTGTTAAGAAGGTGGAGAGTGAAAGCTGCAATAGCATTTAGAAATCCTGATTTTTATCTGAAGATAATGGAAAATAGTGAAAAAATAGTGAAAATTAGTGAAAAAATAGTGAAAAAATAACTGTAACGAATCCTAAATCCAAGACATTAATGGATAGAAGAATAAGACGAAAGGAGGCGAAGGAATGCAGTCAATGGATGAAATCTATCAGACATATGCCAGAACGGTTTATAAATTTATGTTGTCAAAGACACATAATGAAGACATTGCTGAAGAATTAACGCAGGAAACATTTTATCAGGCGATTAAAAGCATTCATCGATATGATGGAAGCTGCAAATTATCCACGTGGCTTTGTGCAATCGCAAAAAATCAACTGCTGGCATATCAAAGAAAGCATCCGACAGAAGAAACCATCGATGATTACGAAAATCTTTCCGTAGCAAACGTAGAAACGGAAGTTTTCGACCGGATGCAACGAATAGAACTAATGAAAAAACTGCATGTGTGTCCGGAGCCTTTCCGAGAAATTTTATATCTTCGAATATTTGGAAGTCTATCCTTTAAAGAAATTGGTGAGATCATGGGGAAGACGGAGAACTGGGCGCGGGTAAATTTTTACAGAGCCAAGGAACGATTAAAAAAGGAGGTTGAAAAGAATGAGTAAAATTCCATGTGAAATGATACAGGACCTATTACCGTCTTATATAGATGAACTTACCAGTGATGTTACCAATAGAGAAGTAAAGATGCATCTTAGGGAGTGCGAACAATGTAAACATGTATTCGAACAGATGAAAACTCAGGATATGGAAGTTGCAGAAAAAGAAAAAAAGGAAATTGACTTTCTGAAAAAAACGAAAAAAAGGCATCAAAAACATATCATTCTTTGCGCAGCAATTGTTTGGGCAATTGCTGTGATGGTATTTTGTGCAAGATATTATTTGGCAGGACAATATATGAATACAGATTATCTTGCGTACAATCTTGATGTTTCCGATGCAGAATTGTCGGTTGCAGTAAATACCACTTCCGAGCAGGGAATACAGAAAATTGATATCAGTGAAGCAGAAGGGGTGGTAGAAATATCGGTGCGCTGTGTGCCAAAGAGCTTTTTCTATAAGACGACGGCAAAACAGACATATGTTGCATCCGAAAAGATTCGTCAGGTATGGATCGGTGACCGGATTATCTGGGCAAACGGGGAGGCGATTTCACCACTTACTTCTGCTCTGTATGCAGTCTATAATCCGTATATTGGGAACATGCCTTCTAATGGGAAAATCGTAAATGCATTAAATATGACTGCTTATACGGGAGGTTTTACAAATGAACTTCAGACATCAGAGGAACCCTATGTTTGGAAAATGATTTTTGAAAATGATTTTTCTTCAGACAGACAGGAAGCATTTGAAGAAAGATTGAAGATGTATGCTTATATTTTTCTTGCGCAGATTGAGAATCTGAATGAAGTTGTATTTGAATATAAAATAGATGGCAAAACAAAAACACTTTCTGTCACAAGCTCTGATGCATCAGAATTTGCAGGTGTAGAGATTAAGAGTGTCGGAACAGACATCAACTTACTGGAAGCATTAGTCAGAAAAACGGAGCTGTCGAATGTTGTTTTTGGAGGCGCATCAGTTGAAACCAATGCACAGGTCGATTTTTCAAATCGTGATCAAACAAAAGAAGTGCTCGAATTTACCGTTGTCAACTACGCAGACGATGCAGTCTATGGTATACTCATAGATGTAGAGTGTGAAAATATATCCGCACATCAGTCTATGTGTGAAGCGGACAATCGTGCATTACAAAGCGGTCAAAATGTGAGTTTTCAGTTAATTCCGGAAGACTTTGCAAAAGAAATCCAAGATGGTTCGAAGGCAACCATACGACTTCGTGTCATGGATTCTGATGGAAATATGGATGAAGTTCAGGGAGAGGTGTACGCTGACTTATTCTGGGGGAATAAGTACAAACTGAATCTTACCGGGAATTCGGATGAAGGATATTTTTTGGGACAATAAGCACAGATATTGAGGGAAACGGGGAACAAGGAAATATGTTAAGACGAGGAAATGTGAAGAAAAGAGTAATAAATATAGCAATGGTTCTTATTTTGCTGTGTGTTATAACGGGATGCAAGGGCAATGCTTCTGTTTCTGAGAATGGAAAAATATCGAAAAAACAAAGTGAGAAATTAGAAATAGTAGAAAATATCGAGCCTGCTAAAATAAGTATTGTGACGTTTGATTATCGGGATGAAAACAGAGAACATTATTCTTACTGGATAGATTTTGACAATAATCAAATTCAGAAAAATCAAACATGGTATGATATTGATGCAGAAAACATGAAGGAGCTTGGAAGCTATATCGTCGATTATAACGTGACACTTTTTTCAGGTATTTACTGGCCTCAGACAGAAGAATATCCGGATATGGAAAGTTTGTTTTCTTATTCGATTTTAATTCATAATAGTGATGAAGATCCGGGCGATTGTACCACAGTCACAATAGACGGTTGTCGGGAATATGGATATCCGGATGATTGGAATATCTTTGTAGAAAAGGTAGATTCATATATCTTAGAGCAATAGAAGGAATAAGAAGTAAAAACATAGGAATTCAAATTGAATACATGAGAAACTAAAAAGAATAAAAAAACAAACTTTATATTGATAACGGATGATGGATGCATTATAATAAATGTGCACAACGAGTTGTGTAGGAGAAGTAT
>JAEDFR010000097.1 GCA_016297945.1 Lachnospiraceae bacterium | reverse complement strand
GCTTCAACGGGTCCTAATGAAATCTTACGTACTACCATCATGATAAAAGCCACCTTTCATTAACTTTCCATGCACTTTATCATATGCATACCGCATAGATCCTGTGCAAGGTTCATTGTTTCCAGCTGTCAATTCCCACTACATTGCCACTACATTGCACCCTTTATGAAAGAATTATAGCGAAATAAGGAATAATGTAAAGCACTTTTTTTCGTGCAATCCTTTTTCACTGTAATGCGTCAAAGTATTTTGTTATTTTTTATTAAATTTATTTTTAATTTTTGTCATTTTTCTTAGCTTTTCGCCTTTTCTTGTCAATTGAATATTTCCACATCGCTCCAATCAACAGAATTGGAAGTCCGAAAACCAACACCCAAAACGCAAAATATGATACCGATTGCACCTTTTTCGAAGGCGCTGCATCATCGTCAGGCACGTCATCCACATCCGGATTTTCGCTTTCTTCGATTAAGTCCGCTGCCTGCGTTGTTGTTGAACTTGTTTCCTCCACAGCTTCTTCATCCGGCAGGTAAGTAAGACGTCCTACATACAACAATTCGCTTTTGGTCATACCGCCATACATATTTAGAGCCGCAACGACCAGACGTGTCCTTTTCTTATTCGGAGCCTGTACTTCAAAATATACTTCTCCGTTTTCGTCCGGCTCATATTTATAATATTCACCAAACTTTTTTCCATTATTAAAGCTGACGGTATAATATAGAATTTTACTGTCCGGATCATATGCAGACAACTTTCCCCGGATCATGCCGGTTTGTTCATTCACCTGTATCACTTCTGCTTCACACCACTCCGGCGGCGTATCATCCGGAGACATTCTCTCAGTCGGAACAAGCGTCGATTCATGCACTTCATCGCTATAATCCACTCCCAATTGTTCCGATTTTAATCCAAAATATCTGGCAACGGCTGTCGCATCCAAAGCGCCGTATTTTTGCGGCCAGGTATTATGATCGATATAAGGCTTGTCATTTACCTGATCCAGATGACAATGCTCAATAATCACTGCAGGAATGTCATTCGCCGTGCTTGAACGAATGATGCCATAGTAATCCTTCCCCCTCGAGTTCAATCTCGTCTTGATTCCCCGGTCATACAATCCTTCCGCTGTCAACACTTCCAACTCAATTGACGAAAAATCCCTTCCAACCGCATAACATCTTCCAAATGCCGAAATCCAACACTCTGTTCCAAACAGTTTGTGGAGTTCTGACATATTATAATGCAGACTTAACAAAAGATCCGCATCTACTTCTTTTGCAAATGCGGCCCGCTCTCCCAGTTCCATATCCACATCACTTTCCCGTGTCAGATACACCTTTATGCCATCATATTTTTCCAATTCTTCTTTCAAAGCTTTTGCAGTATTGAGCGTCAGGGTCTTTTCAATATAACCACCATAAATCGCTCCCGCATTTTTTCCTCCGTGTCCGGGATCAATGACAACAACAATGTCATTTTCAGAAACGCTTTTCTCTGCAATTTCCGTTGCGTTCAGTGTAAACGGCCAAAATAGCATTCCCATCAAAATAAGAAATGGCATAAGCCCATATTTCATTTTTCGCTTCATTACTCCAAGTCCCATTTTCTCTCCTGCAGTCAGATTTTGTATCATTTGTTGAAAGTCCACTTGCGCCTTTCTTATTTTAAGCGTATCAAAAGTTTTCTATTACAGCAACATCCGTTTCATCATTTTCTTTCCGCCGTATAATTAAAAATTCCTTTTTTAAATTTGCGTTCCTATTATATATCTTTGTCGCCTCGCACTTCGGTTTCTAGGCTTTCTAAGCACCATGCTCACAAAATATTATTAAATGACCGGTTTCAAAACTCAGACTTCGTCTTCAAACAGTTGAAACCGGTCATTATTTTTGTTCGCTTATGGTGCTAAGAAAGACACGAAACCTCGTAAAAGCCGGCGACAAAGATATATAATAGGAACACAAATTCAAAGTGATTTATTTCATTATAATAGTCATAAGATAACCAAAAATGGAGATAGTAATTATCAAAATAACTCTTCGAACATCCGTCACAAGTAGCATAAAACAGGCGTATTCGCAAATTATTAAAGGAGGTTTAACAAATAGAAAAGATGGATCAATATATTGCATTGAATTTACAAAATGCCGCATTAGAACGTGGTATGGAAGAAGCAAATCTCAGTTCCCAGACCGACAGAGAACAGATTCGTGAGCTTGCAGATAAGCTTCGCAAAGACGGTCGTTTATCCGATATAAAAGCAGCGCTGTCCAATGATGATTATAAAACAGCGCTGCAAAAAGAATATCATATAAAAAATTAGCTACTGAACATTCAGGTTAGAGTAGCCCATCAGGCTTTCATCAACGGCCTTTGCTGCTTCGCGTCCTTCGCGAATTGCCCATACCACCAGAGACTGTCCTCTGTGCACGTCTCCTGCCGCAAACACATTGGGAACGCTGGTCTGATATTTTCCGGGCTCGGTTTTGATGTTTGTCCTTTCGTTTACTTCCACTTTAAAGGCATCCGTCAGATATTTCTGACTTCCCAAGAAGCCGGCAGCAATCAGAACAATATCGGCATCCATGACCGTTTCACTGCCTTCCACTTCAACCATTTTGTTTCTTCCGGTTGCTTCATCTTTGACAAACTGCAGTTTTACAAGCTTCACTGCTTTTAAATTGCCGTTCTTGTCTTTAATGAACTCTTTTACGGTTGTCTCATAGATGCGGGGATCATGTCCGTAAACGGCAATCGCTTCTTCCTGACCATAATCGGTCTTGCAGATTTTCGGCCATTCGGGCCAGGGATTATTCTCTGCCCTGCAGTCGGGTGCTTTTGGCATCATCTCAATCTGCGTAACGGATTTGGCACCATGTCTGATACTGGTTCCCACGCAGTCGTTTCCGGTATCACCACCACCGATAATAATAACATTTTTGTCTTTTGTATCAATGTATTTCTTATCTTTAAAGTCCGAATCCAACAACGACTTTGTATTTCTGGTAAGGAAGTCTACGGCAAAATAAATTCCTTTTGCATCTCTTCCGGGCACATTGATATCTCTCGGATTGGAAGCACCGCAACACAACACGACTTTGTCATACTGTGTCAGAATTTTGGATGCTTTGATATCCTGACCGATATTGGCATTTGTCACAAATTCAATGCCTTCTTCTTTCATGATATTGATCTTACGGTCAATAATATGCTTTTCTAACTTCATATTCGGAATACCATACATCAGCAGACCGCCAATCCTGTCATTACGTTCATATACAGTTACCGAATGCCCTCTTTTATTGAGCTGGTCAGCGCAGGCAAGTCCCGAAGGGCCGCTTCCGATGATCGCAATTTTCTTACCAGTCCGTACTTTCGGCGGTTTCGCAGCCGCATATCCATTGGCATAGGCATGCTCTATAATCGCATGCTCATTTGCTTTCGATGCAACCGGTTCGTCATATAATCCGCAGGTACATGCATTTTCGCACAATGCGGGGCATACACGGGAAGTAAACTCCGGAAAGTTATTTGTTTTTTTCAGACGCTTATACGCCTGTTCCCAGTTTCCGTTGTATACCAGATCATTCCATTCCGGAACCAGATTGTGTAACGGGCATCCGCTTGCCATTCCCATAAGCATGGCTCCTGCCTGACAGAAGGGTACGCCGCACTCCATACAACGTGCGCCCTGTAATCTCTGTTTTTCTTCCGGGAGATACTCATGGAACTCATTAAAATGTTTTATTCTGCTTTTCGGTGCTTCTGCTTTTGCATTCACACGTTCATAATCTAAAAATCCTGTAGGTTTTCCCATTTTTGCACCTCCTATTTATTCTTGTTGGCATAGAATGCTTCAATCTGTGCCTGCTCTGCACTCAGACCTTTTTCTTCCATCTGGACTATGGCCTTCTGCATTTCTTCGTAGTCATGAGGAATAATCTTTTTAAATTTCGGCAGATATTCTCCGAAGTTATCCAAAATCAGCTTACCTTTTTCGGAATTGGTATATGCCACATGCTCTTTAATCAGTTCCTTTAATTCCAAAACATCATATTTGGAAGTGATTTCATAAGAAGAAACCATATCCTTATTGGTCTTTGTATACAAATCATTGTTTTCATCCAGAACGTAAGCAATACCACCGCTCATACCGGCTGCAAAGTTCTTGCCGATGCTTCCCAAGATGACCGCACGGCCTCCCGTCATATATTCACATCCGTGGTCGCCACAGCCTTCGACAACTGCAATGGCACCGGAATTTCTAACACAGAAACGTTCTCCGGCGACACCGTTGATAAACGCTTTTCCGCTTGTCGCACCGTAAAGCGCCACATTTCCGATGATAATGTTTTCATCCTGTTTAAAGGTCGATCCCTTCGGAGGGTAAACAATCAGCTTTCCGCCGGATAAACCTTTGCCAAAGTAGTCATTGGAATCACCGACAAGCTCTAAAGTCAGGCCCTTCGGAATAAATGCTCCAAAGCTCTGACCGCCGGCGCCGTTACATAACACACGATACGTATCCTCGGGTAAGGTATTGTAAAATTTCTTTGTAATTTCAGAGCCCAAAATGGTACCGAAAGAACGATCTGTGTTGGTAACATCCACTTCAATACTTCTCTTTGCACCGGTTTCCAATGCTTTTGAAAGCTGTTTTAACAAAACCTTTTCATCCTGTGTTTTTTCCAGTCCGAAGTCATAAACCTGTTTGGGATCAAAGATAACTTTTTCTTTGCTTCCGACATACGGATTATTTAAAATATTGGAAAGATCCACTTTTGCATAGCGCGCATCCAGATGATCTCTTACCTTCAAAAATTCGGTATGACCAACCAGTTCGTCAATCGTCTTTACACCAAGATCTGCCATAATTTCACGCATCTCCTGTGCGATAAAACGCATGAAGTTTTCTACATATTCCGGTTTACCGCGGAAACGTTTGCGAAGCTCCGGATTTTGTGTTGCCACGCCGACCGGACAGGTATCCAGATTGCATACACGCATCATGACGCAGCCCATGGTTACAAGCGGAGCCGTTGCAAAACCATATTCTTCCGCACCAAGCAAAGCCGCAATCACAACATCACGTCCGCTCATAAGTTTTCCGTCTGTCTCGATACGAACTTTATTTCTCAAGCCATTCTGGATCAGGGTCTGGTGTGTTTCCGCAAGACCAAGCTCCCACGGAAGTCCTGCATTGTGAATGGAATTTCTGGGTGCCGCACCGGTACCTCCATCATATCCGGATACCAGAACAACCTGTGCACCGGCTTTTGCAACACCGGCTGCGACGGTTCCGACACCTGCTTCAGAAACCAGTTTTACGGAAATTCTGGCATCTTTATTGGCATTTTTTAAATCATAAATTAACTGCGCCAAATCTTCAATCGAATAAATATCATGATGAGGCGGCGGTGAAATCAGACCAACACCGGGTGTTGAATGTCTCGTTTTGGCAATCCATGGATAAACCTTTCCACCCGGAAGATGACCACCTTCGCCGGGCTTTGCACCCTGTGCCATTTTGATCTGGATTTCCTGCGCACTTGTCAGATATTTACTGGTAACACCAAATCGTCCGGATGCAACCTGTTTGATAGCAGAGCATTTATTTAATCCGTCCGGTCCGATGGAAAGTCTTTCCAAATCCTCGCCACCTTCACCGGTATTGGATTTACCACCCAGATTGTTCATGGCAATCGCCAGACACTCATGTGCTTCCTTACTGATGGAACCATAGGACATGGCACCGGTTTTAAATCTTTTTACGATAGAATCAACGCTTTCAACCTGGTCAATCGGTATTCCTTTTGCCGGATAATTGAAATCCATCAGGCCGCGTAAAGTCTTGGGACTGTTCTCATCATTGACACAGGCTGTATACTGCTTGAATAAGTCATAGTCACCGCGACGTGTTGATTCCTGCAGCAAGTGAATGGTCTGCGGATTGTATAAATGTTCATCACCACCGCTGCGTGCTTTGTGATGACCGGGACTATCCAGTGTAAGATCACTTTCCAGTCCTAACGGATCAAACGCCAGAGAATGAAGGTCATTGACTTCTTTTTCGATATCCGCAATGCTTATACCGCCTACCCGGCAAACTGTACCGGCAAAATATTTATCCACCAACGCATAATCCAGACCGATTGCTTCAAAAATCTTGGAACCCTGATATGACTGAATGGTTGAAATACCCATTTTCGAAGCAATTTTAACGATACCACTGATAATCGCATGATTGTAATCATCCACTGCAGCATAATAATCTTTATCTAACATATGATTATCAATCAGCTCTTTGATTGATTCCTGTGCCAGATAAGGGTTGATTGCTGTTGCACCAAAGCCTAACAGAGTTGCAAAATGATGTACATTTCTGGGTTCTGCTGTCTCTAAGATGACAGAAACAGAAGTCCGCTTCTTGGTCTGAACCAGATGCTGCTGTAATGCAGATACCGCCAGTAAAGAAGGAATTGCCACATGATTTTCATCCACACCACGGTCGGACAAAATAATGATATTGACACCCTCGCGGAAAATACGGTCTACTTCAACAAAGAGACGATTGATTGCCTTTTCCAGACTCGTATTTTTGTAATAAGTAATCGGCACAACCTCTACCTTAAAGCCCTTAGCTTTCATGTTTTTGATTTTCAAAATATCGGTATTGGTTAAAATCGGATTTTCCACTTTTAAAATATCACAGTTTTCCGGCTTTTCTTCCAAAAGGTTTCCGCCTGTTCCGATATATACGGTAGTGGAAGTAACCACTTCCTCACGAATGGCATCAATCGGCGGATTGGTAACCTGTGCAAACAACTGTTTAAAATAGTCAAATAACGGATGGTATGTTTTATTCAAAACCGGAATTGGTGTATCAACACCCATGGCAGCAATTGCTTCACTTCCGTTTTTGGCCATCGGAAGAATGACCTGTTTCAACTCATCATAGGTATATCCGAACACTTTCTGCATTCTCTGTCTTTCTTCATAAGTAAATTCAGGAACACGAACATTCGGAATCTTTAATTCTTTGAGTTTAACCAAATTTGAATCGAGCCATTCGCCGTAAGGCTGTCTGCCCGCATAAGAATCTTTTAATTCTTCATCATCAATCACTTCACCTTTGACAGTGTCAATCAAAAGCATCTTTCCGGGATGAAGTCTCTCTTTTTTCACAATTTTAGCCGGATCAATCGGTAACACACCGACTTCGGAAGAAAGAATAACCTCTCCGTCATCGGTAATATAATAGCGGGAAGGTCTCAAGCCGTTACGATCAAGTACCGCACCCATGATATCACCGTCAGAAAACAGGATAGAAGCCGGTCCGTCCCATGGCTCCATCATCGTTGCATAATATTGATAAAAATCTTTCTTTTTCTGTGACATGGTCTTGTTGTTTGACCAGGGCTCCGGAATCGTAATCATGACAGCAAGCGGCAACGGCATGCCACTCATAACCAAAAATTCCAGTGTATTATCGAGCATTGCCGAATCGGAACCGGATGCATCGATAACCGGAAGAATTTTATATAATTCCCCTTTCAAATGCTCAGATTCCATATTTTCTTCACGCGCCAGCATTTTATCGGCATTACCTTTAATCGTATTAATTTCTCCGTTGTGTACGATAAATCGGTTCGGATGCGCTCTCTCCCAGCTCGGATTGGTATTGGTTGAGAAACGGGAATGTACCAATGCAATTGCGGATAAATAGTCCGGATCCTGCAAATCCTGGAAGAATGTACGAAGCTGTCCGACCAAGAACATACCTTTATAAACAATGGTACGGCTGCTTAAGGAAACCACATACGTTACGTCGTTGGACTGTTCAAAAATCCTGCGGACAATATATAATTTACGGTCAAACTCCAGACCTTTTTCCAATTCCGAAGGCTTTTTGATAAATGCCTGCATAATACAAGGCATACATTCCACCGCCTTGTGTCCTAATACTTCCGGTTTGGTCGGAACCTCTCTCCAGCCAAGAAATGAAAGGTCTTCTTTTTCGACAATGATTTCAAACATCTTTTTGGCCTGATTTCTCTGAAGTTCATCCTGCGGAAAAAAGAACATACCGACACCGTATTCTCTTTCCTCACCAATAAAAATGCCGAGGGTTTTCGTGACCTTTGTGAAGAATTTGTGTGGGATCTGTGTTAAGATACCTACTCCATCTCCGGTCTTACCCTCGGCGTCTTTGCCTGCTCTGTGTTCTAAGTTTTCTACAATTTTTAATGCGTTCTCAACTGTTTCTCGGCTTTTCTTTCCGTTAATGTTAACACATGCACCGATACCGCAGTTGTCATGCTCAAATTCTTCCCTGTATAAGGGAGACTTTGGCACGCTTAACTTTGCGTCAAACATGTGGAATCTCCTTCCTTAGTTTTTCTTATGATTAATTTTTGTTTGAAATGAATATACACCCATTTTTTTTACTTGTAAAGAGTTGTTCGTAAAAAAATTTATTTGAATTGTCAGATAATTAGATAATTTGACATTCAACTGCATTGTTTTCTGATTTTTTATCGAATTATCTGTCTT
>JAEDFR010000017.1 GCA_016297945.1 Lachnospiraceae bacterium | reverse complement strand
AACTGCCATGGTGCAATCATAAACAGGCTGTGCCTGCATCAGCATTCCGGCACCGCCACCATACGTATAATCATCAACCTTTAAATGCTTATCTAATGTATAATCCCTGATATTCACAGCCTCCGCACGGATGCAGCCGCGTTCCATGGCCTTTCCGAGAATACTGGTATTTAAGCCATCCATGATCATATCAGGAAATAATGTTAAAACATGAAAAAACATATATTAATCCTCTGAAGTAATATCTTCCATTAAGCCCGGCATAACATAAGCCGTAATCTTTCTTTTTTCCATATCAACCTTTTTGATACATTCCTTAATTGCCGGAAACAAATAAGTTTTATCATCTTCTGTCGTAATCTCATAAACATCATTTGCTCCGGTTTCCAATACATCGGTCAGCTTTCCGATATAATTGTCATCTACATCAAAAACTTCCATGTCGATTAAATCCGCAATAAAATACTCATCTTTTTGGAGTTTTACTGCATGGGCACGATTAACATACAGACTACAACCTTTGTATACCAAAATATCATCCAGTGTGTCAATTCCTTCAAATTTCAATATAACAAACTGTTTAAAAAACTTAACACTTTCTACCCTGACATCCATATTTCCGTTTTTCGTTCCCAAGATATACTCTTTATTCTTTTTAAATCGCTTCACATCATCCGTTGTCGGAAAAACTTTTATTTCTCCTCTGACGCCGTGTGTCGATGATAATATTCCAACCTGTAATAAATCTTCCAAACTATTTCCTCTCTTTTAACTCTATAATACCAACAGACTGCTACACATGCGAACATGAAAAGTATGTTTTCCCCTGGTATCATATCATATAATTGCATAAAAGGCTGAGACAACCTAAGTTATCTCAGCCCCAAAATTAAGCATCCATATTATTCGACGATTTCTACGTCGACCTTCTTATTTTCGTTTAATGAAGCTGCTTTTACGACAGAGCGAATTGCTTTTGCAATACGTCCCTGTTTTCCGATTACTTTTCCCATATCTGAAGAGGCAACACGCAATTCAATTGTAACATGTTTTTCTTCTTCTTTTTCTGTTACAACAACTTCATCCGGATTATCTACCAGTGCTTTTGCAATGACTTCTACTAATTCTTTCATAATCCACCTCCAAAGTGTTATGACAAGGTTTCCAGACTACTTATATCAAAAATTATTTTTCGATACCGGCATTCTTGAAAAGTCTGCTAACAACATCTGTAGGCTGAGCACCTGCTGCTAACCATTTTTTTGCTAATTCTTCATTAACTGTGAAAGCATAAGGCTCTACATTGGGATTGTAAGTACCGATTTCTTCGATAAATCTACCATCTCTGGGAGAACGTGAATCTGCTACGATAACTCTGTAGATTGCGTTTCTCTTTTCGCCCATTCTTCTTAATCTGATTTTTACTGCCATTTTTTCTTACCTCCGAAATTATTAAAAAACATTTATTTATGAAGAGATTTCTCTAAAATGGAAATCTCATTCCACCTTTTTTACCGCCTAACATATTGCCAAGGCCGCCCATCATACCACGTTTTCCACCCATCATACCGGGGATCTGTTTCATCATTTTTTGGGACTGTTCAAACTGCTTGATAAAACGGTTCACTATCGAAATATCCACGCCGGCACCTTTTGCAATCCTGTGCTTTCTGCTTGGATTTAAGAGCTTGGGGTTTGCCCTTTCTGCCGGTGTCATGGAAAGAACGATTGCCTCTGTTCTGGCAAGCTCTTTATCATCAATGGCATCTTCAAGCTGGGAACCCATTCCCATCATGGAAAGAATTGCTCCCATACCGCCCATATTACGCATTTGTTTCATGCTTTCAAGGTAATCATTAAAATCCATCTTACCTTTCTTTAGGCGGGATGCCATTTCTTTTTCTTTATCTTCATCAATATCGATGTTTTGCTGTGCTTTTTCAATCAGGGTAAGCACATCACCCATGCCAAGAATGCGATTTGCCATACGGTCCGGATAAAACTGTTCCAAATCCTCCAGCTTTTCTCCCATACCTGCATAAAGAATTGGTTTGCCGGTAACGGCTTTTACGGAAAGTGCGGCACCACCTCTGGAATCGCCATCGACTTTCGTAAGAATAACACCGTCGATACCGATCTTATCATCGAATTCTTTAGCAACATTGACTGCATCCTGACCGGTCATGACATCCACAACCAAAATCGTCTGATGTACATCGATGACTTCTTTGATCTGTGAAAGCTCTGCCATCATATCTTCATCAATATGAAGACGTCCGGCTGTATCTAAAATCACAACATTGTAAGCATTCTTTTTGGCATGTTCCATTGCTGCTTTTGCAATATCAACAGGTTTGTGATTTTCACCCATGGAAAATACATCAACACCCATTTTTTTACCATTTACTTCCAACTGCTTAATGGCAGCGGGTCTGTAAACATCACATGCTACAAGAAGTGATTTTTTTCCTTTTAATTTAAACTTTCCGGCAAGCTTTGCCGTTGTCGTAGTTTTACCGGCACCCTGAAGACCACACATCATAATGACGGTAATAGATTTCCCGGGCTGAAACTGTATCTCGGCTCCCTCGGAACCCATCAGGTTAATCAATTCCTCATTTACAATTTTGATAACCATCTGTCCCGGATTTAGTCCGTTTAACACTTCGGTGCCGACTGCCCGTTCTTCAATTGTCTTAACAAACTGTTTAACAACCTTGAAGTTGACATCCGCTTCTAACAGAGCCATCTTAACTTCTTTACAGGCACTCTTTACATCTTCTTCCGTAAGACGTCCTTTACTTCTTAAATTCTTAAAGACATTTTGTAATTTATCAGTTAAGCTTTCAAATGCCATGCACTATAGCTCCTCTATTATTTCTGTGACCAGTTCGGATATTTTTTCTCTGTTGTCGGGAAACGAATTGTCATCCAACAACTGCTGTATCTGATGTAAAGTATCTTTTGCTTTGGAAAAACGCGCTATCAAATGTAATTTTTCTTCATATCCCTGCATGATTTTATCGCATCGCTTTAATAAATCAAAAGCCCCTTGTCTGGTAATCCCATAACAGTCTGCCACTTCAGAAAGCGACATATCGTTAAAGACCGCATCCTGATATACCTTTTGCTGATGATTCGTAAGCAAATCACCATAAAAATCATAAAGCAGATTTTGTGCTACGATTTTTTCCATATCATTCACCTGTTTTCTTAAACACCTATTGCATCATACACGAAAAAACAATAGGTGTCAAGTCTTTTTGCTTGACACCTATTCTAATTCTTCATATTTTTTGTATCCTTCTCCATAAATCTCATTCGCGCCTGTTTTAATCAAAAATGCTGTGGAATCTATTTCTTTTACAATCTGTTCCAATTTGGGTGCCTGTGATTTTCTTGTTGCGCAGAGCAGAATTTTCTTTTCTTTTTTTTCATAGGCACCTTCACCGTGAAGAATTGTCACACCGACATGTAGTTTTTTCATTAAGCAATCGGAAACCTCATTGGCATGATTGGACACGATAAAAAACAAAGAAGCTTCATCTTTACCATATAATACAAGATCCATAATATAAGAGGTCACAAAAACTGCAATTCCGGCATAGATTCCCTTTTCAATACTTTTAAAAATAATCATAGCGGCAAAAATAATGATACTGTCTAAAATCAAATAAAGACTTCCTGTTTTCATATGTGGATATTTTCTACGCAGAAGGCGAATTACAATATCCAGTCCACCGGTTGTTGCACGCATCCTGATAATTCCCCCAAGGGAAACTCCGCTTAGTACAGCACCGGATAACGTCGCTGCCAAAGTATCATTTGACAGCGCCGGAAAAATCCCCAACAGATTCGTTGATACCGATATAATTGCAAGAGAATATATCGTCCACAACAGAAAGGATAAACCAAATTTTTTCCATGCAATAAAAAGTAACGGTATATTTAACAGAAACACCCAGGTTCCGGTTGGGATTGGTGTAACATAATTTAGTAGAATTGAAATACCGGTAACACCGCCAGGTGCCAGTTCATTTGGATCGAGAAACAAAGCAACCGCAACCGCATATAAAAAGGAAAAGACAGAAATAATCAGAAATTTTTTCATCAAAAAAGCCTCCTATGCTTATAGCATGGAGACTTTTTCATGAATTATTCAAATATCACACTTTATTTAATTAATAAAGATTTTCCTGTCATTTCAGCCGGCTGTTCTTTTCCCATAAGTTCAATCAATGTAGGAATGATGTCAGCTAAGCATCCGCCCTCACGAAGCTTGTAGGAAGGATCTGCATTCACGAGAATAAAAGGAACCGGATTGGTTGTATGTGCTGTAAACGGAGCTCCTGTTTCGTAATCAACAAGCTGCTCTGCATTACCGTGGTCAGCACAGATAAACATCACGCCGCCAACTTCTTTGATGAATTTTTCCAATTCACCCAGACATTCATCAATAACCTCAACTGCCTTTACTGCCGCATCCAGTACACCGGTATGACCTACCATGTCCGGATTTGCAAAGTTACATATAATAACATCATAATATGCATCACCGTTTTCATCCTTTGCAGTAATGGCTTCACTTAATTTATCACAAACGGTATAAGCACTCATACGAGGCTTCTCATCGTAAGTTGCAACATATTTGGGAGAATTAACCAAAATTCTTTCTTCTCCTTCATTCGGTTCTTCCACACCACCGTTGAAGAAGAACGTTACATGCGCATATTTTTCAGTTTCAGCGATACGGGCCTGTCTCATTTTATTAGCAGCAAGCCACTCACCAAAGGTATTGGTTACGGAAACTTTATGGAATGCAACATCCTTATTGGGAATGGTAGGATCATATTCTGTAAAACATACATAATATAAATCCAGTTTTTTATCACGGCTAAAAGCTTTATCTGCGAAGAAATCATCTTCACAACAGAAGCATCTTGTAATCTCTCTTGCACGATCAGGACGGAAGTTGATAAATACCACACTGTCCTTATCCTGAATTGTTGCAATAGGTGCACCATCCTTCATAATAACGGTAGGTTTTACAAACTCGTCTGTTTCGTCTCTGTCATAAGATTCCTGAATTGCTCCGGTTGCACTAGAAGCCTGTAAGCCTTCTCCCTTAACCAGCGCATCGTATGCTAACTGCACACGATCATAATTGTTATCACGGTCCATTGCATAATAACGACCGGATACAGAAGCAACTTCACCAACTCCGATTTTTGCCATTTCTGCTTCCAGTTCTGCCACAAAATCCTTTCCGGAAGCCGGAGGTGTATCTCGACCGTCTAAGAAACAATGAACATAAACCTTGTCCAAATCATTCTTTTTTGCCATTTCCAACAGACCATATAAATGTGTTAAATGACTGTGTACACCACCATCGGAAATTAATCCGAACGCATGAAGTGCAGAATTGTTTTTCTTGCAGTTTTCAACAGCTGCAACAAGTGCCGGATTTGTAAAAAAAGTACCATCCTGAATTTCTTTGGTAATACGGGTTAATTCCTGATATACGATACGGCCTGCACCCATATTCAGATGACCGACCTCAGAATTGCCCATCTGTCCATCCGGAAGTCCGACTGCCATACCGGATGCATTTCCTTTTACAAAGGGGTATTCTTTCATCATACGGTCCATGACCGGGGTTTTTGCCATTGCAACGGCATTTCCTTCGGTCTTTTCATTTAATCCATAGCCGTCCAAAATTAATAATACGGTAGGTGCTTTACTCATTCTGTTTTTCTCCTTTATAATTTTAAATTATGATGTTGGATTAAAAATCTCTTCCTTAATATCCAACATTCCTATAACCAGGGATTATTATACTACTTTATCCCCTTTTCATGCAATCATTTTAAATAAGCTATTCTGATTCTAACTCATCCAGTTTATAAAAGGCCAGCTTGGAAATATCGATATTCTCACCTGTTTTTGCATCAGAAACAGACAATATAATCGAATCATGCGTTTCCGTCAGCCAGTTTGCATTCGTGCCAACCGGGATTAGCAATTCCCCATCTTCTAACCATGCTTTCAGACTACATTCTTCTTTTTCTTTTCCCACACAATTAAAACTTACACAAAGATTTTCTCCGGAAACATCATCTATCTTAACATACAAAAAATCTACATTTCTTCCCTCTATCGGGCAATCCGTCTGAATGTTAAAGTCTATTCCTTCATCGGTTTTCAGCATTACACAGTTAACTTTCATATCCTCGTATGAATTGTGAAGATATTTCATATGGTTCAAAGATTTCGCAAATGAAGATGCAACTCCAAAACAATTATAATCCTGCACCCAGACTGAGGAATCATAATTACCGGTACTTCCATAAATGGAAACATACAACTTATTCGGCAAAAATAAATCCAAATCGGGAGAATAACTATATCCCTGCTCCACCAGATACCTGTATAAATAATATTCTTCCAAAGGAATGACACCGGTACGTACCACCGTATGTTCCGGATCTATTTGTGTAAGCACTTCTTCGACCGCTTCGCGACTGCGTGCAATGGATGTCCGCCCTGAGTATACTGCTTTTTCATTCATAAAATAATAAAAAAACTGACTTTGTTCAAATCCCAGTATTTTTACATCCGGATCAAACTCACGCAAAAAATCCATGGTAAACTGTATCTTGTTTAGTCTTTCCATCACATTTTGGGAGACATATCCGTCTCCAATTCGTTCAAAATGCACATACGGATTCGCTTCTTTTATATTCTCGTCAAGCAAGACATACCCATCACCCAAAGAATATGGCAACATTTTGCTTTGATATTCAGCAATCACATAAGACTTTTGATCCGTAGTACCTTCCAATGTCGGAAATTCATAATCCTCACATTTTTCAAAAAACAAAAAAGGAACACAAAATACCAAAGCCATTAAAATAGCCCGATTTTTCTCACCTAAAAGTTCTTTCCCATAGCTGATCAAAAACAACTGCAAAAACATACCGACAAAAAGAATAATAAAAACAGAACGCGAAAGCAGGTTTGCTACCCAATCTTCATCCATACAAACCATCGTGTATGTATAACAAATACAGATAATTGGCGGAACACAACTCAACATAAAATATTTATCATTTAAAAAAGTCTGAATTTTTTTGTCATTCTGCTTAATAAAGCGGCAAAGCAGATAAACAGCCATAACAACAAAAATAATCCCAAAAGTAAAACGCAACAGATAATATATCATGGAATAACCGCCAAATCCGGACAAAAACGGCATAAACCAATTCGGAATCTCAGACTGAAAGATACTGATTCCATCAACAAAAACAGTCTGTCCACTCATGGAAAGAATATGCTTAAGCATTCGAAATAAAAGCGGAACGTAAAATGCAATAACGCCCAATAGCAAAAATAATGGAATGACATATTTTTTCTTAAAATCCGATTTTTTAAAAAAAGCAATAACCTGCAAAACAGCAAATGGAAAAGCACCTAGAAGCAATGCGGCTCCATAAAGTGGATAATACAAACCATCCAAAAAACTGACAAACACATAACTTATCAGCCACAAAGCTTTATTTTCAATCAACTTTCTATCTGACCAAAGCAATAACGTCGGCAGTATCATCCAGCCGCGGCAATAAACCGGCATATGAAATAAAACCGCAAAAAGTAATGCCCATCTTCCTCCGATTTTTCTATATAACAGAAAAATAGTAATGGCTTCAAATATCAATGCAAAAATCACAAAGCTCATATTGTATGCATTTGCATAACCATGAAACATCACACGATTGATACATCCCAAAATCATCGGAAAAAAGCCGGAAGCAGGAGAATATTCATCATATGCCTTCTGTCCCAATTCCACAATCTGTTGCCACGGTAAAATCTGCTCTCCATGATGATGCAGATCAAAAGGTAAAATCAAGGCCGGAGACATATACGAAACAAAAGAAAAAGTGGAAAAAACTGTAGAAAAATATATTTGGAAAGCATCTGCATTTTGTCGTTTTTCTTCAGTTTTAATCTTATTTTTCTGTACAATCTGATAAATCGTTATACCAACCAATATGAAAATCAAAGAAACAACAAAACAAATATAGGTTTGCGGGAATGGCACTTTTTCAATGGTAGCACCGTTCTGATATGTATCTTTCAGATAAAGGAGAAACAAAAAAGGAATCCAAATTTGAACAACATCTGCCACTCTTGTCATGGAAAAATCCTTAAAACATCTATCCAGAAGCAGAATTAAGAAATATAATACAAATGCCAGAAATAGGACTTTTTTATCACTCAGAAAATAACTATGCCCAAAAACGGAAAGAATAATTGCCGGAACTTCCATTCCAAAATAAATACAAGTAAACAAAGCTATCTGTTCAAGACAATTTTCCCGAAAAATCATAACAAGACCGCTGACCAAAACCGTAATAAGCAGAAAATAGAGATTCACTGTATTATAAATCAACAGATGGGTACAAAAAGGCAAATAGACTAAACCGGCATATAGAAACCATTTTTTATTTGGAGACAACGCGTACGCTATCTTTTTTCCTTCCAAAAAAGCTAAGACCGCAGTCATAGTCATGGCTAAAAACAACAAAAACCAAAATAAATGCCATTCTCCGACTTTATTGGTTCTTAAATAGGCAGCATCTCCCACAAGAAAATCAGTATATACATTATCGGAATTGATAACATAACCATATCCCACATATGATAAGATACAAATTAATGTGACAACAACTGACAAAATCGTCCAGATATTTAAAACTTTCTTAGCATGATTATTCTTTCTCATTTGTCCACCCTCAGAGAAATAGTAGCACCAAAAATTCATATTTACAAGTAGGTTTTAAAAGGATAAAATGATGTTTATGCAGGTCGTAAAATCATAACCTTTATTCTGCAAACAGGATTAACATTTGACTTTTTGACCTTAAATCATACAAAAAGATAAGGAAAAAATATGATTACATTATTAAGCAACATCTTCATTAAAAACAAAGATCAATATCAAAATCCAAATACCCGTTCCGCTTATGGGAAGCTCTGCGGTGGATTTGGCATTTTTTTGAACATCTGCCTGTTTATCGGAAAATTAATTGCCGGACTTCTCAGTAATTCCATTGCTATCATTGCTGATGCTGCCAATAACTTATCCGATGCAGCATCTTCCGCAATTACTCTGATTGGCTTTAAAATATCCGAACAGAAACCGGACAAAGATCATCCATATGGTCACGGACGTGTCGAATACATAGCAGGTTTACTGATATCTGTCGCCATTGTATTTATGGGTTTCGAATTAATCAAAAGCTCTTTTGACAAAATTATTCATCCGCAGAAAATGGCATGTGATATGATTACGGTTATAATTCTTATTGCATCCATTCTTGTAAAAATATATATGTTTTCTTATAACCGCTCCATTGGTAAAAAAATAGAATCGGTTGTAATGTCTGCAACTGCAACTGATTCTTTGAGCGATACAGTTGCTACATTTGTTGTATTACTATCCACCCTGATTTATCAATTTACCGGCTTCAATATTGATGCATATTGTGGTGTTCTGGTTGGTTTCTTTATTTTATATTCCGGTACCAATGCGGCTAAAGAAACCATCTCTCCTTTGTTGGGCCAGCCTCCAAAACCGGAATTCGTGGAACAAATCAAAGACTTGGTTATGTCTCATGAAGAAATACTTGGTATCCACGATATGATTGTACATGATTATGGTCCGGGACGTATCATGACTTCTCTTCATGCCGAAGTTGATGCAAAAGGAGATATCATGGAAATCCATGACTTAATTGACCGGATTGAAAATGAAATTCAAGAACAATGCAGTTGTCAGGCAGTCATTCATATGGATCCCATTCTGGTGAATGACCCATACACCGATGAATTAAAAGAAAAAGTCAGAAAAATGATTGATGAACTTGATCCTAATATTCATTTTCATGATTTCCGAGTAGTTAAAGGCCCAACACATACCAATATAATTTTTGACATTGTACTCCCCTTTGACTACCGATATAAGGATGAATATGTACTGGATTTTATACGCAACAAGCTCTCCGCTCTGGAAGGAAATTTTAATGGTGTGATCAGTATTGACAAAGGAGACTTATAAAAAAAGACGTTTCAGGAAACGCACAACCTGAAACGTCTTTTATTTTCATTCTCTTTTCAAATATAACTCAACAATTTTCTATTCTATAATCTGAATAAATATGAACAAATTATACTCATACAGTATCAAATACCATATTGATCAACAGAAAATATTTTCTACATTGATTTATCAAATGACTGAATATAGCAAATCATTCGAAATCATTTAAGCATTTACGATTTTACCAAAATCAGGTTTTAATGCAGCACCACCGATTAATCCGCCATCAATATTGGGTTTAGCCAGTAATTCAGCCGCATTTCCTGCATTCATAGATCCACCGTACTGAATACGTACAGCTTCTGCTGTAGCATCATCATAAAGCTCAGCGATTGTTTCACGAATCATCTTACATACTTCTTCAGCCTGATCTGCTGTAGCAGTTTCGCCTGTACCGATAGCCCAGATAGGTTCGTATGCAATGACCAATTCTTTTACCTGATCAGCTGTTACGCCATCAAGATCCCATGTAATCTGTCTCTTAATCCATTCTGTATAAGTACCTGCTTTACGAAGAGCAAGTGACTCACCACAGCAAAGGATAGGTGAAAGACCGGAAGCAAATGCTTTTTTTACTTTCTGGTTGATTAAGATATCATTTTCGCCAAAAATATCTCTTCTCTCGGAATGTCCGATGATGATATATTTTACACCTGCTTCTTTTAACATCGGAGCAGAAATTTCACCTGTAAAAGCACCTTTATCTTCGATATAGAAGTTTTCAGCACCAAGTTCTACATTTGTTCCTTTGATAGCTTCTGCTACAGGAACGATATCGATTGCCGGTACGCAATATACGACATCAACATCAGGATTAACTACTAAATCTTTTAATGTTGCTACTAATTCAACTGCCTGACTGGGAGTCATGTTCATTTTCCAGTTTCCGGCAATAATTCTTCTTCTTGCCATTGTAATGGTTCTCCTTTTTATATAATATTTGCGAACGAAACATTTTCGTGCGATACGGATTGCTACGCTACGCTCTCGCAATCCTGCCGGTTTTCGCAATATTTTGCACTTCGTGCATATTTCTCAACCGTCATATTCGTCAAATATACAGTGTATTCCAAGCAAGCTTGCATACACTGTATACTTTCCTCATTATTATCGCTCTATTTATCGTCAGCTGCTACAACACCGGGAAGTTCTTTACCTTCTAAAAATTCAAGGGAAGCTCCGCCACCGGTAGAAATATGGCTCATCTTGTCAGCAAAACCTAACTGGTTGCAAGCTGCGGCTGAATCGCCACCACCGATAATGGTTGTTGCATCTGTTTCTGCCAAAGCTTTTGCTACAGCAATAGTACCTTTTGCAAGGGTAGGATTTTCGAATACACCCATCGGTCCGTTCCATACAACTGTCTTAGCTTCTTTTGCAGCCTGTGCAAATAATTCCTGTGTCTTAGGTCCGATATCAAGACCTTCTTTGTCAGCAGGGATTTTTGTAGAATCAACATATTCAACTGCAATTTCAGCATCAATTGGATTCGGGAATCCATCAGCAACTGCTGTATCAATAGGAAGTAATAATTTCTTTCCTAATTTTTCAGCTTTTGCCATCATTTCTTTACAGTAATCAAGCTTCTCGTCATCAACTAATGAATTACCGATTTCATAACCCTGTGCTTTTAAGAATGTAAATGCCATACCACCACCAATGATTAATGTATCGCATTTTTCAAGTAAGTTATTGATAACATTTAATTTATCAGCAACCTTAGCTCCACCAAGGATAGCAACGAAAGGACGTACCGGATTCTCTACGGCATTTCCAAGGAAGTCGATTTCTTTCTGCATTAAGTATCCTACTGCATTCTCGCCACCTTTTTCAGAGATGTATTTAGTAACAACAGCTACGGAAGCATGAGCTCTGTGAGCAGAACCAAATGCATCACATACATATACATCAGCAAGATCAGCTAATTCTTTTGCAAAAGCTTCGCCGGCATCTGTAGGTTTTGTTTCTTCTTTTCCACGGAAACGGGTATTCTGAAGTAATACAACATCTCCTTCATTCATAGCTGCAACAGCTGCAGTAGCTGCTTCGCCTGTTACATTGTAATCAGCAACGAATTTTACTTCTTTGCCTAATTTTTCAGATAATCTAACAGCAACAGGTGCTAATGATTCGCCTTCGTTGGGGCCGTTTTTAACTTTTCCAAGATGTGAGCAAAGAATAACCTTGCCACCATCTTTAATTAATTTTTCGATTGTGGGAAGAGCTGCTTTAATACGTGTTTCATCTGTAATCACGCCGTCTTTTAATGGTACATTAAAGTCGCATCTAACCAATACGCGTTTGCCTTTTACGTTGATATCATCAACTGATTTTTTGTTTAATGACATTTGAAATGCCTCCTTATATTATTTTGATAAATCACTCACACCATAACCATAATAGTCATAACGTGAACAAAAAAGGGCCCGGTCCAAAAGACCGGACCCTTTAAGGTCTTAAATAAATTCGTTCAACTCAAATTATGCTAATTCAGCAAAGTATTTGATTGTACGAACCATCTGAGATGTGTAGCTGTTTTCATTGTCATACCAAGAAACAACCTGTACTAAGTTGTCTTCGCCAACCATTGTCTGTGTTGCATCGAAGATTGAACCATATGTTGATCCAACGATATCTGAAGAAACGATTTCTTCTTCGTTGTAACCGAATGATTCTGTAGCTGCTGCTTTCATAGCTGCATTGATTTCTTCTTTTGTTACAGATTTTTCTACTGTAGCTACTAAGATTGTTGTAGAACCTGTAGGAGTAGGAACACGCTGAGCAGATCCGATTAATTTGCCATTTAATTCAGGAATAACTAAACCGATAGCTTTTGCAGCACCTGTTGAGTTAGGAACGATATTAACAGCACCTGCACGAGATCTTCTTAAGTCACCTTTTCTCTGAGGTCCGTCAAGGATCATCTGATCACCTGTATAAGCATGGATTGTGCTCATGATACCGGATTTGATGCCAGCTAAGTCATTTAATGCTTTTGCCATAGGAGCTAAGCAGTTTGTTGTACAAGAAGCAGCTGAGATGATTTTGTCATCTGCTGTCAATGTTGTATGGTTTACATTGTAAACGATTGTAGGAAGGTCATTTCCTGCCGGAGCAGAGATAACAACTTTCTTAGCACCGGCATTGATATGAGCCTGTGCTTTTTCTTTTGATGTATAGAAACCTGAACATTCAAGAACAACGTCTACTCCAAGTTCTCCCCAAGGACAGTTGTTTGCATCGGGCTCTTTGTAGATTTTTAATGTTTTTCCATCAACTGTGATAGAATCTTCACCAGCTACTACTGTATCAGCTTTTGCATATTTACCCTGTGAAGAGTCATATTTAAGAAGGTGTGCTAACATCTTAGGTGATGTTAAATCGTTGATTGCTACTACTTCATAACCTTCAGCACCAAACATCTGTCTGAATGCAAGACGACCGATACGGCCAAAACCATTAATTGCTACTTTTACTGCCATTTTTGTAATTCCTCCTAAAATGAATTTTAATATATTATTCTGAAAATCCGCATGAATGCACATTGTCAGAATTTTGTCAGCACATTTATTGTACATAATTTGTCCCAAAATATCAAGACATAATTCAAAAGAAAATCAAAGAATTTGCCCTTTTTCTGAATATATAATGCGATGTTATGGTTAAAAGGGATTTTGACCAGGGTATCACATTATGTTATTATGATTTTGATTTCTAATTTGAAAGGCAGGACTAAGTTATGAGTATCCAATCCGATTTTCATCTTCATTCTTCTTTTTCCGGAGATTGTCATGTTCCTATGGAACAAATGATTTTATCCGGTATTGAAAAAGGACTGAAATCCATGTGTTTTACCGAGCATAACGACTTTGATTTTCCGGACGTTCCCGATGAAAACGTCAATACGGATACTTTTTTATTAAGTGTAGATTCATATCTGTATGAATTACTGCGCTTACGGGATAAATATGCGGATCAGATCAAAATATTGTTTGGTATTGAAATCGGCTTGCAGAAAAGCTGCATGAAAAAGAATATTATTCTTTCCAAATCCTATGATTTTGACTTTATTATTGCATCTTCCCATTTATGTATGGGAACTGATCCATACTATCCTTCTTTTTTTGAAAACAATGAGGTTTCTGCATGTTACCGGGCATACTTTGAAGAAATGACCGAATACGTGAAATCCTATATCGGCTATGATGTTTACGGGCATCTGGATTATATTGCAAGATACGCCCCGGCTAAATCAGGCAGTCCTTTTTCTTACTTTGACTATTCCGATCTGATTGATGATATCCTTATCCATATCATTGAAAATGAAAAAGGAATTGAATGTAACACGTCTGGTCTTCGAAAAGCATTAAATGCCACAAATCCTTCCATTGACATCTTGAAAAGATACAAAGAATTAGGTGGAGAAATCATAACTGTGGGATCCGATGCACATTTTCCGGAACATGTTGCTTCTGATTTTGACAAAGCCTCCGAAATATTACAATCCTGCGGTTTTGAATATTACTGTACTTTCATGGGCAGACAGCCTTCCTTCCACAAACTATAACGCTTTTTCTTTTTATTTCGTTCTTATCAATGTCCCAGTTTCATATATTTTAGAAAAAACATCTCAGGAAGTGTTTTTTTGCACAATATTATCAGAAAAAATAAATTAATTCTTGGGACATTGATGTTAACGGTCGCCGGTATCCTGACACGGATTATCGGTTTTTTTTACCGCATTTTTTTATCGCGTCATATCGGCGAAGAAGGAATGGGCGTTTATCAGTTACTTGCACCGATTATGGCACTTTCCTTTTCTTTAACCTGTGCCGGAGTACAAACTTCCATTTCCAAACATGTTGCAGCATATGAGGCTGAAGGAAAAAGAAAAAGCAGTATTCTGACCCTGTTATATGGTTTTCTTATTTCCATCTCACTTTCCATCTTCCTAGGAATTATACTATGTAAATTCAGCCATCCGATTTCGATTCTGTTTCTTGCCGAAAAGAGATGTCAAAACCTTATTTGTGTATATGCACTCTCGCTTCCTTTCTGTGCCATCCACAGTTGTATAAACGGTTATTATTTCGGACTGAAACAGACAACTGCCCCATCTGTTACACAGTTGCTTGAACAACTCGCCCGAGTGCTCAGTGTTGTATTGGCATTTTCCATCTTTCCGGACATCAACGCAGAAAACAGAATCCTGTTTGCCGTTTTAGGACTTGTCATTGGCGAAATTGTATCTTCTTTCATCAGCATAGTGATACTATGCCAAAGCAAAAAAACACACCCTCGCACCCCTACAACCCTTTCCGAACAAGATAAACATATTCTGAAAAAAATAATTATTTTGGCAACTCCACTCAGCATTAATCGCATTGTCTTGAATTTGTTACAAAGCGTCGAAGCCGCATATCTTCCCAGAAAACTGACATCTTTCGGTCTGACATCTTCAGAATCATTATGCATTTATGGTGTTTTTACAGGTATGGCTCTCCCCATGATTTTATTCCCGCAAGCCATTACGAGTTCGGTCAGTGTTTTACTTCTTCCCTATGTTTCTGAGGCAGATGCAAAACAGGACAGAAAAAAAATAGCAAGATCCATTTATTTATCTACAGTTTTTTGTCTGGCTCTCGGTTTTGTGTGTATGTTCTTTTTCTACCTGACCGGTCCCTTTATTGGAGAACTTATATTTCAAAGTCCGGATGCCGGACTGTTTATCAGAACGCTGAGTTTTATGTGTCCGTTTCTGTATTTGGGTACATTATTAACAAGTATCCTTAACGGTCTGGGCAAAGCCACCTTATCTTTTCTCATCAATGTGGCATCTATCACGCTTCGACTACTCGGAGTATTTATTTTGGTTCCTCTATACGGCATCAAAGCCTATCTGTATTTTTTAATGTTGAGTCAGTTGGCGCACTGCATTTTGAATTTTGTTGCGCTAAAAAAATATCTATACTATAATAACTCATGGCATTTTCAGTTTCAGAAAGATAGAAATTTGAAAGCCATTTGATAAATACTCTTTTCATATTTTTGAACAATCTGGAAATATGTAAAATAATACATTTTCTCAGAAACAAAGAAAAAAGGGAGTAAATAAAGAAATTAAACAGAGGAATAAAAAATGAGTTTTGAGTTTTTACAAAAGCTTCCGACCCCCGCAGAAATTCGCGAACAGTATCCTATGCCGGAAAAACTTGCTTTATTAAAAGAAAAAAGAGATGCAGAAATCAAAAAAGTTATTACCGGAGAAAGCAATAAATTTTTAGTCATCATTGGTCCCTGTAGCGCAGACAATGAAGATTCTGTCTGTGACTATGTCAACAGACTGGCTGCCATTAATGATAAGGTTTCCGATAAATGTATCTTAATTCCCAGAATTTATACAAATAAGCCCCGTACAACGGGTGAAGGTTATAAAGGATTTGTACACCAGCCTGATCCTGAGAAAAAGCCCAATTTACTTGCCGGTCTCATTGCCGTAAGAAAACTGCACATTCGTGCCATTGAAGAATCCGGACTAACTGCAGCTGATGAAATGCTCTATCCCGAAAACTGGCGCTATGTACACGATCTTCTTTCCTATGTTGCAATCGGAGCCCGTAGTGTAGAAGATCAACAGCATCGTCTGACTGTCAGTGGTTTTGATGTTCCCGCAGGCATGAAAAATCCCACTTCCGGAGATCTGTCTGTTATGATGAATTCTGTATATGCAGCACAACATCCTCATGAATTTATCTATCGTAACTGGGAAGTAAAAACAACCGGAAACCCTCTGGCTCATACAATCTTAAGAGGTTCTGTCAATCAATACGGTCGAAATCTTCCCAATTATCATTATGAAGATTTGAATCGTCTTTTAGAAATGTACAATGAAAGAGATCTGATGTTCCCTGCAACTGTTATTGATTCCAATCATAATAACTCCGGCAAAAAATTTGAACAACAAATCAGAATTGTAAAAGAAGTGCTTCATTCCCGTAAATTAAACTCCGATATACACAAACTGGTAAAAGGAGTTATGATCGAAAGTTATATTGAAGAAGGTTGTCAGAAAATCGGCGAAGGCATATACGGAAAATCCATAACCGACCCCTGTTTAGGCTGGGCGGATAGCGAACGCTTGATTTATGATATTGCTGAAAATTGCTAAACTTCTTTTATTTAAACACCTTTTTTGAAACACAAATCCAAATTATTGTATTAAAAAAACCGTATGTTCATCCGGGTGGCCGGAAAACATACGGTTTTAAACTATCCTCTCGGATGAGCTTTCGCATAAACTTCTCGAATTCTGTTATGATTCATATTTGCATAAATCTGGGTCGTGGATATATCAGAATGCCCCAGCATTTCCTGTACACTTCTAAGGTCTGCACCGTTCTCCACCAAATGTGCAGCAAAAGAATGACGCAATGTATGCGGTGTAATATCTGCTGTTATTCCGGCCTTTTTTGCATAATACTTAATCAGCTTCCAAAATCCCTGTCGACTCATCGGTGCTCCGGAGAAATTGCAAAACAACACATCTGATGACTTGTCCTCTATCATCTGCTCTCTTGCTTCCCCAAGATAACGAACTAAAGCATTTTTTGCAGCCTTTCCAAACGGTATCACTCGCTCTTTATGAGCATCCTTACAAATGATAAAACTCATTGGCAAATTCACATCGCTCACTTTTAATGTAATCAGCTCAGTAACACGGATACCTGTCGCATACAACAATTCCAGCATGGCCTTATCTCGTATTTCCTTGTGGCTATCTCCCGATGGCTGATCCAAAAGACGAATCACTTCTTCCATCGTCAAAACTTCAGGCATCTTTTTTTCTATCTTGGGTGCTTTTAATCCATCCGAAATATCCTTTTTTACGATACCTTCCTGTGTCATAAAATGAAAAAGAGCCTTGATAGAAGCGATATTTCTCGAAATTGTAGCAGCAGCAAAATTCTGTTCACCCATCGAAGCAATATATGCTTTCAAGTCGTTCTCTGTCACGCTGACCCAGTCAGTCAATCCACGGGCATACAAAAAAGCAATGACCTTTTTCAAATCGCGGCGATACGACAATTCTGTATTATTGGATGTCTCTTTAATATTATGTAAATATGCAACGAATTGTTCGATTGCCTGTTCCATATATCTGTTGCCCTTTCCTCATAAGCATCACTTATGTAAATCTCAATCAGTACATTCCCTATTATAATCAGATTTTTCAAGAAAATCAAACAAAAAATTTACTGATTTTTCCTTTATTTTCAAGGATTTTTGCACAAATCCCAACATCTATGTTTTTTCCGTTTGTCTTGTCACTATATCTTGTAATTTTTTATGTAAATAATTTTTCCAAAAAAATTTAAGATATATGGATTAACATAAAATTCACTCAAGATACCTATTATGACAACTATTATGATACTCAATTTTTGACCTATGTAACCCTTTTTAGACGCTCTCCTTATCACCCCGCATTGACCATCCCAGTCACTCAAAGTGCTTTTATAATATGCCCAAATATACATAATGTAATGTGGAAATAGAAACGCCAAAAAAAGAACCATCCCAAAAATCTGATATGTTGTGCAAAAATAATATGTTCCTATCCCCATTCCAACTCCCAACGTCCACAACAAGATAAAATTCCCTACTCTCTCTTTTTTCAACAATCTGAAAATAAACAAAAATGCAATTTGCGTACCTCTCAGCTTTACAATATAAAAAAAATATTCAAACTGTCTTTTTTCTTCTGAAAGCATTTGAGCAATCATATTTGAAATAATCGTCTGATCCAACAATAATTCCGATATTTTTAATAATTTCTGATATAGAATACAAACTCCAAATCCTAAAATCATCGGCCAAAAACATTTTATTATTTTTTTCATATCACATATTTTATAACGGTTTCAAATGAAGCCGTGTACCAAGCAAAGTGATTTTTATAATATATGGTCTATCCTTTCATTCTATGAAAAAAGATGCAGGAAAACATTTTCCTGCATCTTTTTAGATCACTGCTTAATTATATTGTAATGGTCAAATAACTGTCATTTACCGCATTCATACTTATTGATATAAGCCATAACAGAAGCAATTGTTTTTGCATCCTGTATTTCTCCGGCAAATATCATTTCCCTTAACTCATCGGTTGTATATGGCTTTACATGGATAAATTCATCCTCATCCAGGTGCTGCGAGGTCTTCACTAAATTTCTGGCAACATATACATTGATTCGTTCATTACAAAACGCAACCGTTGAAGCAATAGAAATCAAAAACTCCATATCTTCCAGTTCACAATGATATCCTGTCTCTTCTTCCAGTTCCCTATGACTGCATTCAACAAACGGTTCCTGTCCATTTAATCCACCTGCCGGTATTTCCCAAATTTCTTTATCCAATGCATTTCGATATTGTTTTACCATCAAGATTCGTCCGTCATCAAGCACCGGAACTACAGCCGCTGCTCCGTTATGCTTGATAAAATCCCATTTTACAATATTTCCATTGGGAACCTGCATAGTATCTTCATAGAAATCAACCACATGTCCATGATAAACAAGTTCTCGATTCAGACGCTTAAATTGTTCACTCATTACTTATTCTCCAGAAGTTTTTCAACAGAAACCAATTTCACACATAACACAAAAATCTCAGTTGCCAAAGCCAGCTCTTTGGGAGTTGGCAGTGTCGGTGCTATTCGAATATTACTGTCTTTCGGATCCTTTTTGTAAGGAAAAGTTGCTCCCGCTCCGGTCATTACCACACCGGCCTCTTTGCATTTGCCTACAATTGCTTTTGCACAGCCTTCCAAAGCATCAAAAGAAATAAAATAACCGCCTAACGGCTTTGTCCATGATGCAATGCCTAAACCGCCGAGTTCGTTTTCCAATGTACTCAATACAGCCTCGAATTTAGGCCGAATAGACGCGGCATGTTTCATCATATGCGCTTGTAATCCATTGATATCTTTAAAGTATTTAACATGTCTTAGCTGATTGATTTTATCATGACCAATCGTCTGAATAGTCATTGCTTTTTTGACAAAATCAAGATTTTGGACAGACGATGCCATGGCAGAAATACCGCTTCCCGGGAAAGAAACTTTCGAAGTAGAAGCAAATTCATATACCATATCCGGATTACCTGCCTTTTCACATTCCGAAATGATATCCAAAATCTTTGTCTGCTTATCTTCATATAAATGATGAATAACATAGGCATTATCCCAAAAAATACGAAAATCTTCCGCAGCCGGCTTCAATGCAGCCATCCGTCTTACTGTTTCATCAGAATAGCTGTATCCCTGAGGATTAGAATATTTCGGAACACACCAAATTCCTTTAACAGCAGGATCACTATTTACATATTGCTCAATCATATCCATATCCGGTCCATCTTCTGTCATAGGGATATTAATCATTTCAATGCCAAAATATTCTGTAATCGCAAAATGTCTGTCATACCCCGGAACAGGACAAAGAAATTTTACTTTATCTAACTTGCACCAGGGAGTCGAACCACATACACCCTTTATCATGGAACGAGAAATCGTATCAAACATAATATTTAAACTGGCATTGCCAAATACAATCACATTTTCAGGCTTAGTATCCATCATTTCAGCCATCAACACCCTAGCTTCCCAAAGCCCTTCCAATACACCATAATTACGGCAGTCTGTTCCATTCTCAGCTTTGCAATCGGATTGACTGTTAACCGCATCCAGTAATTCCATACTCAAATCAAGCTGGGTAGCAGACGGCTTACCTCTGGACATATCTAACTGCAAGCCTTTTTCTTTTGCCTCTTCATATGCAGAATTTAACTCATTTTTCAAATGTAATAATTCCTCTTTTGTTAACTCACTGTACGCTTTCATATTAACACCGCCTTGAAATTGTTTCATTGTATACAATCATACACCTCGTTTATTTTACACTATGAATCACAGAAAAACAAGCAAATAGATATATTTTCTTTCTTTATTAAATAGCGATGTTGGCATAAAAAACATTTTGCAATCATGAAAACAATGGATTGCTACTCACATAATACTCTCTCAATCCAAAATACATGAAAAATTTTCACTAATCGGACTATTTTCAATAATTTGCATATATATTCTCTTTCATATTTTTCGCATTCGTTATATAATAAGAAAGGTTTATATACCATATTACAAAATAAAGAGGTAAATTTAAATGAACGTAACAGAAATCAAACCCATTAAAGAAGGCAAAGTTCGTGAAATCTATGATAACGTTGACAGCTTAATCATGGTAGCAACAGACCGTATCAGTTGTTTTGATGTCATTTTAAAAAATATTGTCACAAAGAAAGGTACAGTTTTAACCCAAATGTCTAAATTCTGGTTTGATATGACAGAGGATATTCTTCCCAATCATATGATTTCCGTAGATGTTAAAGATATGCCTGAATTTTTCCAACAGGATAAATTTGATGGCAACAGTATGATGTGTCGTAAACTCAATATGCTTCCCATTGAATGTATTGTTCGTGGATATATTACAGGTAGCGGTTGGGCAAGCTACAAAGAAAATGGAACAGTATGTGGTATAAAACTTCCTGAAGGATTAAAAGAATCAGACAAACTGCCGGAACCCATCTATACACCTTCTACGAAAGCAGAAATCGGAGATCATGATGAAAACATTTCTTTTGAACAAAGTGTTTCTTATCTGGAAGAAAGATTTCCCGGAAAGGGGCTCGAATACGCCACCAAACTTCGTGATTATACCATCGCGTTGTATAAAAAATGTGCAGATTATGCGTTAACAAAAGGTATCATTATTGCAGACACCAAATTTGAATTTGGTTTAGATGAAGATGGTAATATTGTTATCGGCGACGAAATGCTTACTCCCGATAGTTCTCGTTTCTGGCCTGCAGAAGGATACGAACCCGGACATGGACAACCCTCTTTTGATAAACAATTTGCCCGTGACTGGTTAAAATCAAACGAACACGACTGGGAACTTCCGAACGATATCGTTCAGAAAACAATTGACAAATACTTGCAGGCATATGAATTATTAACCGGTAAACCACTTTAATATTTTAGAATTATTTTAATAATTTTGTATTTATAATTTTAACTATATAAGTAATTTTATTCTTTCATACAAAAACCCCCAGATTAAATAATCCGGGGGGTAATTTTATTAATTATACGATTTATTCAGACTAAAAATTAAGGTATAGGGGTATCAAAATTTTTTGCAATAAATTTTTGCAAAAAAACAAACCGATTTATGGTCGATTTATCTTAAGTATCATATTGAGGCTCTAATTTACGCCAATTTTACGCCAATAAACAGTATTTTTATGTGAAAATATGTGAATTTATGTAGTTTTCATTATTCCGTAAAACAAATAAAAACCGCCATATCTTCACGAATATAGCGGTTTTCTTTACTTTTGGTTTATGCCAAAAATTTATTTTGCATAATCAATGACTCTCGATTCTCTGATCAGACTAACCTTAATGTTGCCCGGATATTCAAGTTCAGATTCAATCTGTTTTGCAATATCACGTGCCAATAAGACCATATCTGTATCTGTAATCTGGTCTGGAACTACCATTACACGAATCTCTCTACCTGCCTGAATAGCAAAAGATTTTTCTACACCTTTGAAATTGTTTGCGATATTTTCTAATTGTGTCAGTCTGGTTGTATATGTCTGTAAAGTCTCACGTCTTGCGCCGGGTCTTGCAGCAGAAATCGTATCTGCAGCCTGCACCAAGCATGCAATCAAGCTGGTTGCCTCCACATCTCCATGATGCGATTCAACCGCATTAATAACAATGGGTGATTCCTTATATTTCCTACACAACTCAGCACCGAGCTGAATATGTGATCCTTCCATTTCATGGTCAACAGCTTTACCGATATCATGCAATAAACCGGCACGCTTCGCCATTCTGACATCCAAGCCCATTTCGGATGCTAAAAGTCCGGTCAGATGAGCAACTTCGATAGAATGCTTTAATGCATTCTGTCCATAACTTGTACGATACTTCATCTTTCCTAACAAACGAATAAGTTCGGGATGAATACCATGTACTCCCACCTCAAGGATGGCTGCTTCTCCTTCTTCACGGATAATAGTTTCAACTTCTTTTTGTGCCTTTTCTACCATTTCTTCAATTCTAGCTGGATGAATACGTCCATCTACAATCAATTTTTCCAAGGCAATACGAGCAACTTCTCTACGGATTGGATCAAATCCTGATAAGATAACTGCTTCGGGCGTATCATCAATAATTAGATCAACACCTGTCATTGTTTCAAGAGTACGAATATTTCTTCCCTCTCTACCAATGATACGACCTTTCATTTCATCATTAGGAAGTTGCACAACCGAAAGTGTTGTCTCAGAAACGTGATCAGCAGCACATCGCTGAATTGCTGTAACAACATATTCTTTCGCCTTCTTGTCAGCTTCTTCCTTAGCCCTGCTCTCCATTTCTTTAATCATGACAGCAGTTTCATGTTTAACATCTTCTTCAACAATTTTCAACAAATATTCTTTTGCCTGTTCGGAGGTTAATCCAGAGATTCGTTCTAGTTCCTGTACTCTTTGTTCGTTTAATTTGGCTATCTCTGCTTTTTGCTTTGATAACTCTTCTTCCCTTGCAGTCAGACTTGCTTCTTTTTTCTCGATTGCTTCAGCTTTTTTGTCGATATTCTCTTCCTTTTGCTGAACACGTCTCTCGTAACGTTGTGCCTCTGCTCTACGTTCTTTGATTTCTTTATCCAACTCGTTTTTTGTTCGAATGGATTCCTCTTTAACCTCAAGCAAACCCTCACGTTTCTTTGCTTCTGCAGTCTTTAAAGCTTCGTCGATAATTTCACGTGCTTTTTCGTCCGCATTTCCGATTTTTGATGCAGCTTGCTTCTTTAATGTAGAAGTAACCGCTGCGGCAGTAACCGGAACAGCAATCACAAGTGTCACTACAACGGCAATAATTATATAAACAGCCATTGTACAGGAGCACCTCCTTATTAAATTTTCATTGTACAAATATCTCATAATAGAACGAAATGTTTCGTCCTAAGTTGCGATTTTACAACACTTCAATTCTAAACCATATCTGTTGTTATGTCAAGCACATATGTCCATATCCGGCATACATATCCAGCATACGGGCTTACATATCCGATTGGTAAATATTTATGATATTCATACCCTGAGCAATCACAACGCAAATATACTTTTAGAGATTACTATTTGTGCAAACAAATGACTGCATTGCGCGCAAAACAACATCCATAGAAAATCCCTTTTGAATAAGCGAACGAAGAAATTTATTTTTTTCTTCCGTTGTACAAAATTCCAAACCTGGAAAATGCTTTTTATGGAGTTGTCTGTGAATAAGTTCTTCATCCGGTGTCTTTTCTCCACTCTCACAAAAGCTTTGGTATGCATCTCTTATGATATCATCCGCAATTCCACGTTGTCTTAATTTCAAAAAAATTTGCTGTCGATTTAACTTTTTCCCATGGTAAAACAAAAAATCCTGCGCATAACGAACATCATCAACATATCCGAAGGATTTTACATATTCTATGGCAGCATCCACGCATTCAGACGGATAATTTCCATTTATCAACTTTTCACGCAATCTCTTTTCAGAATAAATACGTTCTTTAAGTAAATTCATAGCACGCAATTTACATCGTCTGCAAAGAACCTCATCCACAATTTTATGATAACATGCTTCTGTCATTTCTTTTCCGACGGAAATCCCATATAAATGAAGTTCGCCTTTGTACAAGACAAAGGCAAACTCATCATCAATCATGACTTTACATTGTTTTTTTGAAATATCTATCAAATCCGTAACAATCATATCCATAAGATCTCTTTTCATGTCTTCTGCTATTTCTCGGAAGCCTTTTGTTTTTCATCAGAAACGTCTTGGCTTTCATTTAACAATCCATACTGTACACGAACCTTGTGTTCAATCTCTGCCATCATATCCGGATGCTGCTGTAAGAAAATCTTGGAATTTTCACGTCCCTGCCCCAGCTTTTCGCCTTCATATGCATACCATGCACCGCTTTTATTTACAACTCCGCACTCAGCTGCAAGATCAAGGATATCTCCGACTGCAGAAATACCTTTTCCAAACATAATATCAAATTCTGCAATCTTAAACGGAGGAGCAATTTTATTCTTTACAACTTTTACTTTGGTACGATTACCGACAGCTTCACCATTGACCAGTAACTGTTCTTTTCTACGAACATCAAGTCGAACTGATGAATAGAACTTTAAGGCATTTCCTCCCGTTGTTGTTTCCGGATTACCAAACATAATTCCAACTTTTTCACGTAACTGATTAATAAAAATAACTGTACAGTTAGACTTACTGATCACAGCCGTCAGCTTTCTCAATGCCTGCGACATCAATCTTGCCTGAAGACCAACATGAGAATCTCCCATATCTCCGTCTATCTCTGCTTTGGGAACCAGAGCTGCTACTGAGTCAACAACTACGATATCAATGGCACCAGAACGTACCATGGTTTCACAGATTTCCAAAGCCTGTTCACCACAATCAGGCTGAGATATATAAAGATTATCAATATCAACACCGATGTTTTTTGCATATGCGGGATCTAATGCATGCTCAGCATCAATAAAGCCTGCAATTCCTCCTCTTTTTTGTACTTCTGCAATCATGTGTAATGTAACGGTCGTTTTACCTGATGATTCAGGTCCATATATCTCAATAATACGTCCCTTAGGAATGCCACCAAGCCCCAATGCAATATCCAGGCTCAGCGAACCGGTAGGAATCGTTTCCACATTCATTTGTCTGGTGGGATCACCAAGCTTCATGATAGAGCCTTTACCATAGGATCTTTCAATCTGTGAAATTGCTGCGTCTAATGCTTTTAATTTTTCTTCTCTTTCCATTTTTTCTCTCCTTCAGGAACATTTGTTCGTCTCTTGTTTAAGAATAAAACAAATGTTCGATTTTGTCAATACTTGTTTTGATTTTTATTGGTTTCAAACTATGTTTTGATTATACCAAAACAAAAGTCCGTTAAATCACCCTCAATGGCATCACTTCTTTCTGAATTTTTGTATAATAATTGGGAAATATGGGCGAAACTGCCCCAAAGCAGAAATGCTTTTTTGGATGCCATAACTTTATCACATTTTTTTCAATAAAGCAATACCGCACTTTCGTGCGGTATTACGATAATAAACATTTACAGCAAAATGCATCAATAAGATTTCAGATATTTTTCATAATCTTTCAAAGTTGTAGTAAACCATCCGTATTCATAATATGAATAATAACTTAATCCGACTTCCAATCCGCAAGGTGTATAAAACACAATCAGATTTTCCGGATTTTCAAATTCATACACTAATTCATCAATATCCATATTATCAAGATAGGAAATCGAACCATTTTGTTTATTTGAGCTTTCCACCACATGTTCTACAAAATCTCGGTCGACATCCAGCATATTCAGATTATCAAGAACCATTCCGGTCTCTAAATCCACGGTTATGCAATACAGGTGCATTCCACTCATATAAGTATTTTTTTTCTCGCTGTATGTAACAAAACTGATGATAGAATCATCATTGTAGGTAACATAGGTGGTTGCATCAACGATATAACCTGCACCATATGCTTCAAATGCTTCATCATAGAAATCTTTTTCCAGATTATATGCTTCCATATCTGTAAGAGCTGTCGCTTTTAACTGTTCGTTAATCTCATCCAAATTCGGAATATCACCATCTAATTGATAGTAGGCAACCCTCATACAAACATCCTGATCCTTATCAAGTTGTTCTTCTGCTTTATAACTCAACTGATAAGAAACATTTTCATCAATACAGGAACGCAGCTCCTCATAATACCGCTGTTTTGCATCCCAGACATCATCCTTTGAATAATTCTGTGGTTCCTCTTTCCAGGACTTATCTTCCCAATTGATTTCATCTTCATACGGACGCGGATCAAAGCTACCAGAATCACTCTGGTCATCGTCATAAGAATCATCATCCCAGTCATAATCCCAGTCATCTGAATAGGAATCGGAGTCTCCATCTGCATGATCATAAGACTTAGGCAGATTGGAACAATAAACTGCAGTTGCAGAAACAGCCACAATCGTAACAACTGCCATGATTACTCCGGCAATCACTGCCTGCATGTTGCTATTTTTACTTTTTGTTTGTGTAATCTGTGTCTGATAAAAGGAATCATGATAGGGATTTGCGTAAGGATCCGTTCCCTGATATCCATATCCACTCTGTCCTGCATTTCCATAGCCGCTCTGAGGCTGACTACCATATCCCTGATTACCATAGATATTTTGCGCCGTATTTGTATTGCCATCATTATAGCCACCCTGCTGACTATCGAAACCACTTTGTGAAAAGCTGTCATAGGCATTCTGCGTATTATTTTCGCCAAAGTGACAACAGGGACATACACCGTCTCTTAATAATGCACCACACTGCGGGCAAAATCCATTATTGTATTGCGTACTCATTGCTTCTTCCTTCATCTTTTGACTATTCATGAGTTTTATTTATTACCAAAAGTAACTTCACTAAAATATTCTAACACACATTTTCTAAGAAGTGCCAGTGCGGCAACAACTGCTTCTTCACGAATATGCGTCCGGTCTCCGGCAAAATGATATTCTTCTACAACTACCTTACCTTTCACATTGCAACCGATATAAACCAGACCAACCGGTTTTTCCTTTGTGCCGCCATCCGGGCCTGCCAGACCGGTGACCGAAACCGTAACATCGGCTTTTGTCAACAAAGAAATTCCCTGAACCATTTCTTTTGCCACTTCTGCACTGACTGCGGTGTGTTTTTTTAATGTGGATTGCTTTACACCTAATACTTTTCGCTTGGCCTTATTGGAATATGTCACATATCCGACCTTAAACACTTCGGATACACCGGGGACATTGATTAACCTTGCTGCAAGCATTCCTCCGGTACAGGATTCCATTGTCGAAATTCGAAGATTATTAGCCAACAATAAATCCACACAAGACTGTTCTAAACTGGTTTCTTCATGCGTCGTATAAATATTCATATTAAACCGGTGTTTTAACTCCTTGACAACCGGTTTAATCATCTTGACAGCATCTTTTTCCTTAGCAGCTTTCGCTGTAACACGAACATGAACCTCACCACATTTGTCATAAGTTGCAATGAATGGATTTTGCTCTTCATTCATCAAATCAGTAATCGCATCATTAACCTCCTTTTCTGTAATTCCACAGAGTTTAATTGTCCTGGTGCGAATAACCATATCTGTCTTTTCCTGAAGATAAGGAAAAACCTGCTCTGTAAACATAGGTTCCAACTCTTTTGGCGAACCCGGAAGCAAAATAATCCGTTTCGTTTGTTCTTCCAGAATAAATCCATTCGTCAATCCGTTTTGGTTCTCCAGTTCCAAAACGGTTGCTTTATCATAAACTTCTTTGATAGAATCTTTTGTAATATCATCATCAGCCTGTCCAAGGCCACCATTTATCAAAATAATATCAGCACGTTTTTCCGCTGTTTTTATTAATTCCTGTAATCTGGATTTGTCATCTCCGACAACCGTCTGATAAAAACATTCAAAGCCTAAAAAAACACATTGTTCAGCTAAAAAAGCGGCATTGGTATTCACAACTGTCCCTGTTAAAAGTTCATTTCCAACACTGATAATCTCTACAACCATTTAGTCCACATCCTTAAGTACATCTTTATTTTTTAATAAATAGTCAATCAAAGAAACAACGGTAAGAATTAAAGCAATATACATGGTAATGCTTCCAATCATCATAAGCACCTGATAAAACGGAGTTACTACATACAATCCATTAGCCGCGATATTGCCGTTCACACTTACGTACTGATCCATCACAACCATCTGCACGCAAAGCATTACCATCTGAAAGGTCGTTTTCCATTTCCCCCACATACTGGCAGCAATTACAACACCTTTTTCCGCAGCAATCAGACGAAAGCCACTGATGATAAATTCACGCGCAATAATGACAATGGTAATCCATGCCGGGATGACCCCCAAGGAACTCATGGCAATCAAGGCAGAACATACCAAAAGCTTATCTGCAAGCGGATCCATAAATTTCCCAAAATTTGTTACTAAATTATACTTTCTGGCGATTTTTCCATCTAAAAGATCGGTCAGACTGGCAATGACAAATATTGCCAGAGCAATCCATTTAAAAAATAAATATTGTGGCACCAGTAAAATAAAAACGACAAAAAACGGAACCATAATCACACGTGATAATGTCAGTTTATTCGGTAAATTCATGTTAAAACCTCTCCTATTAAATCATACTCGTAAGAACCGGTAACTTTTATCTTCACAAAATCACCGCTCATAAATTCTTCATCCGAAGAAACAAAGACTAGACCGTCTACATTGGGAGCATCTTTATATGTCCGTCCAACAAAAACATTTTCATCGGCAACCTTTCCTTCAATCATTACATAACCTTCCCAGCCAATCATGTCTGCAGCTTTATCAAAAGCAATCTCCTGCTGAAGCTCCATTAGTTCCCCCTGCCACTCCTCTTTTTGGTCTTCCTCTATCTGATCAGGAAATTCCGCCGCAGGCGTGTTTTCTTCCGGCGAATAGGTAAAAACGCCAAGACGGTCAAACTGCATTTCATCAACAAACTCCATAACCTGCTCATGATCTTCTTGTATTTCTCCCGGGAACCCGGCAATCAAAGTGGTACGCAGACAAATGTCCGGAATTTCCTTCCGTAAAGTGCCTATGATATTGCGCAAATCCGAATTTGAAGTCCTTCTTCCCATTTTGCGAAGTATTGTATCCGAAGCATGCTGAATGGGTATGTCTAAATAATGACATATTTTCTTTTCATCTTTTATGACTTGAATCAATTCATCCGTAATCTCTTCCGGATAACAATACAAAATCCGAATCCAATATAACCCCGAAATTTCACATAATTTTTTTAGTAATTCCGGCAGTTTCTTTTCTCCATATAAATCAACGCCATATAGCGTCGTTTCCTGGGCAACCAGAATCAATTCCTTAATTCCCTGTTTGGCCAGCTCCTTTGCCTCTTCTACTAACGTATCCATAGGGACACTTCTGTAATTCCCACGTACTTTGGGTATAATACAGTACGTACAATGCTTATCACAGCCTTCGGCTATTTTTAAATATGCATAATATCCACCTGCTGTCACGATTCGTTTTTTTCCATAAATCGGAATCTCATTGATATCACGCAGCAAATCTGTTTTTTTGTGCAGATTTACGTCTTCAATTGCCTGTACAATCTGATCAATGGCATTGGTGCCGACAATGACATCCACTTCCGGAATATCCTCTCTTATTTCCTTTGCATATCTTTGAGCCAGGCATCCGGTCGCAATTAATCCCTTTAATTTACCTGTTGTCTTTTTTTGTCCGAGAGCAAGCAGTTGATTGATGCTCTCTTCTTTGGCATCACCGATAAAACAACAGGTATTTACAACTGCAATATCCGCTTCATTTTCATCATCGGTAAAGCTGTATCCTTTTTCTGATAACATACCAAGCATCATCTCAGTATCCACCAGATTTTTGTCACAACCAAGTGAAACAAACATTATTTTCATAGCATTATCCACCAAAAAAGAAAAGGATTGATGAATCAAAATAGATTTTATCGACCACCAACCCCTTATATGCTTTATTCTTCCTCTTCGTCATCTCCCAGAATTTTAATCTTGCCCTGATTTAACTCATCAACAGCAATGGACAAAGGCTTTGTTCCTTCCGTTGCATCAACTAAAGGTTCTTCCCCATCAATGATCTGTCTGGCTCTTTTACTGGTTGCCATAACGATAGAATAACGGCTGTTTACCACTTTTGCCTCGCCGGGCTCAACCTCGCTGTTTACTACTTTCATTAAGTCTGAATAAGACGGATGTAACATAATAATTCTCCTTTCAAATACTCCTCATATTATGAATTTTTACTTAATGCATTTCCAATTTCATCAATCAATTGCAAATAATCCTGTGATATACAGTGGGATGCTTTTACAATGGAATGAATATCATCTACACATTCATCCAGATCATCGTTCACAACGACATAATCATATTGTTCAACACCCTTTGATTCTTCAACCGCTCTAAAAAGACGTTGGCTGATAACATCAGCCGTCTCAGTCCCTCTGCCCACAAGGCGCTCCTTTAAAATTTCTGCCGAAGGAGGGGTAACAAAAATCAAAATAGTCTCAGGTAACTTTTCCTTGACTTTCAATGCCCCCTGGATTTCGATTTCTAAAATCACATTTTTTCCTTCTTCCAGACATTGATTGACATACGCAAGAGGTGTACCATAATAATGATTACAGTAGCGGGCATATTCTAACAATCCATCATCTGCAATAGTCTGTTCAAATTCTTTATCTGAAACAAAAAAATATGACTTTCCATTTTCTTCTCCGGGGCGGGGCGATCTGGTTGTCATGGAAATACTCAGCGAGTACTCATCATGCAGTTCTAAAAGTCGCTTAACCAATGTTCCTTTTCCTGCTCCCGAAAAACCGGAAATAACAATCAATGAACCTTTTTTCACTACTGTCACCTACTCAATATTCTGAATCTGTTCTCTGACTTTTTCAATTTCAGTCTTTAACTCAATACCGCGGTTTGAAATTTCTAAATCCGTTGATTTGGAAAGAATGGTATTGGCTTCTCTGTTCATTTCCTGAACAATGAAATCCAACTTCCTACCAATACTTCCACCTTCAATCAAGGTATTCTTTACCATCATGATATGGCTTCTTAATCGAACAATCTCTTCATCCACACAAATCTTATCCGCAAATATCGTCACTTCCATTAACAGACGGTTCTCATCCACCCGGTTATCCTCAAGCAGATCATGAATTTTGGTCTGTAATTTCTGTTTGTACTCTTCAATAATCTTGGGCGAATTTTTTTCGATATAATCGACCAGATTAAGCATACCATCAAGCTTGCCTACAAGATCATTTTTTAAATTTTCGCCCTCTTTTAAACGCGATTCCACAAAAGACTCACATGCCTCACGAATGGCAGTTTCTAACACTTTCCATATACTTTCTTCATCAATTTCCTGTTCTTCCATCGTGAATACTTCAGGATATCTGGACAACGTCGAAACCCGAATATCGTTTTCCAAAGAAAAACTCTCTGCCATGTCATTTAAGTAGGCAAGATAAGATGCCGCAACATCAGGATGATATTTTACACTAACCGTCTGCTCAGATAAATCTTCATATGTGATATAAATATCAACCTTGCCCCTCTGAATATACTCTTTTAGCAAATTTCGAATAGATGCATCAAAAAAATTCAGTTTTTTCGGCATCTTGATATTGACGTCCAGATACCGGTGGTTTACAGCTTTCATTTCAACTGTAATCTTACGCTGACCTACTGAAACTTCACCTCGTCCAAACCCTGTCATACTTTTTATCATATTGTTTTCGCTTTCTGAAGTCGCGACTATTTTTCTACCATGTCGCGCACTCCAATATATTATAAAGCACGAAAAAAAACTAGTCAAGTTTTACGCCAATTCCGTTTCTGCTCATATGCCAACCCGGGGGCATTTCATGACAAATCCAATTCGGTTTTACATCATTTTTCTGTTACTTCTGTAATGCCGGAAATATCAGGAGCTATCGCCATGGAATAATTGGTGTAGTATACAACAAATCCCGGCTTTGCACCATTGGGTTTCTTCACATGTTTTTTCTGGATATAATCAATCTCAACCTTATTTTGCTCAAATCCTTTTGAATAAAATGCAGCCAGTCTTGCCGCTTCTTCAAATGTACGATCCGGAAGTTCTGCTCCCTTGCATTTGACAATCACATGCGAACCCGGCATACCTTTCGCGTGAAACCACCAGTCGCCGCCTTCTGCCATTTGAAAAGTCAACTCATCATTTTGAATATTATTTTTACCGACATACATATGATATCCATCACTGCTGACGTAATGTAAAGGCTTACTGGTCAATCTGACTTTTTTCCCACTTCCCTTTTTGCGGATATATCCGCTTTCTGACAGTTCTTCCCGTATCTGGTTTAAATCATCTTCCGTCTTCGCCAGTTTGAGTGCAACCATAACACTTTCCAAATAATCCAGTTCTGCCTTCGTTTCCTGACTTAATGTAGAAAGCGCTTCAAATGTCCGCTTCAATTTACCATATCGGTCAAAATATTTTTTTGCATTTTCCATTACCGTAATCTCCGGATTTAACGGAATGGTCAATTCTTTATTATCATAATAATTGACAACCGTAATCGATTTATCTCCATCCTTTGCCTCATATCCATAGGTATGGAGAAGTTCTCCGTAGATACGATATTTCTCCCTTTTTTCCGTATCTTTTAACTGCGAAAGCTGAAGATCCAGTTTTTTGGTATTTCGTTCGATTGCCGTCTGGATAATCCGGCGCAAATCAACCGATTTTTGCCGAATTCTCGTAACAGCACTTTTTTCCTGATAAAATGAAAAGAGCAAATCCGATACGGAAGAATATTCTTTTATAAAAAAACCTGGATAACAGGAAAAAGGGAAAACACCATATTCAACCGGAGTATCTTTTTCATAAACAACATTCGGAAAAAAATCTTTTTGATTAATACGATTGCTTAGTTTTAATAACGCATCCTGTATGCTCTGTTTTTCATGTAATTCCAAAGAAGATGCCGGTTTATCCGGATCCACACCTGCCCGAAAACAGATATCCGATGCCACAACCGGTGCCACTCCCGTAAAATACTGATATATCATTTTTAATATCGGTTCGCTTCTTTGCTCCATTGCCGCAAGAAAAGCGTCTTGTTCTTCTTTTTTATCCAATTGAAGTAAATCTGCTTTATCAGACCCCGGAATAAAATAGCTTCGCCCCGGCAGAACTTCCCTGACACTGCTGACAGCCTGAGAAACGTGTTTCATACTGTCGATAATTTTTTCATCATCACGAAAAATAATATTACTGTATTTTCCCATCAGTTCAACTGTCAGAATTTTTTGACACAAATCTCCCATCTCATTCAAATGCTCAATTCGAATATCAACAACCCTTTCCAATCCGGGCTGATGAATGGAAATAATTCTGCCATTCTGAATATGTTTTCTTAACAGCATACAAAAATTCGGTGCCGTCATAGGACTTTTTTTATTTTCATTCATAAGATATAAAAGTGGCAGGGATGCATCGGAAGAAATAATCAGACGATACTGATTCGCCTGATTCTTAATCGTTAGCAAAAGCTCATCTTTTTCCGGCTGGGCGATTTTATTGATACGTCCGCCTGTCAGTTTTTCCCGAAGTTCCGCCACCAGTGCCGATATTGTAATTCCATCAAAAGCCATATATAATCCTCACATTACGTTATCCGAGATATATGTTTCATTACTACATATACCCCTAATTCCACTCCTTGTCAGGAAAGTAGCACAAGACATATAAAAAGCCCGTCTTACTGTGCAATCACAAAGACGGGCTTATATTTTTTATTTATTTGCTCAGCCAATCAACCAGTCATACATTTCCTGATAACTTTTTGCTGATACATTCCATGAAAAATCAGCAGCCATTGCTCTGTCTACCATCTTATTCCACTCACGTTTTTTCTGATAGAAAATATACTTTGCATAACGAATGGTTGCAAGCATCTCATGTGCGTTATAATTTTTAAAACTAAAGCCTGTTCCGGTGCTTTCATATTCATTATAAGCCTGCACGGTATCTTTTAATCCACCGGTTTCCCTAACAATCGGTATTGTACCATAACGCAATGACATTAACTGACTTAATCCACATGGTTCAAATAAAGACGGCATTAAAAATGCATCGGATGCAGCATAAATCTTGTGCGATAAAGCATCTGAATAATAGATATTTGCCGATACTTTTTTGTTATACTTCCAGTCAAAATGACGGAACATATTTTCATAGCGCTCTTCACCCGTACCCAGAACAACAATCTGTACATCCTCCTGGCAAAGCTCATCCATAATATATGCAATCAGGTCAAAGCCCTTTTGATCTGTCAAACGGGAAACAATACCAATCATAAATTTCTTGTCATCCACATCAAGACCAAGCTCTTCCTGAAGTGCTCTCTTATTCTTTACTTTTTCTTTGCGGAAATTCTTAATATCATAAGGAGCCACAATATTTTTATCTGTTGTCGGATTAAAGTCCTGATAATCAATACCATTCAGAATTCCACGAAGAGAATTAGTTCTGGCATTTAACAGTCCGTCAAGCCCTTCTCCATAAAACGGTGTTTTAATTTCTTCCGCATATGTAGGTGAAACCGTTGTGATTGCATCCGCATATACAAGACCACCTTTTAACAGATTCGCATCTTTATATGCTTCCAATTTATCCGGAGTAAAGAAATAATCCGGAAGACCGGTAATATTTTTTACATCTTTTACATTCCATTTTCCTTGGAATTTCAAATTGTGAATTGTCATAATGGTCTTAATTCCACGGAAAAATTCATTTCCCTGAAAACGTTCTTTCAGATATACAGGTACCAGACCTGTCTGCCAGTCATGACAGTGAATGATATCCGGTCTGAATCCAATCAGTGGCAAAGCAGATAATGCTGCCTTATCAAAGAACGCAAATTTTGTAATCTCATCCAAAACATTGTCGCTGTAAATTTTGTAGCCGGTAAACATGGACTCGTTGTCAATAAAATAATATGTAATACCATCTACCTTAGCTTCTAAAACACCGACATATTCACTTTTCCAATTGTAATCCATATAGAAATGTGTTCTATATTTCATTTTATCCTTTAAATCCTGTCTGATACAAGAATATTTGGGAAGTATGACCCTGATATCAAAGTATCGCTTATCAATACATTTGGGCAGTGAACCAACAACATCGGCCAACCCGCCGGTTTTAATAAAGGGAACACCTTCTGATGCTACAAACAGTATATTTTTCATTGTATACCTCCGTTAGTCTGCTAAAATACCTCAAAATATGTCAAAACACACAATTTAAGTATAACACGCAAACGGCTAATTTTAAAGTAGCAATTTTAAGATATCATCAAAGATATCATTAAAAGATAGAAGTAAATTTCATCTTCATATTCTCCTCTTAATCGCGGTACAACAATCTGATTTTATCCGCAATCAATGCAATAAATTCGGAATTGGTCGGTTTGCCTTTTCCAGTATTAATCGTATAACCAAAAAGTGCATCCAAAGTTTCCATTTTTCCTCTGCTCCACGCAACTTCGATGGCATGTCTGATTGCTCTTTCCACACGGCTTGGTGTTGTATCAAATTTTTTTGCTATCGAAGGATATAATATTTTTGTGATGGAATTCAGCATATCCATATCTTCTACAGACATCATAATTGCCTCTCGCAAATATTGATAACCCTTAATATGTGCAGGTACTCCGAGTTCATGAATCATCTCTGTCACATCTTTCTCAAGATCCTTTTTTACGGATACGACATTGCTTGTTGAGACAACCTGAACATCTTCCTCTTTTCCTGTGGCCGGAACTGTAATCATGATTTGGAATTCTTTATCTTGTTTAAGTAAATTCTGGAGCATCTGATAAACACCCGCATCATCTTTCGTTGTAACAACATTTCGTTGTTCCATTTTCAATCCCTCCATTCTTATGACATGAATTATAACAAACTGCCATTTTACGATTCAAGCCACACTTATCGCATTATAATATTCCTTTCGCTATTCTTAAACATCCATCGCAAAAATGTACTTCAAATGCCGTCATAAAGATTCTAAAAACAAAAAAATCGGTCGAATTGTTTCGACCGACTTTCCATAAAATATAATCTTTTTTATACTTATTTTGTTACTTTTTTAGCAACATTTTTCTTTGCTGTAGCAACAGCAACTTTCTTTGTATCTGCTGTAGCTTTTTCAGCGGTTTTAGCAACAACCGGTTTTTCTTCAGCTTTCTTTGCAGGTGCTTCTTTCTTTACTGTAGGTTTTGCTTCTGCCTTTTTAGCAGGCGCAGCTTTCTTTGTTGCAGGTTTTGCTTCTGCCTTTTTAGCAGGTGCTGCTTTCTTTGCTGCAGGTTTTGCTTCTGCTTT
>JAEDFR010000096.1 GCA_016297945.1 Lachnospiraceae bacterium | reverse complement strand
GGAACACCATTGATCTCATTATAGGAAGTCATAACGGCTTCTGCTCCACCTTCTTCAATGGCTTTTCGAAACGGTTCCAGATAATATTCATATTTGTTTCTTTCATCCACAGAAGAAGATATTTTAATTCGATCTGTCTCAATATTATTTGCATAAAAATGCTTAAGAGATGCCCCACATTGAATGTAAAAAGGATCATTTCCCTTCATCCCCTGAATATAGGCAGAGGACATTTCTCCCGTAAGATAAGGGTCTTCTCCATAGGCTTCTTCTGTTCTCCCCCATCTGGGATCTCTTTCCATATCGATGGTAGGTGCCCATCTGCACAGACTGCTTCTCTGATCTCGTGTCGATAATGCTCTGGCTTCCTCCCCTACAGCACGTCCGCACTCTCTGATCAATTCCCGGTCAAAGCTTGCACTCATACCAATCGGCTGTGTAAAAGTAGTTGTGGGCTCCGGCTCTCCCGCATTAAATGCCTGGTCGTGGCGTGCCTCTATTCCATGTGCAGCCTCGCCTCCCAAATGAGATGCCCTGATGCCAAGCCTCTCGATATCCGGACAACTTGTTGTCAAACATGCCAGCTTTTCTTCCAGTGTCATTTCCCGGATCAGATAATCAAGCCTTAACTCAATAGGTAAATGATTATTCCATAACGGTGTCTCTTTATAATTGCTCATTTCTCCTCCTCAATGGTAGCATCAATATCTGCTTCTAAAAAAAACTTCTCTACCATATATCATAAAGAAATACTCTCCATAATCAAGTAAATATCATCTTATTAATTGTTCATTTCTCTCCTTTTTCTTTGGAAATGTATGCAAATTTCCTTTTTTCAATTATAATCAAGGTAATACATTTTTCATTATTAATTTCAGGTAAAAGAAAGGATGGAGTAAAAACTATGAAATTCAGCAACGGATGCTGGCTGCAAAAAGAAGGCTGTAGCTGCTTTGCACCGCAGGAAGTATACTTTACTACCATTGAAGAAAATAAAGTAACTCTTCTTGCACCAACTCTTCATATCACCCAAAGAGGTGATGTTTTAGGAGGCGTTAACTTAACTCTTGAGATCACTTCACCTGCACCGGATATTTTCCGCGTCCGCACTTATCATTACAAAGGTGCTGTTCTTGATACTCCTTCATTTGAATTAAATCTTAACCAGGCACTTCCCCTTCAGGTGGAAGACTCAGACGAGGAAATCAAAATAACAAGTGGCGGCATGTCCCTGCTTATCACAAAAAAGAACTGGTCCATGACGTATTTAAGAGGTGATGAGGTAATCACCAGAAGTGCCGGCAGAGATTTAGCTCTCATGAAAACAGACTGGAAAGGGCTTGCCTATGATAAGGGAGACGACCAGGAGACCTATATCCGGCAAATGCTGTCTTTGTCTGTAGGTGAACTGGTTTACGGCATGGGTGAGCGCTTTACTCCTTTTGTGAAAAACGGACAAAGTGTTGATATTTGGAATGCTGACGGTGGTACAAGCACAGAACAGTCCTACAAAAATATTCCTTTTTACATAACCAATAAAGGCTACGGTGTTCTGGTAAACCATCCCGAAATGGTCTCCTTTGAAGTAGGCACCGAAATGGTTACCCGCACGGAATTTTCCGTAAAGGGAAGTTACCTGGATTATTTCCTGATCAATGGTCCTACCATGAAGGATGTTCTTGTAAGATATACGGATCTTACCGGCAAACCATCCTTACCTGCACCCTGGACCTTTGGCTTATGGCTCTCCACTTCCTTCACTACAAGCTACGATGAAGAGACCGTTATGAGTTTTGTAAACGGAATGCTTGACAGAGGAATCCCGCTTCGAACCTTCCACTTTGACTGCTTCTGGATGAAGGAATTTCATTGGTCAGATTTTGTCTGGGATAACAAAGTATTTCCCGATCCAGAAGGTATGCTCAGACGTATCAAGGCAAAAGGATTAAATATCTGTGTATGGATTAATCCTTACATTGGTCAGGAATCCGTTCTCTTTAACGAGGGTATGGAAAAGGGATACTTTATTAAACGGACAAATGGACAGGTATGGCAGTGGGATATGTGGCAGGCAGGTATGGCAATTGTAGATTTTACCAATCCGGCTGCCTGTAGATGGTTCCAGGATAAACTGGAGATTCTTCTTGATATGGGCGTTGATTGTTTTAAGACAGACTTCGGCGAAAGAATTCCTACAGAAAATGTAACTTACTTTGACGGTTCCGATCCGGATAAAATGCATAATCTGTACACATATCTTTATAACAAATGTGTCTATGAATTATTGGAACGTAAGCGTGGCAAAGGTGAGGCAGTTCTTTTTGCACGCTCTGCTACAGTTGGCGGACAAAAATTCCCTGTACATTGGGGTGGTGATTGTTGGTCAGACTACGAATCCATGGAAGAAAGTCTCCGCGGCGGCCTTTCTCTCATGATGAGTGGTTTTGGTTTTTGGGCACATGATATTGGCGGTTTTGAAAATACCTCTACCGCTGATGTATATAAAAGATGGGTTGCATTTGGACTTCTTTCCTCTCATTCCAGGCTTCATGGAAGCTCTTCTTACAGAGTTCCCTGGGTTTATGATGATGAGGCAGTTGATGTAGTTAGATTTTTTACAAGATTTAAGGCAAGGTTGATGCCTTATCTGTATAAAACTGCTATTGATACCTCCAAATCCGGTATTCCAACTATGAGAAGTATGGTTCTGGAATTTACGGAAGACAAGACCTGCCACTATATAGACAAACAATATATGTTAGGTGACAATCTTCTGGTAGCTCCCATCTTTAATGATCAGAGTATTGCAGAATATTATCTGCCCAAAGGAACCTGGACAAATCTTTTTACCGGGGAAGTGAAAGAAGGAGCCTGCTGGGTTACCGAAAAACACAGTTACTTAAGTATTCCTCTTATGGTAAGAGAAAATTCCATTGTAGTCCTTGGCGCATGTGATGAAAAGCCTGATTATGATTACGGTAACAATGCAGAAATCAGAATATATGCTCTTAAAGATGGCTGTAAAGCTTCTTCCATTGTTTATGGTATGGATCAGAAGGAAGAAATCGTTGTGACAGCTGAAAAATCCGGAAAAAATATACATATCAAAATTACTTCCGACAGGAACTATACCATTCGTCTTGTGAATGTTGCAATAATTTCTACAGAAGCTGAAAAAGATGGAAATGACACCATTCTTACTCTTTCTGGAAATACTGACATTATCGTAACAGAAGCATAATATAATATAAAAATCTGCAATCCTCAAACCGGGATTGCAGATTTTATTTTAAAGTACTTATTTGATGCTCATTCATAAGAATCCAGCAAATGATAAATTTTCTCTGTATCTAAATTATCCATCCACATTCTTAACTGTTCAAAAAATGCACTTTGCTTTTCATTCATCTGATATTTTTCTACCTGCTCTAATAACTCAAAAATTGCAGCAAAATCAAATTCGTCAAGCCTGCAGCGGATATTGGCAAGTATCCCTTGCATAATCGGTTCCTCTAAAACAGGTTTGTTTTCTTCTTCGGCTTCTGATATAAGTTCATAATGACGTAAAACCTGCCGGATATTGCCTAGAAGCACCCGATACATTTCTTGAAAAGCTTCAAAGTTTTCATCAATGTAGGAAAAACGCTTTTCTTTTCCTGCCATCTCCTGTGATAATGCCATATCAGAAAGCGTCTCTGCACCTATTCCCTTGGAAGTGCTTTTCATGGAATGAATTTTAATGGTATAATTATCATAATCTCCATTATCCAGAAATGTCTTTAATTCTGCAAGATGCTTTTCTCCATAGATATAAGTTATTTTCAATATTTCCAAGTAATTTTGTAAAGTTTTTCCACTGAGCCGAAGTCCATTTTGAACATCCACTCCGGGAAGTGACTTTTGTAAATAAATGATATCCGCATCTTCGCTCTTATCACCAGGTGTAGCAACATCTTCCGGATAGACAATTACTTTTGAAACCTTCTTTTCAGGCAGATATTGAATCAAAAGCCTTTCCAACTGAGCCATATTCATTGGTTTACCCAGATATTCATCAAATCCTTGTTCCAACAGCTGCTTTCTGACTCCGCGAATTGCATCTGCAGTCAGAACAATAATTTTTCCCTCTCCACCCGGTGCGTAGTAAGGATCCAACTGCCGAATCTTTTTCATGGCTGTTACCCCATCAATTTCCGGCATCATCTGATCCATAAAAATAAGAGGATAATGTTTTTCACGGCACATTTCAATTGCGTCCTGCCCATTCGTAGCTGTGCTCACCGTAAGTCCATAAGAACTTAACAAGCCCTTGGCAACCCGAAGATTAATAAAATTGTCATCTACAATAAGTACTTCTACATCATGTATCTGAAGACTCTCATGTGGAAGTGCTTCTTTCGATTTTTGAGAAATAGCAAAATCTTGCTTCATTACAGTTGCATCTACAACCTCTTGTTCAATAATTACTGTAAATACAGAACCTTTTCCATATTCACTGTCTATCTGTATTTCGCCGCCCATTAGCGAGACATAACCATTTGCAATAGCAAGTCCAAGTCCGCTTCCCTCAACACCATGATGAACATTTTGATCCAGACGCTCAAAGCTCTTATATATTTTATCAAAATCTTCTTTTCTGATACCAATCCCACTGTCACTGATTTTAAATGCCAATTTAATACGATTATCCTTATATTCCAAAATAGATAGTTCAAAGGAGACATATCCCTTTTTAGTATATTTTACTGCATTGTTTAAAATATTGATCAACACACCACGTATTCTTACTTTATCACCATGCAGTTTGCAAGGAACATTCGGGTCTATCTGCATATGAAAATCCAATCCCTTTTTCTGTGCCTGCTGGGAAATGATAAGTGAAACATCATCAAGTAATTTATTCAAATAATAGTCTTCCGGTACCAGTTCCATTTTCCCGGATTCAATTTTTGTAATATCAAGAATATCATTAATGATGGCAAGAAGATTATGGGAAGAAATCCGTATATCCTCCACATGGCTGCGTACCTCCTGACTGATATTCATTTTTAATACCAGTTCAGAAAAACCAATAATTGCATTCATTGGTGTTCTGATTTCATGCGACATATTTGCTAAAAAAGTGGTTTTTGCCTGATTGGCATTTGTTGCTTCTCTGGTAACCTCCTCCAACTTTTTAAAGGCTTGCATACGCTCGGAAATATCAGTCACAATAATGATATACCCAATTAAATCATTATAGTCATTCATAATTTTGTTAATGGCCAAATTACATGGTATTTGATTGCGAAAACTTTCCGTATCTAAATCCTTTCGATTGCCTTCAAATTGAAAAACTTCTTCGGATTTTAATTTGAAAAGACTGTCTATCGTAATGTATTCTGTTAATTCATTGATTCCTAAAAATGAAAAAGCAGCATCATTGATAATTTTTAGTTTTAAATCATTATCATATACCAAAACCGGTGATGAAATAGAAGAATATACATATCTTGATAAATTATTCATATCAATTCTGGAATTGTTAATAAATGCAATCGCATCATACATTACCACCAATCCGACAAATTGTCCTATTGTGCTTCCCGGAAAAGCGGGAATACCAATTAATGGAAAAACTGTATCCAAAAGCATACCCAGCATAACTAACAGCTCAGCATAAAAAAGTTTTTTTGCATATATGTGTATATATTCATATGTAAAATTTCGTATGGTATATATGAGAGCAATTGCCATCATGAGGGCAACTATAATCGTATAGAGTACATAAGCATTATTCCAGAAACCGGAAACAAAGGAATAAGTCATACCGATATTGCTCAGATGGTATATTACCCTATCTTCGGGCAACAAAAAGATATAAATAGGAATTCCTATGTAAGAAAACAGGATAAAGAAGCGACTTGTTTTTTTTGGTAACGTAGAGAGATGAGCAATCATAATTTGAGCAATAATTAAGAAAGCAAACACACCAAGCATCCCAAAAGTTCTGCATAAATATGCTTTATGAGCATCCACTTGTATGTTTATTCCATAAAATCCCAGACTCCAGATTCCACTGGCAAAACATAACCCGGAAAAAAGTCTGTTTTCAAGATGATGCAAATCCCATTTACGATATACCTGAATTGAGAAATAGAACGCAAACAGGAAGCATGTAAATAAAAGCTGAGAAGTTATTATTTTCATAATTCAAATGTATCCTGTTCATTTTCTAAAAGTGCCTGTTCTATGTGCTCCAAAAGAACTTCCTTTTCTACCGGCTTCGCAAGAACCGCTGCAGGCTTATACGGGCAAAACTCCATAATTGCCTTTTGATCCAATGTCCCGGACAAAATAATAAATGGCACCTTTTCATTTCCGGTGTTCTGTTGGATCATTTTCATTAGTGTAACACCGTTAAAAAGCGGAATTTGATAATCCAATATAATAATATCAGGTATATGATTCTGCAGATATTCCAGCGCAAGTCTGGCTGAATTTATCATGATAACATGATAGGTTTCCTTAAGGAAACTATTCAGCTGCTTTAAATATGACATATCATCATCTATTGCAACGATTGTCTTTTTATTTCCCTTAATACTTTTTTTATGATAAGTCTCCAAAACGGTATTCACCAGTGTTTCTTTATCCACAGGTTTTAAGAGATAACCGTCAATTCCCATAACAAGAGAATTCATTACCGCATAACGATCACTTCGACCGGTAATCATAATAACCGGTACATTAATACATGATTTAAGGTTACGCAAGTTGGTCAGTGTTTTGACACCATCCATGATTGGCATTTCAAAATCCAGTAAAATTAAATCGATAGGCACTTCATGAGCAAGTCGGAGTGCTTGTCTGCCACTGGAAGCAAGTTCTACATTTACGACATCTTCAAGATATGTTTTTACAATGTTGAGAAATTCAACATCATCATCCACTACCAAAACGTTTGGTTTCATCCTATCCATCTTATCGCCCCCTGTAAATTACCATAAAATAATTTTTTACTTTCTTAAATTATAATAGATAATCATTACTGAATACAAGACCTAATAAAGACATTTTCTAAATGGACACTATAAACTTCTGGTGATATACTTATTTTCATTAAAGCAAATATGGCTTTTTCAAAAGGGAGTTTATATGCAAACCATACTATTCATTTTATTTGGATACTTATCCGGAAGTATTTTATATGCTCGGATATTTTCCAATGTTTTTCGGAAGGAAAATATGATTGAAAACAGTAAGGATCAGAATCCGGGAGCTGCTAATGCATTTAAATATGGCGGATTTTGGTGTGGAGCATTGACTTTGATCTGTGATTTGTTAAAAGGTTTTATCCCTGTTTTCTTCTATATGCGCTATATAATGATACATTTTCGTCCTGTTGTCTTAGCAACATCACTTGTCCTTGCTTCCCCTGTTATTGGACATGCATTTCCGTTATTTTACAAATGGAAAGGTGGAAAAGGGATTACCGTAACCTTTGGCTGTTTGTTGGGACTGCTTCCTATCTGGCAGCCATTTGCAACACTTGCGGCATTTTTTATTTTCTTTTCCCTGGTATTTCGCATTACTCCACATTTTTATCGTACTTTAATTGCATATTTCTGTTCGCTTTTATGCATGGCCTGCCTGGTAACGGAAACCAATATATGGATTGGATTTCTATTTATCACAGCAGCTGTTTACTTACGTATGGCGGCAAGCTCTGAGGAAAAAGAGAAAATGAAGGTGAGAATTTTATGGATGCACTGATTTTATCCTGCGGCACCGGAGGCGGTCACAATTCTGCCGGTAAAGCTATTTTGGAGGAAATGAAAAAGCGTGGACATCATGCTAAAATGCTTAATCCCTATATGCTAAAAAGCAATCGTCTGTCTAATGGAATAGACAGAACCTACATTGCAACCGCCCGAAATACTCCAAAAGCATTTGGAGCAATATATAGAATTGGTAATTCTTACCGCCGTTTACCTTTTCATTCTCCGGTCTATTTTGTAAATCGTGGCATGGATAAAATAATGCAGGAATATTTTACAGAACATCACTTTGATGTTGTCATCATGCCTCACTTATTTCCTGCAGAAATAATGACAAATATGAAACGCCATGGCATTTCTATTCCCAAAACAATCTTTGTTGCAACCGATTATGTATGTATTCCTTTTACAGAAGAAACTGAATGCGATGCATACATTATTCCGGCCAAAGACTTGACAGAGGACTTTATTAAAAGAGGACTCCCTAAAGAAAAGCTTTATCCTTTTGGTATCCCTACGCGTAATTGTTTTGCAGCAAATGAACCTCGCAGGGAAGTAAAAAAGCGATTGAGGCTTGCTATGGAGAAGAAATATATTCTGATTGCCGGTGGAAGTATGGGTGGCGGAAATATTGAAAATGCAATTTCAAAAATACAGTATTATTTTTCTTCCAGAAAAGATATAGAACTTATTATTGTCTGTGGAAGCAATCAGAATCTGTTTCAAAAATTGAAAGAACAGAATAACGCAGGAATTACGGTTATTGGTCAATGTGATGACATGTCATTCTATATGAAAGCATGTGATTTATTCATCACAAAACCGGGTGGTCTCTCATCCACGGAAGCTGCTGTATGTGGAATTCCTATCCTTCATACTTCGCCAATTCCCGGATGTGAAAGCTATAACGCTGATTATTTTAGTAAGCATGGCATGAGTATATCCGGTGAAATAACAGAAGAGCTATTGCACATAGCAGAAGAACTGATTAGAAATGAATCCATGAGAACTGAAATGATCGCTTGCCAGAAAAAATTTATCAATCCTTATGCCGCTGTAAATGTCTGCGATTTTGCAGAAAAA
>JAEDFR010000095.1 GCA_016297945.1 Lachnospiraceae bacterium | reverse complement strand
AAGTATTTTTCGAGAATTGCCATACAGGCTTCATTTTTCTTATGCCTTATTTGCAATTCATCCTTCAGAGCTTTTGTATCAATCCCTATATCCTCAAAAACATCCAACCAGAAATCATAATGTGCTTTCGGAATATTGCCAAATCCGTTCATCGAGAAAACACCACCCTGATCGAGTACCTTTGATACATTCCCAATGAATCTGTCCGCATCCTTAAGGGAATCCATAACATAATGAGCCAATATCATTGAATACTTATCCTTACTTATATGGCTCCATGTAGCATCCTCTTCGATATCTTCAAAGAATAGATCTATCTTCGTTCCTGGTGAAAGCTCCTTTTCATTTTCACCAATATATTTTTCGAAATCATCCGCCCAGCTTCCACGAAGATCGTAAGCATCTATATGCACATTCTTAGGAATTTGAGTCCAGTTGTTTCTCCAAACCTTGGAATATCCACATCCAAGATCCAGAATTCTTTCGTTTTCATTAATATCCAAGGAATTATATACCTTAACATACCAGTCAGGTTCTTCTTTGGTATGATCCAGCGCAAAGAAATGTCCTGCATCCTTTCTCTGATCAAGCTGCATTTTTTTAGTATCTCCGCTACATCATCCCAATCAGGATTTCCATTGCTCCTTGCCATTACAGCCTTAATTCTGGTAACTGCCTTTTCAAGTTCATATCGCTTAGCCTCCATAATATCAATCTGTTCCTGAAGAGTCGATAATATGCTGCTATTGTCACTGTTTTTGAGATTATCTCTGATTTCTTCTAAAGAAAATCCAACCTGTTTTAGTGCGATTATTTTTTCAAGGATCAGCAACGCTTCATCATCATAAAGTCTGTAATTTCCTTCTGAATAGTCAGAGGGCTTAAGGAGACCTTTCTTATCATACAGTCTGACAGCTTTTTGTGAAATTCCGGCCTTCTTTGCAATCTCTCCTGATGTCATCTTTTTATTCATAATTCCATTTCCTTTCTGTGAGCAAAATAATAGTTTCTTGAACGTTCATAAGCTCACCTTAAAGGATTCCCCAGGGGAAGAGTCAATACTTTCTGATGTATTCAATTTGCTTATTAAGCATTTCTATGTCAACTTCACCTTTATGATTAAATGCTGTTGATTCTAAAGTCAGCGTATCATCATAACCTTTAGACTTAATAAATGAAAAGAATTTTTCAAAATCAATATGGCCGCTTCCGATGGGAAGTGTCCTTAAATTTGCCCAGTCCATGATACCGCCACCATAATCATTAACATGAAAGTGCTTCAGATGATTTTCTGTCCACAGCCAATCATATTCAGAAGAATATAATAGCTCCAATTGTCCATGAAAAGCCGCCATCTTTGTATCAAATATAAAATGGATATCCGGATATTCCATAGCAAGCTCGCACCAATGTTCCATTGGCGTTTTTACATTGCATACCACATTTTCTACCAGCAGATCCATTTCATTATCATCTGCAATTTCACGTACTTTTTTATAACACTCTATGTTATTTTCAAAATGCTGATCAGATGTAATACCATCCCATAGATGAATTATCATCTTCTCTGCACCCATATCATGTGCCATTTTGGCATTTATCTTAAATCTTTTGAAGGCATCATCATATTCCTGCCTGCCCCCTTTACTAATGCTTTCACCGATGCTTTTCTGACAGTGATATGTTGGCGTAACAATATGATTCATACAAAAAAACTCAACTATATCATCAACCTTCTCATACCAATCACTATACATCATAAATTCAAAACCGTCACAATGAATCCTATTGGTAAGATCCTTTAACAGCCTATAATCTCTCCCATTCGGACGACCAATTAAGGCTCCTGTAGAAACGAAAATCTGCATACCAAATTCCTCTTTCACTATTCCTTCAAGAATAAAAATAAGTGCTTTTACTTATAAAAATGATACAGGTTGATTCCATACTTACCTAACCACATATCCATATGTGATTTCATTTGATAGCCCATTTCTTCCATATCATCCAGCACTTCATCATCAAACTCATACCCTATAAATGCCCATATCTCACTTGGTTGTCTTTCCAAATTATTCGGATTTTCTGTAGTAACTTCATTTGGATAATAATATTGAAGTACCGACCATGCCAGATGCTTCACCCCATTTGAAACCAAAATGGCATCCTCATTCGGTGACCCTACGATATCAAGAACTCGCTTTGTCTGGAAATCCTGCGTCTTTGTTACCGACCTGAAATATTTAAAATCAAAAAGTCCGATTATGAAAGTCAACATGAGCATAATCCAGATCATTGTATACTTGAGACCGGCACTTATTTTATACTCTATCAGTCTTTTCATGCATAACATAAAAATGAAAAGCACAAGAGGTATAAGAACATAAGTATATCTGCATGTAAGAATAGGATGGAAAGAATAGCTCACACCATATCCAAAGCCTAAAAGCACAAGTATTACAGTAAAGAACAATAGAATTCCCTTAAGTTCGGTTGACCAGTTTTTCATTCCAGGTTTATGTAAAGCCAGGTAAACAGAAACCTTCTCATCGCCCTTTCTAACCGTGAGCAACCCGGATTCCTTGACCAGAATGATAACTGACATAATGATAATAAATGAAAGAATAATTGGACGTAATCTAACTCCTCCGGTTATAAAGTCAAGAATTCTATCTAATGAATCAGGTTCTACCATCCATGAATTCCCAAGTTCCGCTTGTGTCTGAAAATACAAAACAAACAGCCACGGAATATATACGACCACATAAATCATCGTCGATAAGAACCAACCTAAAAATGCTTTTTTATTCTTAGTTGAAACAAAATTAAAGAGGCCTGCAAAAAAGATAATAAGGCCACACACAGCAAGCCCATAATAATGTGTATAAGCAGCCAAGATTCCAAATAACGTCATAAACACAAAGTGCGAAATTTTGGTTCCGTCTTTCATTATCCGAAATGCACAAAAAGTGCAAAGAAATACAAACAGAAATACCAGAGAATACATTCTGATTTCTAGATTATACTCACAGCAGCTGGCAGATAATCCGCTAACAAGGATAAAAAAAGATGCAGGAATGGACCCCAAATGCTTCTTGATCAAAGTGCATGCCAGTAAAATACCTACCACAAACGGAATAAGAGATGCAATATGGTATACGCTCGTCTTATATCCAAATAGATCTGCAAATATTCTCAGATAATAATAATATAGCGGCGGGTGCGAATCCCAGTAGTAAACTCTTTGAAAAATTCCATAAAAATCACAGTTAATAATTGCCATTTGAGAGTATGCTTCATCGCCCCATACAACATTATCAAATGCAATAGAAATATTTAAGACACTGACTCCTAATGCCAATAAATAAATTCCAATCTTATCAATAAATCTATTAACTTTCTTTATCATAACTTTACGTTCCTTACTAAAATCTTTTGTGTTCCGATATTACTGAACTTATTGAATATTTTATCAAATTTATTCAGAAAATTGTAGATGATTTCTCCGGATATTTTAATCTCCTTTTTATTTCCTAAAAAAAGACTTATAATGAAATAAATACTTTTAAGGAGATTCCGAATGTTCTCATACATAATTATTTCCATTATTATGATTGTTATCTGTATTCTGGACGCCTGCAGAATAATTGATCTGTCTAAAAAGTGGTGCTTTGTATTATATCTTTTTCTTATGCCCCACTTACCCCTTCTCTGGTTTCACTTTCTGATCAGCAGGGTTAAGGGCAATGGTAATGGCTCCACTTATCTGACTGTAGCAATATTTGCTATTGCGACACTTGTATTTCAGCTTTATACAACGCTACGTCTCCACTTGCAGTCTGTCAGGAAAGACAAAACCAAAAATCCCAGAGTTAATATCATTTATTCCGGACGGAATCTGATCCATTGCGGACTATGGGGACTTTATTTATTGATGGTCTGGTATATCGTCAGCTACTTTATTTTACCTGTCAATCCTTATCAAGAACTCATAGGATATACCTTTTCTTTTCTTCCGTCCATTCATAATACGGCAAAAGCAATAGCTGCTTTGTCGTTTGAAGCAATTTACGCCGTGCTGTTTGTCTGGTTATTTTTAATAAATGGCTGTCTCCGCATTTTTATTTGCTCACGCAATTTAGTAGTTGGAAAACGCATATTTATCCTGTTATTTATGTGGGTCCCGATTGTGCAATTGTATCTGGCTCATATCATGTGCAATGCTGCAAAGGATGAATACCTGGTTACACTTAACCGAAGTAAGCAGGAAGCCTTTACAAAAACAGATGAATTATGCCGAACAAAATATCCGATTATCATGGTTCATGGCATCGGTTTCAGGGACTTACGATACTTTAATTATTGGGGACGAATTCCTCAAATTCTGCAGCAGCACGGAGCAAAGATATATTACGGTCATCAGAATGCATGGGGAACCATCGAAGATAATGCTGCTACCATCTGTAGGATCATTGACAAGGCTCTCTCTGAAAATAATTGTGACAAGGTCAATATCATTGCTCACTCAAAAGGCGGTCTGGATTGTCGCTATTTGATTTCCTCTCTGGGATATGCGGATAAGGTTGCCAGCCTCACCACTATTAACACTCCTCATCGCGGTTCGGAAATTATTACATTACTTAATAAATTACCTGATTATGTATATCGATATACTGCTAAGCAATTAAACAAGCCTTTCCTATTGGCAGGCGATACAAAGCCTGACTGCTATGCGGCAAGCAAACAACTGGATCCTCTTTTTTGTGAGGAATTCAATCTTAATAATCCTAATGCCAAAGGAGTATATTATCAGAGCTATACTTCAATTATGAAGAGCCTCTTCAGTGATTCTTTGTTGTGGTTTCCTTACTTATTAATGTGCACACAAAAAGGCCGCCAAAATGACGGTCTGGTAGATGTCTCAAGTGCTACGTGGGGAGAATTCAAAGGTGTCCTCAAGAGCACTACTAACCGCGGTATCTCCCACGGAGATATGATTGACCTAAAGCGGGAAGATATCAAAGGCTTTGATGTATTAAAGAAATTTTATGATATTGTATGTGAACTAAAAAATAGAGGGTATTAATATCCGTTTTCTTCTTATTTCTGACAGTAAATGTCAATTGCTTTGGCAGTAAACTCTGCAGTTCCTTCTCCTCCATAATGATCAATATTCTCCGTAAATTCTCCTCCACCTGCATACATCTTTCCAAGTCCGGACAGAATCTCCTTCGAACAATGATAATAATGTTCTGATATAAAATCCTGAAGCTTCTTAACCTGCAATTGAACTATATCACTTGTAGCTTCTTGCTCTTTCAGTTTTCCAAATTCTACAAAAATTAACATAAAACTACTTATCACATCTTTTTGCTGAACATCCGTCATATTCTTAAACTTTTCTTCATATTCCTGATATTCAGAAGTCCCTCCCCACTGTTCTTTTGCTCGTTTTGAATATTCATCAATCTTTTTTGTGTCAAATGCTGTAAAATCCATTTTTTTCACTCCTATCTTTTTTATTCCTTGAGCAAAATTAATCAGATTCTCTATATGCTCCTTCTTCAAGGTCAATAGCCTATCTGTTGCAACCGTTCCAATGCTGTATCGTCATACAACCTATAGCCGGACTCTGTGTATTTACTTGGCTTTAAGAGACCAATGGAATCATAATATTGCAGAGTGCGTATACTCACTCCAGTCAGTTTACTTACTTCATTCACTATCATCATAGGTATTTTCTCCTGACTATATTTTTCGTTTTTCATAATTTATCAAGGTCATTTTGTCATTTACAACCTGTTCCTCTCCAGTTCTGACAAAGCCACATTTTTCATACAGACGACAATTTGCCGGCTCCTGCAATATTGTATCAAGTCTCCACGCCGTTGCTACAGGATACAGCGTAAAAGCTTTCTGAATTGCAGCATATCCGATTCCCTGATTTTGATATTTAGGAAGAATGAATATAGGACTTATGTAAAAAATCGTTTTGTCTTCTATCCAAGGTTTGTTGCCTATATTGATAGCCCCAACTCTTGCACCATCCTTCACAATAAAAAAATACTTCCTCGTATCACTTGCAGCTCTAGCCCTGACTTTTTCTATTGACTCAATTGCCGGAGAGCCATCATCATGATACTTATCATATAAGGGCATAAAACTCTGAACCTGCATATCATGGAGCTGTTCTATTTCATTTTCACGGACTTCTTCCAATTTAACCCGATTCATCATTTCTGTAACTCTGATACTCGGAAGATTAAATCGCTCCTTAATCATCGCAGCAACTTCCGCTGGTTCAAGATGGGTATTGTCGATTTTCATATAGTTCTTAAATGGAATCTCACCGTCATTGCTTACAAGACGGTACTTTGTTTCTTCTCGTAACATACGATCCTCAGATACTACGATATCTCTCTTGGAAGCTTTGTTTTTTAGACGGTTCTCATTTTTATTTCGTTCAATTCTGACTGCCCTATCAGCAACAAGCTCCACATAATAAACATTTCCACCAGAAGCCGCAAATTTATCTGTTACCGATTTGATATAATTCCAGTCAGACTGCATATCAAAGGCCCACATAAAAGTAAAAATCATTCCACTGTAATCAGTTTTCATAAATGCGTCAAAGATATCCTCGCGAAGCTTACTTACCACAGCGCCATCAAATTTTCCAAATATTTCTATCACAGGTTCTATCATCATATGATTATGAAACAGCCTGTAATCCGTTATCTTCATTAGCTCCTGGCCGACTGTCATTTTACCGACAGCGCCACTACCAATTAATACAAGAAGGTCCATTCTCCCTTTCCTCCTTCTGAAATTTCTTTGTCCTAATTGTTATATCCGTTCTTTGCTCTCCCTTATTCTTATAGATTTTTTTCCATATATCCGCAAAAAGTTTTTGCCCAATTTTCTGATGACAATAATCCGGCATAACTGCAAGATATATCTTCTTTTCAATGTTTACTTCACTAGAACTCCACAAAAGAACTGTTCCTGGAATGAAATCTGTGCATATATTTCATTATCACTGGGGATATTCACATCGCTTCGGACATTACCATTTTCATCACATGGAACCACAATCCATTTAGTTTCATTGTCATCATATCTGTGATAAACCGCAATTACCTTTCCAGTGAATTCTTGAACTGCAGAATTCTCTCCCAAAAGATATATATCCTGCTCTGCTCCATCTCCCCCGATCACTCCTTCCACATAACCATAATTAACTGGATAATACATATCCTTGTTACGTGGATGGTAACTACCCATGGGACGATCAATTTTTCCTTTTACTACCTGTCCTATCATATTCTGATATCTATCTGAAGGTACAGGATTTGCTTCAAATCCAAAAAGATCTCCCATATTCAAACAGCACTCACCACGATCGTACATTTCTTTGATCTCTGTAACTGTAAGCCACTTTGTCTGTAGCACTTCCCTGGTTGTTGCTTTTTGCAAATCAGGTTCCTCATTTGTTTCAAAATAGAACGAGTCTCGTATCCAATTATGGCGTCGTCCATCATAGATGCAGGCTACCTTTGTTGCAAGTATTTTTGCATTCTCTGGTTTCAATGTGATTCCTACTTCTTCAAAAACCTCTCGTTGTGCTGCATCTAAGCTTGTATCACCTGATACCGCATGTCCGGCTACTGTTTCCCATTTCAAGGGATCCGTATCTTTATCAGCACTGCGCTGAGATACCAAATACTTTCTGGTCTTTGGATTTTTAATCCAAACCATGACCCACATATGAAATTCATCTTCTAAGAGATTCCCCTGTTCTCCACGAATACAAGTCTTACCGGTTAATCTTCTATCTTTTGTATATACATCCCATAATTCGCCCATTAATAATACCTTCTTTATCTCGTACTTCAAACGAGCAGTTGCTGTGCTGCGCCTAAGAATCTGTAAACTCAAATATATCCTCAACAGTAACTCCAAAAACCTTAGCGATATCCATCGCAAGTTTCAGAGATGGATTGTACTTACCGTTCTCCAGATGTACGATTGTTTCTCTTCTTGCGTTCACCAGTTCCGCTAATTCTGCCTGTTTCATCCCGGCATTTTCGCGGTATTCCTTGATTTTCGTCACGAGCACCACTCTAAACCCCCTTTGCATCCATATAACAGAACAGGATCGTCCTGATAATGGAGATCAGTACCAGTACGCCCATCAGCATATAGCCGATTACTTCCGAGGATACTGCAAATCTTAAAAATGCAGACAAAAATCCGATGCAGACTATCGATACCATAAGAATCTTATAGCAGATTGAATCGCATCTTTTTAGGTTTGCAGCCGCCATTTCGTCCACGACCTCTTTTTTGTATTTCTTTTCTCGGGCAGCCAAAGAACAGAAAAACAAAAAGGCAAATATTACAACGCAATTCTGAATGGAAGTGAAATAATTCTCCCAACCATTTCTGGCACAGCACCAATAATACACTGCAACACAAACTGCCAGCACGATACGTGCGCCCACCAGTTCTCTTAATGTTACTTTCCTTTTCATACAAATACCTCCCAACGAATGTGATATATTTATAACATCTTGCGTGTTATAAATATATCACACGTATTGCGGACTGTCAACAGAAATGTTATAAATATTTCACTTTTGTAATGAGCGGGAACTTCCGATTTATTACTTCTTCCTTTTCGTTCTTGTTGTATGTGCAAACAAAACTACATTTCAATCAATACTTTCCATTTTCCATTTCGCTTTCCACTTTCGCGAACAATTAACCCTTTTTCCTGCATCTCAACAGTTCTTCTTTTTATTGTTCTCTCTGATTTTCCAGATAACTCAGCAATTCTTTTTTGAGTTGCAGATGGTTCGGTTTTTAAAATTTTTAATATCGCTAATTCTTCTAGTGA
>JAEDFR010000094.1 GCA_016297945.1 Lachnospiraceae bacterium | reverse complement strand
TGAGAAGTTCGTTGTATAAACGTTCCAGATTTTCTTTGCAGCCGATCTTCATTAAATCATCGCTTACGATGAAATCAACAGCACGTTTTAAATCTTCATCCTTTTCATAGTAAGATCTGGAACTATAATCACCACGTGCATAGCGGTCGATGACAGTCTGGGAATCTTCACCAAATACAAAGATATTGTCTTCTCCTACCAATTCTGCGATTTCTACATGGTATTGTTATCATCCCAGAATATTTCTTTTAAAATAAAATCATAGCCGATTTTTTGCAGTTCCTGCTCAATAAAAGTATACATTCCCTGAAAGAAACTGTTGTTTCGTCCCTTAACCAACACTCCTACCGTATTACTCTCACTTACCTTCAAATTTCTGGCACTGTTGTTGGGAACATAGTGAAATTCCTTCACCACTTTGAGAATTCTCTCTTTTGTTTCCGGATTGATGCCAGGCTCATCGTTCATCGCACGTGAAACGGTACTGGTTCCAACGCCACATAATTTTGCAATATCCTTGATTGTCAGATTAGCCATTGTTTTATCCTCGTCCGCATAATCCGGTCAACTGGCCGATTTTTTCTGCAAGATCTGCATTCATATCTTCGGCATTCATCCGCCATACCCAGTTTTCACCATGCAAATCCTGTACTTTCATGATAGTCCCATCGCCTAAAAGTTTTTTATTGGTGATGATACCAAAACTTTCATAGCAGTAACCGATTGAGCAAGCTTTTCCGTCTGCATCATATAATGTGAAGTCATCAGTTGTTAATTCGTTGTAAACGTTTGTTCCTTTTCATTGCTTCATATGTTGTATTATGTGCTTTTGACGCATTTTTATTTCTTTGCTATAATTTTATATATTGATGTTGAGGTCAAAAGGCATTTTGCCCCATGGCACCAAAGGATTGCCAAGCACATTGTCCCTCCTGGCATCCAAAAAACAAAGGTATTCGATATTATGAAAACAAAAGTATCCAACAGAAAATTTATTCCATTTGTTTATACTGCAGCTTTTTTTCTTTTTGCAGTTTTATTTACATTACAAAGCCCCGAATCACCTCTCGCAAAAGGAACTACCGGTATTGATTCTTCCGTATTTCAATATATTGCTTATGGTATAAGCCGGGGAATCACCCCCTATATTCATGTGTTTGACCACAAAGGACCTCTTATTTATTTCATAGATTACATAGGACAATCCATTCATTTTTCACATGGCATCTGGCTATTAGAGATTCTGTTTCTTTCTATAGCTATGTTTATCAGCTATAAAACCATTTTGCTCTTTTCCGGCTCATCAGAGGCTTTTCTGACAACTCTTGTCTGCTATCTCATGCTTACTAATTTTTATGAGCAGGGAAATTTAACGGAAGAATGGGCGCTTCCTTTTATTGCTTTCGGTCTACATGCATTTGTACGTTTTTTTATAAAAGAAACTGTTGAATTCGGTCACATATTGCTTTGCGGTCTTTCTTTTGGTGCAATCTGCCTTCTTCGCATTAATATGGCCGGCGTCTGGATATCCGGTTGTCTGGCTGTTTTCATTTATCTCATTCATCAAAAACAACTAAAAAAGACACTGCATATCCTTTTTCCCTTTTTATTGGGAATAATAATAATATGTCTTCCCTTCCTGATCTACCTTGCCATTCACAATGCAATCCCTTCTTTTTTACAGGATTACTTTTTATTTAATTTTGAATATAAAAACTCCAATTTACCTGAAAAATATAATGCTCTTGTATTTTTCTGCAAGGATCGGGGACTTATCACTTCATTTTGTTGTTTGATATTTTTATTCATAAGACGTTGCAAAAGTAATCGTTCCAATAAATATATCGCCTATATGACAGGCGCAGCCTTTGTACTAAGCTTCTGTCTGTTCTGCATGGCAGGTCGTAATTATGCTCACTATGCAATGGTATTAATCCCTCTATATACAATTCCTGTAGGATGCGTCATATCCGAAATAAAATCCTGTATTCGGTCACATACTCAGGATCTGGCTGCCATTTTTATTCTTTGTGTTATGCTTGTTTTTTGCATCCTTCCGCTTACAAGAGACTGCCTGGATAACTTTTTTGTTCAATATCTGATTGCCGATGAATCCGATAACCACATTGCCGGTCTTATCGCAAAGGAAACGCTACCGGAAGATACCATCGCTGTATATGGCAATCATTGTAGCTATTACTATTTATCACAGCGACTTTCAGCAACTACATTTGCGTATACTTCAATCTTTGAAGAGCATCCTGATTATATTGCAGATTATATAGACCAATTAGAAGAAGCTCTTCCTAAACTGATTATCATAGAAAAAGAAAGAGGAAACTATTCTATTCCTGAGGAATTGCAAACTTATATTGATGAAAACCAATACTTCGTCTATTATGAGGATAGTGAAAATATAATTTTTGAAAGGTAAGCTAGTATACTAGATTGGGAAAGGTTCATGGAAAAAATATACTTTATCATTCCGGCTTATAATGAAGAAGAAAACATCGGGCAGGTCATCGATGACTGGTACAACATCGTAACCGCAACCGGTCCTTTAAGCCGACTGATTATTATTGATGACGGTAGTAAAGATCACACCTATGAAATATTGCAACAAAAAGCTGCTTCACGTCCCCAGTTGATTCCCCTCACAAAGCCAAACGGCGGCCACGGAGCTACAATCCTATACGGATATAAGTATGCCTTAAAAGAAGGTGCGGATTACATTTTTCAAACAGATTCTGACGGTCAGACTATTCCTGCAGAATTTCAATTGTTTTACGACCAACGTGCTGAATATGATATGCTGATTGGAAATCGCATTTCACGCGAAGATGGTATTTCACGTAAATTTGTTACCAAGATTCTGAAATTTGTACTATTTCTCTGTTTTCATCAATGGATTCCGGATGCAAACACACCTTTCCGACTGATGAAAGCATCTGTTTTAGCTCAATATATGGAATATATTCCCAATGATTTTAATCTCACAAATGTATTAATCTCGGTAATTTTTGCAAAAAAGAATTGTAAAGTAAAATATCTTCCAATCACCTTCCGGCCCAGACAGGGAGGTGTGAATTCTATCAACCTCCGAAAAATTGTGTCAATCGGGCAGAAGGCTATGAAAGATTTTATAGAATTAAATCGAAGAATATAGTTGACGGGATTATTGAAAGTCCAAACCTTTTCCATCAAAAAGATAAATTGTATATAAATCATCTTCATAGACCAATTTGCCATTTTGATCATGTCCTGCATTTATAAATCCCTGCAAATCACCTTTTGACAACAGAATAAAAAACTCATCGTTTTCATTATACTCTTTATCGAAGATATCTTTTCTTGCAAGCCAGTAATAAGGTTCCAAAGTCGAGGTCTGCCATAGCGGAACCACCTCCGTATCATTATTACACATAAATGTTGTAATGTCGCAATCCCAAAAACTTGCATAACCATATGTATAACCTTCCTCTACCAGAAAATTTACATATCCCCTTCTTCCAAGAGAACCATTATCGGAAGTAAGCGTCGAATCATAACTGACTTTATTTAATACAATAACAATACATATAATACCTAATAAATATAATTTTTTTTGAAGGGTTTCTTTTTCCAAATTCAAATATACCGCTATGGTAATCACTGTGAAAATAAAAGAGTGAATGACATATTTGTATAGAATATCCGCAATATCTCCCGTAAATAATAAAATAAAACAAATGACAATAAAGCAGGCAATTCCAATAAACAGCAGAACGGATAATTCCTTGTCTATGGCGTCTTTTTTTGCCATCTTATACAGTTTGCAAACAGCAAATACAAAAAGAATAAAGAACAAAAATGAGAAGCAGTTTGAAATTCCACGAGGTGAGAACAAATCCGCACCACCATTATATCCAAATGCCTGTACAAAAGATGCACTAAGCGACTGAAAATGAGACGCCAAATCTGCCATTTGAACAAAATCACGATCGCCCATATCTGCTAAAGGATAGTGGAATTTAATATACGACTGGTTAATCAAAAATCCAATAGCAGAACAAACCATCGAAATAAAAGAAACTATAACATAAGAGAAATAGCGACTTTGTTTCCAAAATTTGCGAGATAATTTTTCACTTTCAAGGAAAAACAGGAAACTACATCCAAGGAACATTGGCAGGAATAAAATCGCCATATATCGGAATCCTCCCAGACCCAGCAAGAAACTTATTACGGATAATAAAGCTAAATACATCGGGCACTTTTTATCCAGCCGGGAACCTAAAATCAAGAGGCCCACACAAACAAAAATCCAGGTTAAATACGGAATGTAAAATCCACCTCCGTACATATAGTAAATCGTTCTTTTGGAAAACGCAGTTAGTACAAGAGGAAGAGTCATGATGATATTTTCCCTTTTCACCTTTGCACTACTGAGCATAAACACATAGGACATACCGTAAAAAATAGTCCAAATGATATTGGTAAATCCCATTACAACATAATAATTGGAAGTAAATAAGAACAGAAAAGATGCAACAAATTGTAAGAACAAAACACGAATATCGTATGAGTAATACCAGTTCGGCGAAAAGAAAGATTTTTCTCCGCTCTGGACTTTCGCAAGTAAATATTCCGCAGCTATATCCGAATCATTAATTAAATCTATATAAAAGAGATTCATTCGAATGATTTCAAACAGAATAAAAAGTAATAATAGAACAGAAATCAGTATTTTGTAATTTTTGTTTATTTGGCATAAAAGTTTCTTTAAGTTATTCATTTTTCTCCTGTGTAGATATCAATATATAATACGGAACATAAAATATGAAAAAAGCTACTCATTTATTTCTAAATGAATAGCTCTTAGCAGCGCTACCAGGATTCGAACCTGGAAAATGACGGAGTCAGAGTCCGTTGCCTTACCGTTTGGCGATAGCGCTTCAACATTTGTTAGTATACACAATTCATATAAAAAAAGCAAGCATAAATTTCATTTTTTTACTTTTTCCAGGTGAGTTTTATTATTTCATCGTTCCGGACATCAAAACAGACAATATCAGGAACATATAAAAGGGCAGAATTGCGGTTTTGCAACCCTGCCCTGAAATAAATCTTTATGATGTCCGATTCAATGCCTGATTAGACTTCAAACATTAATTCACCATATGTAGGAATGGGCCATAATTCTTTATCTACAATCATTTCCAATTCATCAGCTGGTTTTCTGAGCTCAGCCATAATTACCATAACGGTATCTTTATAGAAGAATGCCTGCTCTTTGACATCTGTCATAGCAGATCCTTTTGCTTCTGCTTTCTGTAATTTTACCAATGCTTTCTGCATTGCTTCCAATTTTTTGGAAACCTGTTTTAATAAATCCGTCTGGACAGAAGCATCTGCACCTGCTGCCTTAACAGCATTGATGGTATCAGCTAATACTTTTGTATATTTTACAACTGCAGGAATAATCTGTTTGCCGGCCATGTCAATCATCGTTAATGCTTCAATATTGATTGATTTTGCATAGGTCTCATAAATGATTTCTTCACGTGATTTTAATTCTGCCTCTGTATAAATACCAAACTTCTCAAACAGAGCAACTGCTTTCGGATCTGTGATGGTGCATGCAGCTTCAATCATGGATTTAATATTCGGCAATCCTCTCTTCTCAGCTTCTTTAACCCATTCATCAGAATAACCGTTGCCATTGAAAATAATTCTCTGGTGTTTAGTCATATATTCTTTAATCAGATCATGTACAGCAGCATCAAAATCATCAGCTTTTTCAAGAATATCTGCTGCTTCACAGAATGCTTCTGCAACAATTGCATTTAAGGTTGTATTAGGGCCTGCGATAGAATCGGCACTACCAACCATACGGAACTCAAATTTATTACCGGTAAAAGCAAACGGTGATGTTCTGTTACGATCTGTTGCATCTTTCTGCAAATCAGGTAATGTGGATACACCTGTTTCCAGTTTTCCACCCTGTTTTACAGAATCGGCACTACCTGTCTCAACAAGCTGTTTTACAACGTCCTCAAGCTGTTCTCCAAGGAACATGGAGATAATAGCCGGAGGTGCTTCATTGGCACCAAGTCTGTGATCATTACCAACATCAGAAGCTGACTGACGAAGCAGGTCTGCATGCGTATCAACCGCTTTCATAATGCAGGCAAGTACAAGTAAAAACTGGATGTTTTCATTCGGTGTATCACCGGGATCCAATAAATTCACGCCATTATCGGTTGTAATAGACCAGTTATCATGTTTACCGGAACCGTTTACACCTGCATAGGGTTTTTCATGTAAAAGACATCTCATGCCATGCTTAACGGCAACTCTCTTCATGGTCTCCATAACTAACTGGTTGTGGTCTACAGCAATATTTGCTGTTTCGTAAATCGGAGCTAACTCATGCTGAGCAGGAGCAACTTCGTTGTGCTGTGTTTTAGCTGTTACACCTAATTTCCAAAGTTCTTCATTTAAATCTTTCATATAAGCGCCAACACGCTCACGGATAACGCCAAAGTAGTGGTCTTCCATTTCCTGTCCTTTCGGAGGAAGGGCTCCGAAAAGGGTACGTCCGGAAAACATTAAGTCGGGACGCTGTTTATATAATTTTTCATCTACTAAGAAATATTCCTGTTCAGGACCAACAGATGCAGTCACCTTTGTTGCAGCTGTGTTACCGAATAATCTTACAATTCGAAGTGCCTGTTTGGAAACTGCTTCCATAGAACGAAGCAAAGGCGTTTTTTTGTCAAGTGCTTCACCTGTATATGAACAGAATGCTGTGGGGATACAAAGAATAGCACCTGTTGCAGCTTCTTTTAAAAATGCGGGAGAAGTAATATCCCATGCTGTATATCCTCTGGCTTCAAAGGTTGCACGAAGTCCGCCGGATGGGAAAGAAGAAGCATCGGGCTCACCTTTAATCAATTCTTTTCCGGAAAACTCAGTAATCATTTTTCCCATTTCATCGGGATGTGTAACGAATGCATCGTGTTTTTCTGCAGTGATACCGGTCAGTGGCTGGAACCAATGTGTATAGTGTGTTGCACCATTTTCAACAGCCCAGTCCTTCATTGCTTTTGCAACAACATTAGCAGTTGCCATGGAAAGCTCTCCACCCTGATCCATGACCTTCTTTACCTCTTTGAAGGCATCTTTGGGAAGACGTTCCTTCATTTTACCAAGGGTAAATACATTTTTTCCGAAGATTTCTTCGACGTTCATAACTTCACTCATTTTTCATATCTCCTTTTCCTTTTATTGGGAGCTGATATTTTAAACACCGTGACAAGTCCCGCAAATCTGTTCCACCTCTGATTATGCAGTTATCAGATGTTACCTATAATGCATTCATCTGATACGTTACGAAAATAAAAAAAGTTCCGAACCGTACGGTTGGAACTTCATCGTTCAAAATATCTTATGTCGGTGGCTTCAACACCGTTTTCTATTTTATATAGATAAGATACTCTTATTTTTTCAAAAATGCAAGTATATTTTTAAAAAAATTTAATCCCGGCCACGGTTCACACTTCTGCTATTATAGCAGAGTATCTAAACCACGGTCAAGAATGTTCTCTTTTTATGCCTCACGTCATTCTTGATCAGGCGCTTTCTTTCGTAGTAAATCATATACAGATGCCGGCCGATCCAATTCCACTCTCAGTTTTTGTTGCGGATGAGGAGCACTTTCCATCATTTCACCGGTTTCTTCATTTTGGATAGAGACCACCTTTGTCTCTACGTTGCTTCCATCCGGCTTCATAATTTCAATCGTTTCTCCCACACTGAATTTATTTCTCTGCTCAATATAAACCGCATTCTGTTCTATCTGGTTGACAATTCCCAAATAAATATATTCATTGATATAAGTATTGCTGTCATAGATCTGGGTAGTCTCATCCGGCTTTCCGAAATAAAAACCGGTCGTAAACTGTCTGTATGTGCACTTGGAGATTTCTTCTCCTGCCCAGGGCAGAATCTCTTCAAATTTCTCTTTTCCCTGCAGGGCAGCATCAATGGCCTTGCGATAAGTTCTTGCAACCGTCGCCACATAAAGAGCCGTTTTCATTCGCCCTTCAATCTTAAAGCTGTCGATACCGGCATCAATCATTTCGGGAATATGCTCAATCATACATAAATCCTTGGAATTAAATATATAGGTTCCACGTTCATTTTCATATACCGGAAGATATTCACCGGGACGACTTTCCTCCACAACTGCGTATTTCCAACGGCAGGGATGCGTACAGGCTCCATGATTAGCATCCCTGCCGGTAAAATAATTGCTAAGCAGGCATCTACCGGAATAAGAAATGCACATGGCTCCATGGATAAAACATTCAATTTCCATATCTTTTGGAATGTTTTCACGGATTTGCTTGATTTCTGCCAAAGAAAGTTCTCTGGCACAAACCACACGCCGAATTCCCTGATCATACCAAAAGCGGAAGGTCATGTAGTTCGTATTGTTAGCCTGTGTACTGATATGAATTTCAACATCCGGACAATTAGCCTTTGCTAACATTAACATTCCAGGATCCGCTACAATAATTGCATCCGGTTTGATTTCTGCCAATTCACGAAAATACTTTGCCGCACCTTCCAAATCATAGTTGTGAGCAAGAATATTGGCCGTTACATGCACCTTTACCCCATGTTCATGCGCAAAGGCAATACCTTCTCTCATTTCATCCGGTGTAAAATTTTTGGCTTTTGCCCTCAGACCAAAAGCCTCCCCACCGATATATACCGCATCAGCGCCAAACATTACCGCTGTTTTTAACACTTCCAAACTACTTGCAGGAATTAACAATTCCGGTTTTCTCATATTTTAAAATCTCCTACTCTCTTTTGTGCATCCGCACGATTATATATATTCTGCTCCCAGACGCGTTCTCACTTGGATATCAACGTAGCAGTACTAAATTCGCAATAAATTG
>JAEDFR010000016.1 GCA_016297945.1 Lachnospiraceae bacterium | reverse complement strand
TTTTTTGAACATCTTCTCCACCAAAAGCAAATTTTCCTGCAAGTTCTCCTTTTGCATTCACCACACGATAACATGGAATCTTATCCGGATCCGGATTTTTATGCAACGCATTTCCAACCGCTCGGCACATCTTTGCATTTCCTGCTAATTCGGCAACCTGTGCATATGTAGCAACCTTTCCTCTGGGTATTTTCTTAACCGCTTCGTAAATTCTCTTAGTAGGACTATCTGTCACAATGTCATAGCTTTCTGCAATCATGCGCTTAATATCATCATCCGGAATACTTCCATCCAGAATAATGGTATTCCAATGCTCCTTATTTTGATGCCAGCCCGGGATAACCGCTTCGTAGATCTGCCTATAAAAATCTCTCCACTCCGGATTAACCTTCACGTTCAGATTGATATAACCATCTCTTTCATAAGTCCAAAGAAAGGCTTTCTTACTTCCTTTTACGCGCACAAGCTGCCAGTTTGGATCATGAAAAGGTGCTTCTTGATATGTATCTTGAAATGATAATCCGTATGTTAAGGCTTCTTCTCTTGTTTGCATAAGTTTCTTCCTTTCCGGCAAACCTCTTTCTGCTTTTCACTATTTAAGTATGCCTTTTTAACCATAATGTCTTACCAAAATCTCTTTCCGGGCATACTTTTTCTGCTTTTCGCCATTTGAGTATGCCTATACCAACAAGATGCTCGCTTCGAATCATTTACTTCTCATCCACCACCTGAAAGATATAGAACTTCAAATAATAACTCTCATCAGCAGCCCACAGTATCGGATGGTCCGGTGCCTGGGTCCGAAACTCGACCTGCCTTAGGCGCTTATGCGTAGCTTTTGCAGCCTCTTTAATGGTCTTTTCCAATAATTCCTGTGTCATAAAATGTGAGCAGGAACAGCTTGCCATATAACCTCCGTCTTTTACAAGCTTTAAGCCCTGCATATTGATTTCCCGATAGCCTTTGATGGCATTCTTTGTCGCTTCCTTTGCTTTTGTAAACGCCGGTGGATCTAAGATTACAACATCGTACTTCTTTCCTTCTTTTACGAGCTTTGGAAGTTCATCTAATACATCGGCAGTTCTGAATTTTACAACTTCATCAAGTCCATTGCGTTTTGCATTTTCTCTTGCCTGCTCGATGGCAAAATCCGAAATATCCAATCCTTCCACGGACTTTGCACCGGCAATTCCGGCATTTAGTGCAAAAGTTCCCATATGGGTAAAGCAATCCAATACATCTTTACCTTTGCAGATATGATGCATTGCTTTTCTGTTATATTTCTGATCCAAAAAGAAACCTGTCTTTTGACCGTTTTCTACATCAACCAGATAGCGAACACCATTTTCCACGATTTCAACACGCGGTTCAAACGCATCTTTGATAAAGCCTTTATGAAGTGGCAATCCCTCTTTTTTTCTTTCTCTCGCATCGCTTCGCTCAAACACACCACGAACTTGAAATCCGTCTGTTATTAATAACTCCTTTAAAACAGATACAATCTCTTCTTTATACTGTTCCATTCCAAGTGCCAGACATTGCACGACCAACACATCTTCGTATTTATCAACAATCAATCCGGGTAACCAGTCTGCTTCACCGAATATCACGCGGCAACACCCCAAATCATCCGGCATAACCGTTTTACGATATTCCCATGCATTCTTTACTCGCATGGATATAAAATCATGATTTATTTCCTGATCTTTATTACGAGACATCATGCGTACACGGATTTTGGAATTTTGATTAATGAAGCCTCTTCCCATGGGATATCCATCAAAATCATGAACTTCTACAATATCCCCATTGTGAAACGTTCCCACAATCGAATCTATCTCATTATCAAAAACCCAGCATCCGCCCTTTTTTAACAGACGTCCTTCACCCTTTTTTAGCGTCACAATTGACATATGCTTTATCCTTTACTCATTACTGTTTTCTATTTTGCTTCCAAAAATGCCACATATCCTCTCTTGGTTTCGTATAAATCGGCTTTGGAAGTTGCTTCAAATGGTGCATGCATATTTAATACCGCAACACCGCAATCGATGACATTCATTCCGTATAATGACAGGATATAAGCAATGGTTCCGCCACCGCCCAAATCCACTTTACCAAGTTCTGCAGTCTGATAAGATACATACGCATCATCCATAACCTGACGAATAAATGCCAGATATTCCGCATTGGCATCATTGGAACCTGATTTTCCTCTCGAACCGGTAAATTTATTGAATACCATACCGTGTCCTAAATATGCCACGTTCTTTTTATCAAAACTTGATGCATATGTCGGATCAAATGCGGAGCTTACATCTGATGAAAGCATACGGCAATTTGCAAGACATCTGCGAAGTGAGAGTTCATTAAAATCACCCATCAGATTCATAACTTCTGCCGTCATATTCTCAAAGAATTTGGACTGCATTCCGGTAGCTCCCACGCTTCCGATTTCCTCCTTATCCACAAGCAGACAACATGCGGTACGTTCCGGTGCTTTGATACTTAACATGGCATCTAATGAAGTAAAGGCACAAACTCTGTCATCCTGGCCGTAGGCTAATGTCATACTACGGTCGAATCCGGCTTCTCTTGCTTTTCCGGCGGGAACAACTTCAATCTCTGCAGAAATGAAATCAGCTTCCTCTACGCCGTATTGCTCTTTTAATATTTCCAGAATTCCAGCAGTAAACTTATCTTTTTCAGCACCTTTTAATGGCTTATTTCCAACTATGACATCCAAGGCCTCACCTTCAATGACTTTATTGGCCTTCTTTTCCATCTGCTCTGATGCCAGATGAATCAACAGATCAGAAATAAAGAATACCGGATCATCCTCTTCTTCTCCGACATTGACGATAACCGTAGTACCGTCTTTTTTTACAATCACTCCATGGAGTGCCAACGGAATTGCCACCCACTGATACTTTTTAATTCCGCCGTAATAGTGTGTATCCAAATAGGCAAAATCGCCATCTTCATACAAGGGATTTTGTTTTACATCCATTCGCGGTGAATCAATATGTGCACCAAGGATATTCATACCTTCTTCCAAAGGCTTTTTACCGATATGATACATGACTACCGATTTATCCATATTAACTGCATATACCTTTGCACCGGCTTTAATCTTTTTGCCGGATTTTAATAATTTAGCTAGTTCTACATAGCCTTCATTCTCAATCCGATTGACAATGTAGCTGACGCATTCGCGCTCTGTCTTTCCTTCATCCAAAAATGTGCGATAGTCCGCACTCAGCTTTTCCAACTCTTTTAATTGCTTCTCGGAATATTTTGTCCATACACTTTCTGTTTTCATAAAAACATCCTGCCTTTCTTTGCGTATTAATACCATGGTCAAAAGTTCATACTTTTCATGCTTATTATTCTTACCAAAATCAATAAAAAATAATAAAACATAGTGAAATTTCCCTAATCAAAAATATCATATTTCTCATAACGATCTGTACTTTTTCAGAAAAAAAGCCGATTACAATCAGTTATCCATAATAACCTGAATGCCATCGGCAATTTTAATACTTTCAAATCAAACCTTAACAATTGCTTTTTTCGGACATTTTGTAGCACAAATTCCGCAACCGACACATTGTTCCTGGTCAATATGAGCTTTGAAATTTTCTACGCTGACAGCTTCTTTCGGGCAATTCTTTGCGCAAAGCGAACAACCGATACAAGCCGTTTCACAGGCTTTCATGGCAACTGCGCCTTTTTCGGTATTGCTACATGCAACTGCATACTTCGCATCATAGGGAATTAATTCAATCAATCCCTTGGGACAGGCTGCCACACATTTTCCACATGCTTTACAGGCTTCTTTATCAACCTTTGCCACTCCGTTTTCTACATGAATGGCATCAAATGGACATGCCTTTACACAATTACCATATCCAAGGCATCCTTGATTACATGACTTTGGACCACCATTTGGTACAAAGGAAAGCATGGCACAATCTTCAACACCGGTATATTCGTAATCCATCTTCGTTTTATCACAGTCACCCTGACATTTTACAAAAGCCACCATGCGAACGCCTGCTGTTGCTTCTACGCCCATGATTTCTGCAATTTTGGTTGCCACAGGCTCACCGCCTACCGGACAGGTTCCGACTTCTGCCTCACCTTTTGCAATTGCTTTTGCCAGACCGGAGCAACCGGCGAAGCCGCATCCGCCACAGTTATTTCCGGGTAACGCAGCCAGTACGGCTTCTTCCTTTTCATCAACCTCTACCTGAAATTTCATACCGGCTATTCCTAAAAACAGACCGATAAATAATCCAACACCACCAACTAAGACGGCGGCAATGATAATTCCACTAATACTCATCTGCCACACCTCCTATAACAAACCGGAAAAGCCACAGAATGCAATGGCCATCAATCCGGCAGTAACTAATACAATCGGCATGCCCTGAAACGCCTCCGGAATATCGTTATATTCAATTTTTTCACGAATTCCGGCAAGGATTACAATGGCAATGGTAAAACCAACGGCTGTTGCAAAACCATTGACAACACTCTCTAAAATACTGTAAGATGCCTGCACATTATTTAATGCCACACCTAAAACCGCACAGTTTGTTGTAATTAAAGGAAGATATACACCCAATGCCTCATAAAGAGAAGGAATCACCTTTTTTAAGAACATTTCAACAAACTGAACCAATGCTGCGATGACTAAAATAAATACAATCGTCTTTAAATAATCAAGCCCTAAAGGATCCAATACAAATTTGTAGAGAACGGACGCAACAAAAGACGCCAAAGTGATAACAAATACAATTGCCGCTCCCATTCCTGCAGCCGTTTCCGTCTTTTTGGAAACTCCAAGGAATGGACATAAGCCCAAAAACTGACTTAATACAACGTTGCTTACAAGTGCGGAGCCTAATGCTATTATAATTAAATTACTCATCTGCATTTACCTCCTCTTTCTTTTCTTTCTGCACGTTTTCCGGTGCTTCTTCGGTTTCTTCCGGAACTGTTTCCGATGCTTCAGCTTTTATCTCATTCTGAACAATCTCCGATTCTTTTTTTGTATCTTCCTGTATCGTTTCTTTTACACTTTCGGTTTTCTCTTTCATTTTACCGTTTTGCCCAGAAACTGTTTTTGTTTTTCCCTCTTCTGATACAATCGCTTTATCAATCGGCTCGCTTTTTTTACCGGCTTCAGTCTTTGGCAGTGTTTTTGTTTCTTTTTCTACCTTCTTCGTATCATCATAGAACTTGCGGGATGAGCAGCCTTCTTCCCCACAGCTCATACAATCGTGGGTACAACCGGATCCGACTTTGCTCATATCCTTTCCCTTTTTTTCACCTTCGATTTTGACTTTGTTTTGGATGGCAACGAGGCATGCAAGTACAAAGAATGCTCCGGGTGCCATAACAAAGATGCGTACAGGTTCATATCCTGCCGGCATAATGCGAATTCCAAATGCTTCTCCTGCACCAATCAGTTCTCTGACAAGACCAATAATGGTTAACGCAATCGTAAAACCAAATCCCATTCCAAGTCCGTCAAAGAAAGAAGGAATGACGGGATTTTTATAGGCATAGCTTTCTGCTCTTCCTAAAATAATACAGTTTACAACAATAAGCGGAATATATAGACCAAGCGCGCTGTACAGAGAAGGAATAAAACCTTCTAACAACAATTCCACCATCGTAACAAAAGATGCAATGATTACGATAAATGCGGGGATACGGACGCGATCGGGGATGATTTTACGCAACATGGATATAATCATGTTGGATAATGCCAGTACAACCGTTGTCGTCATACCCATACCAAATCCGTTGATTGCAGATGTGGTAACTGCCAACGTCGGACACATACCAAGCATCAAAACCAAAGTCGGGTTTTCTTTAATGATACCGTTATATAATCTCTCCAATGATTTATTCATTTGCTATGCCTCCTTCCATTAACATCGTCCTAAAACAGGTAAGTCCTGCATTTACGCCGTTAACAATGGCATTGGTTGTAATGGTCGCTCCTGAGATAGCATCAATCTGGTCAGCGCTTTGAGCACCTGTTTTGGTATAGCTGAATAATTCTGCCTTTTTATTTTCAAATTGTGGTTTCAAAACCGAATCGGCATTCATGCCAAGTCCTGCAGTTTCTGAAATACTCAAAATCGAAATTCCATTCAGAGTTCCGTCATTGCGGATTCCCATGGAAAACTGGATATCTCCGCCATAGCCTTCATGGTCGGTTACGGTAATAACATATCCGATTACATTGCCGGAGGCATCAACCGCCTCGGATACTTCATCAACAGATACGTTGTATCCGGCATCTGCTACCACTTTATCAGCATCCTCTGATGTGATATCTTCCCGTAAGCGGAAACTGTCAGCATCCGCAAACACTTCCTTGCTGGCTTCTTCTTTTGCTTTTTCCTGAGCCTGGGCAATCGGATCCTTGGTAACCTGATAAACAAGTCCCAACAGACATCCGGCAATCAAGGTAATTGCAAACAAAACAGATGCTTCTTTCAACATATTTTTCATCTATGCATACCTCCTTTTCTGCCAAATGCATGCGGCATGGTATATTTCTCAATTAAAGGAGTTAGCAGATTTCCAAGAATAATCGCATAGGAAACGCCTTCTGCACTCGCACCGAAAATGCGGAAAATACCGGTTAAAATTCCCAAAAGAATTCCAAAAACATATTGTCCTTTAATGGTAATCGGCCGCGTCACATAATCGGTTGCCATAAAGAATGCACCAAGCATCAGACCACCTCCGGCAAGATGCGCAGCGATAAAATCAAAATCGAAACCTCTACCGCCAAAGAGAACGATAAATATAACAAAAGTCACGATATAGGTTCCGGGAATTCTTAAATCAATGATTCCCATAAGTATTAAGAAAACTGCTCCCAGCACAATGGCAATCATGGATGTTTCTCCGATAGTTCCCGAAGTAAAACCGGTTACCATCTTAAATACATTGACCTGCTCTCCTGCCTTTAATGCAGCAAGTGGAGTTGCGCCTGAATAAGCATCCGTTGCAAAATCCGTCATGATGGATGTAAATGCTAGAAGTAAGAAACATCTTCCGCCAAGTGCCGGATTCATAAAGTTCTGGCCCAGACCTCCAAAGAGCATTTTCACAACTACAATGGCAAAGAAACCACCGATTACACCAATCCACCAAGGTGCATTCGGAGGTAGGTTAAGAGCTAACAACAAGCCCGTTACAACTGCCGAACCATCTTTAATTGTAATGCTTTTATGTACCAGTAAATCAAATAATAATTCAAAAAGCACACAGCTTAAAATAGTCACAATGACTAATATGAGCGCATTTTGTCCGAAATTGTATATGCCGAAGACGGTAGTGGGTAAAAGTGCAATTACTACACAAAGCATAATGATCTGAGTCGACATCTTCGAACGAATATGCGGATTCGATGACACTTTCATGAAATCACTCATTTTTTTACCTCCTACGATTTCTTTCTTCGGTCTGCCAAAACCATCTTGCGCATGGATTTAATCTGCTGGGTAAGCGGTCTTTTGGCAGGACAGATAAAACTACAGCATCCACATTCACAGCATTCCATCCCGTTATGTTTCTGAAATGCTTCTTTATTGCCTCTTGCTGCATAACCTGCAAGTCTGGCGGGCACTACCCGACCGGGGCATACTTCAACGCATCTGCCACAATTGATGCACGGACCTTCTTTAGAATCCGAAACATCATCCTTTGTTAAGCAAAGAAGCGCGGACGCCGTCTTTGTTGTAGGTACATCCAGATGGAACAGGGCAAATCCCATCATAGGACCACCATTAATAATCTTTGCCGGTTCTTTTATAAATCCGCCGGCTTCTTCAATCAGTTCATGATAATTGGTACCAATCCGCACGCGGAAGTTGCATGGATCGGCTATGGCATCTCCGGTTACCGTGACAATCCGGTACATCAGAGGTTTGTTTTCTCTTACCGCACTGTTGATTGCCACCAGTGTATCTACATTGTCCACAATACATCCGGCATCTGCAGGCAGTTGATCGCAATTGATCATCCTTCCGGTTGCAGCATATATCAGTTGTCTCTCTGATCCCTGCGGATATTTTGTTTTTAATCCCTTAACCGTAATGCGTGGCTCATCCTTGGTAAGCTCTTTTAATACTTTGATACAATCCGGCTTATTATCTTCTACAGCCAAAATCCCCTGTGCATTATCAAACAAAGCAAGGACACATTTTAAACCGTCAATTACCTTCTGTGGTTCCTCAATCATCCTTCGATAATCGGAAGTCAGATACGGCTCACATTCTGCGCAGTTACCGATTACATACTCTATTTTATCAGGCTCCTTGGGCGAAAGCTTCACATGAGTCGGAAAACCGGCTCCACCCATGCCGACAACACCTGCCGCCTGCACCTTTTTTATGATTTCCTCTTTACTTTGTTCCTCTAGAGGCTTGCATACACCATAATCGACTTCCTCATAAAGGCCATCATTTTCAATAATAATGGAATCTACACTATCTCCTAATGTAATCCGTCTTTTTTCAATTCCTTTCACAGTACCGGAAACCGTTGCATAAATCGGTGCTGATACAAATCCTCCTGCTTCAGCAATCTTCTGCCCTGTTAACACATGATCGCCCTTTTGAACGATTGGCACCGCCGGTGCTCCGATATGCTGGGATAACGGATATACGAGATCCCCTTTGGGCAGTACATCTTTAATCGGTTTATCCTTACTTAAATCTTTACCGTCATAAGGATGAATGCCACCGGTAAAAGTTCCTCTTGCTCCCATCTTACTACCTCTTTCTTTTTGCAGTGTCAGTACACTGTTATTCTTCTCAATTCATATTCGCGAAGTCAATTCCGCTTTCTTTTCTACTATACTATTTTTTTGATATTTTTTCTATAAATTCGTGTAAAAAATACATACTTTTCTGATATGTACAGATTTATGGATGGATTTTGTTTCAGACAGTTGAAACCGGACAGTCATTTTGTTCGTCATGCCGCTAGGAAAAACACAAAACCTCGTAAAAGCCGGCGGGACAAGATATATATTTCTGCATGGACAACTTGTGTTCCTAAAAAGATTGCTAACTATGTAAGAAACAAAGCCAAAAACAAAATTTTAATAAGACTTAGAAAAAGAAATATGGTAAAATAACATCGTATAAAGATATCATATCTATAAAAAGATTTATATTATCAAGAAAGCACAAAAAATTCCAAGTAAAATTTCTAAAAGGATAGATACTATGAAAACATTCACAAAAGAACTTTCCATTGATGTGGAAAGATATCCCTTAGACCGGATAGCACCGCTTAATAACATTCTCTTTGTCGATATTGAAACCACCGGGTTTTCAGCAAAATCATCTTCATTATACGAAATCGGATGCATTTATTTTGATGATAACAAACCACAACTAATCCAGTTTTTTGCAGAAAATGCTTCTGAGGAAAAAGAAATTCTTTCATCTTTTTTTGCCCTATGCGCAGACAAAACGACATTAATTCATTTTAACGGAAATACCTTTGATATTCCCTACATGAAAACAAAGGCCAAGCAATACCATTTAGATGCTCCTTTTGATCAGATGGAAGGCATCGATATTTATAAGCGCATCATGCCATATAAGGATATTTTAGGGCTCGAAAACTGTAAGCAAAAAACCGTTGAAGCTTTTCTTGGAATCGAGCGCAAAGACCAGTATCACGGAGGTCAACTAATCGAAATCTACAAGGATTATTGCAAAAATCCCTCTGCAGAACTGGAAGAATTATTAATTCTGCATAATGAAGATGACATGAAAGGCATGTTAAAACTGCTTCCTATTTTGACCTACTCCGATCTTTTTATGGCACCCTTCCGCGTTGTAAAAGTACAGGCAAATCACTTTACCAATGAAGATCAGTCGGATGGTGATGAAATCTTGATGAAGCTTCGTTTTCAGGCGGCTTTTCCCAAACCGATTTCCATGCACAAGGCAGGCTGCCATTTCAGTGCCCAGGATAAGGAGGGGTTTTTAAAGGTTCCTCTTTATAAAGGAGAATTAAAATATTTTTATGCCAACTACAAAGACTATTACTATCTTCCCGAAGAAGACATCGCACTTCATAAAGCCGTTGCAGGTTTTGTCGATAAAAACCATCGCAAGCAGGCCAAGGCATCCAATTGCTACACACGTAAGGAATCCGCTTATCTTCCGCAATGGGACATCATTTTTACGCCTATTTTCAAACAGTCCTACGAAGATACACTCTGCTATTTTGAATTGACGGAAGAAATGAAAAAACAGCCTGAAATTTTTCGCCAGTACGCTCTTCATATTTTAGATATGATTGCACATGCGCGCAATCTCAGTTGATGTAATAAGTCAACAAAATAAAAATAGGTTTCAAAAATGCACTTTTTCTCAAATTTAAAAGTAGTTGCAAAAAAAGACAACCAAATGGTTGTCTTTTCACTTTCATATACAAATATCATCTATTACAATTTTTCATAATAGAAAGAATCTTTTCTGGTAAATCCCATCTGCTTGTATGAAATAATCTGCTCCGTACTACCGATGAATAAGATTCCTTTTTGAACCAAAGAATTATAAAACCTTTGGAAAATCTCGTCCTTGGCTTCCTCGGTAAAATAAATCAGAACGTTACGGCATATGATATAGTGGTAATCCGTCGGATACGGATCTAACAAAAGATTGTGCTTACTAAACTTCACACGAGCTTTAATCTCATCACTGATCCGGTATGAAGGTCCTACTTTTGTAAAGTATTTCTTTTTGAAATCTTCGGGAACTGCCGCAATACTCTTTTCATTGTATAAACCGGCCTGTGCTTTTTCCAGCACCTGATTATCAATATCCGTAGCAAATATGGTAATCTGGCTAAGCGGAAGATGTCTGGATAATGCCATAACAAGCGAATACGGTTCATCACCTGTTGAACATGCTGCACTCCAAATCTTTAGATTTGGACCAAAATCACGTATCAACTGAGGAATAATCGTTTTGTCCATATATTCCCACTGATCCGGATTCCGATAAAACTCAGATACATTAATCGTAAGGTAATTGACAAATTCATCGAATTTCTCGTGATTTGTCTTCAGCAATTCCACATATTTGGCATATCCGTCAACACTGTTTTTGGCTATAAGCGTATCGATACGTCTTTTCATCTGCTTTTCTTTATAGCAGTTTAAATCGATATGTGTTAAATCATATACAGCTTTTTTAAACTGTTCATAATCATATACAGCCATTATGAATTACGCTTCGCCTTCCTCTGAGATAACCTGCTCAACATCTACGGAAACCACATCTGCATCATCATCTGCATCTGTTTCCAATAAAGCTTTCATACTCAAGCTAATCTTGTGATCGTTTTCATTGAAATCTACAATTTTAGCTTCTACTTCCTGTCCGACTGATAATACATCAGAAGGTTTCTCAATATGATCTTTAGAAATCTGTGATACATGCAATAATGCATCAACACCGGATTCTAATTCAACAAATGCCCCAAAGTCTGTCATTCTGGCAACTTTACCTGATACTACATTGCCAACAGCATATTTGCTTGTAGCATCCTTCCAAGGATTGGTATCATCGAATTTCATGCTCAGAGCAATCTTGGTTCCGTCAATGTCTTTGATTAATACTTTCACAGCATCACCAACTTTGAAAACCTTTTTAGGATTTTCAACACGGCCCCATGACATCTCAGAAATATGAAGTAATCCGTCTGCACCGCCTAAATCGATGAATGCACCGAAATCGGTAACATTTTTAACAACACCGTCAACAATGTCCCCGATATGAATTTTTTCAAATAAAGCTTTCTGCTCTTCTGCTTTTTTAGCAACTAAAAGTTGTTTGCGGTCACCGATAAATCTTCTTCTCTTCGGATTGTACTCTGTAATGACGAATTCAATCTCCTGATCAGCATATTTGCTCAGGTCTTTTTCATAAACATTGGAAACCAGGCTGGCAGGGATGAAAATTCTTGCTTCATCAACAACAACACTTAATCCGCCATCAAGCACCTGTGCAACTTTTGCTTTTAATACTTCTTTATTTTCAAAAGCATCCTGAATTCTCTTGTAACCTTTTTCGAGTGCAAGTCTCTTGTATGATAAAAGAACCTGTCCCTCTCCATCGTTTACTTTGATAACTTTAACGTCAATTTTATCATCGACCTTTAAAGCTGTTGTCAGATCAAAATTGGCTTCATTTGTATATTCGTTTCTGGTAAGAACACCGTCTGATTTGTAGCCGATATTCAATACGGCAACATCCGGTTTCACATCGATGACAGTACCCTCTATAACCTCTCCGTTTCTGATCGTTTTTAATGATTGTTCCAGCATTTGTTCAAAAGTTAATTCTGACATAATTTTGAACCTCCTCAATTATATTGTTTGGGGTGGACGCCCCTGCGGTAATTCCCACCGGTCCAACCGGTACGGTCAACTCCGATTGTAAGTCCTTCAGAGTCTGTATAAAAAAAGTGTTCTCACATTCCGCCTTGCAAATCTCATATAATTTACGTGAATTGGAACTATGAGTACCGCCTATCACTATCATAGTATTGACTTTGCGGGCAACCTCGGCTGCCTCTGTTTGTCTCTCTTCCGTTGCGTTACATATCGTTTTTACAACATTTATATCATAACCTTTTTTACAAATAATTTCAACCAATTCTTGAAATTTATTGTAATTAAATGTCGTTTGCGATACAATACATATTTTTTGATTTTGAGGAAGAGTAACCTGTTCGGCCTGTTCTTTGGATTCCACCACGATAGCCGGTTTCTCGCACCAGCCTTTAATTCCCTCTACTTCCGGATGAGAATCATTTCCGATGATAATAATCTGACAGCCCTGCTTACTTTCTTTTTCCACAATTCTGTGTATCTTTTTTACAAAAGGGCAGGTGGCATCCACGATTTCCAATCCCTGTTTCTGAATCAATTCATAAACATCCTTTGATACTCCATGGGAACGGATCACGACACTGCCTTCAGTTAGCATCGCTAACTCATCGACGTTGTCAATGACCCGAACACCCTTTTTTTCCAAATCCTCCACAACATTTTCATTGTGAATAATGGGTCCGAATGTATATATTTTCTTTCCTGTCCTGATCTGTTCATAAACCTGATCTACCGCACGTTTTACGCCAAAACAAAAACCGGCTGTTTCTGCCAAAATCACTTCCATCACTCTATTTTCCTATTCATCATTTTTCGCACTAAATCACTAAAATGCATGTGATATTTTTATAATGCCGTGATCGATTTCACTTTCTTTCTCATAGATATTCCAATATCAATTTATATTACATAAATATACAAAAATCAATTCCTGTTAATCAATGAGATAATCTTTTCTGCCACTTCCTCAATGGTCATATAAGATGAATCCACCAATACGGCATCATCCGCCTGTCTTAACGGTGAAATTTCACGGTTCATATCCCGCTCATCCCGTTCAATAATATCCTTTTCAATTTTTTGAAGGTCACAGGCAACACCTTTTGCAGTCAGTTCGTCATAACGGCGTTTTGCACGCACATCACTGCCTGCGGTCAGATAGATTTTCACATTGGCATCCGGTAAAACTACGGTTCCGATATCCCTTCCATCCATAATTACTTCCGCTGTTTTTGCAAGTCTTTGTTGCAATGATACCAGTTTTTTACGGACATCCCCATTGGTAGAGCTGGAAGATGCCATGTTTCCGACTTCTTCGGTTCGAATCAGTCCATTGACATTTTCTCCATTTAATAATACGACCTGTTCTCCGTTTTGGTACCGGATTGTAATATCCGCATCCTCACAGGCTGCACTGATAGCTGCCGAATCAGTTGCCGAAATCCCCTTTCTCAAAAGATGCAGAGCCATGGCTCGATACATGGCACCGGTATCAACATAAATAAATCCCAATTTCTTTGCAACCATTTTGGCAATGGTACTTTTTCCTGCTCCGGCAGGACCGTCAATTGCTACTGAATAACTCATCTTTTCTTTCCTTTTCCAAATGATTTTCTCTCGTTTTCTTATCCAAACAATTTTGTTTCTTTATCCACTAATTTTGTTTTAAATTATTTTTAATGTTTTGTTTCATACCGCTATGGTTCATACGGCTTGCCAAATCACTCTATAGAACTTCCTGCCAGATGTCCGGTTGACCAGGCAATCTGCAAATTATAACCGCCTGTTAGTGCATCCACATCAATCATCTCACCGGCAAAATACAAGCCTTTTACAATCTTAGATTCCATGGTAGACGGATTAATATCTTTGACACTGACACCACCTCTGGTAATAATCGCTTCCTTGAAATCTCTTGTTCCGATAATTGTCAACGGAAGTGCCTTGATACAGCCACCAAATTTCTGCCGCTCAGCCTTGCTAATCTCACAGACCTTTTTCTCCGGATTAATTTCCGAAAGAGAAATCATAATTGGAATTAGTCTTGTGGGAAACAATCCGTTTAATGCATTTTTAAATTGTTTCTGGCCGTTTTCCTCAAATTCACGAATCAGTCTTTTTTGTAGTTGTTCTTCACTAAGTGCCGGTTTCAAATCAATAAACATCTGTAAATCTTGTTTTTTCAAAACCGTATTAATTTTGGAACTGGCAGATAAAATCAAAGGTCCGCTGACACCAAAATGTGTAAACAACATCTCTCCGAATTCATCAAATAACACTTTTTTACCATTTTTTATCTTAACATTGACATTTTTTAAGGAAAGCCCCATTAAATCCCGGCACCATGTCTCTTTGGTTTCCAGTGGAACAAGTGCCGGACATAACTGTGAAATATGATGTCCACATTTCTCAGACAAGCGTATTCCCTCTCCCGTTGCGCCCGTTGTCTCATAAGACACGCCCCCGGTTGCCAAAATGACCGCATCAGCTACATATTTTTTACCGTGCTGATCTACAATTCCTTTTATTACCGAGCCGTATCCCTTTTTTTGCCTACCACATTCTTCGTTATTATCTGCACTGTGAGCTTCTTTTTCAATCATCAATTCTTTTATTCTTGTGTTTAATCGAATTTCAACATGTAATGCGCGCAAACATTTTTCCAAAGTCTTAATCACGTCTGATGCGTGATCAGATACCGGAAACACCCGATTTCCACGTTCTATCTTTATCTTCAATCCGTTTTGCTCAAAAAAATCCATGGAAGACTGATTATCAAATCCATATATTGCACTGTATAAAAACTTGGGATTTGTCACAATATTGGAAAAAACATTTTCCAAATCAGAGGCATTGGTCAGATTGCATCTGCCTTTCCCTGTAATATAAATCTTTTTTCCCAATTTCTCATTTTGTTCCAACAATGTTACTAAATGCCCACATTCAGCTGCGGCAATTGCCGCCATCATTCCGGCAGCACCTCCGCCGACTACTATGACTTTACTCATATTCTTTCCTCGTTAACGGATTTTTAAGCACCGGCTCATCATCCAGATAATTTAATTCATCATTGGAATATACCTGATAATTCGTCCATGCCTCCTCCAGTTTCTTCAGGTTATCGCTAACCTGTTCCGGAATTCTTAAGCACAACGCAACTACTAATGCATTGATTAAGCTAAGTGGTGCCACCAACGAATCTACGATGGAAACCATATCACTTCTGGCACAGAGATTGACAGAAGAATACATACACATCGGCGATCTTTCCGAATCAGTCAGTGCCACAATTTTTGCATTCCGGTCATTTGCAAATTCCATGGCCTTTAACGTACGCATGGAATATCTTGGGAAACTAATTCCCACAACCGCGTCCGATGCATCAATCCGAATCATCTGTTCAAACAATTCTGTCATGGATGATGATTTGACACAACTCACATCTGAGCGAATCATATTTAAATAAAAACTCAAAAAGTCTGCAAGTGGTTCACAACTGCGCAGACCAATGATGTATACATGTCTTGCATTTAAAATGATATCAACGGCAGCTTCAAAAGCCTCCACATTAATATTTTGAAGAGTATCTGCAATTTTGTCGATATCGGAATTAAGTACACTTGTCAAGATCTCAGACTGCGTACTTTTTCCATATTTCATACCAACCTTGGCAACGCCGTTCCACTCATTTTTAACCCATTCTTCCAGTGCATGCTGAAATTCCGGATATCCCTCAAATCCCAAGCCGGAAGCAAAACGCACCACCGTAGATTCACTGATATCAACTTTTTTTCCAAGCTCAGCCGCAGTCATAAACACTGCCTGGTCATAATTATCCAGAATATAAGTTGCAATCTTTTTATGACTTTTACTTAATCTGTCATAGCGAGAATTAATTAATGCAATGATATCGGTATATTCCGCTTTCTTTTCCTCTTCCATAAGTTATCTTATAATTATCCTTTATCTTAATCCTGTCATATCCATAAAATGATGTTGGGGTCAAAAGGTATTTTGCCCCATGATACCAACGGATTGCTACGCACTTTGTGCTCTCGCAATCCTAAAACATTCGAAATCCGCCCTAATCGGGCTACTTTCTCATGTTTTGCGGGTTCCAAAGTCATACTTTTTCATGCGAGCATGAAAAGTATGACCTTTTAACCCTGGTATCATAAAATAACCGAACCAAATACTTGTTATTTCTTTGATTCGGTCCTTTACATTGCCAGACACATCGTATACAACTGTGTCTGGTATAACGTTTTCTAAATAATAATTTAAAAACGTTTATTAAATCATATCATATTCATACGTTCGCAAAAGAATGATATGCATTTTCCAACAAAGTACAGGTCTCTTCCATCGTCAAATCATAGTCACCGGTTATTACCATGGATGCAGCACCATGAATAAAAATCCACATTTTCATAAAGATGTCACTCGGATTTTTGCTTCCCATTGCACCGGCTTTCGCAATTTCTTTATGAAGCAAACTGTCTTTACCGTTTAAAATACCAAACAACGTTGCATCGCAACGCTTTTCTTCCAAAAACAGCAAACGGAATAGCTGTGGTTCTTTTGCCGCATATTCAATGTATGCCATTCCAAGATTCACAAACGGAACATCACTTTTAACCGGGTACTCTACATAAAAATCGGAAAAATCAGAAATCGCAAGCGAAAAAACTTCATCACATAAAACATCCATTCCCGTATATACACGAAAAATAGGTTGTGTAGAACACCCTGCTTTAGATGCAAGTTTTCTGGCTGTTACTTCTCGTAATCCTTCTTCTCTTGTAATCTCAAAAGCTGCATTTAATAGCATTTCTTTTGTAACACTGATTTTTCTGGCCATTTTAGAAACCCCTTTTCTTTTGAAAAATTCGTATTTCCTTATTCTTTTTGCTCGACATACTTGATAAGTTTTTCATAAATATCCGGATGTTGTCGTTTCATCCTAAGCGGAACCAAATTCCGATCGGTAAAGCAATGGGAGGATTCTCCCGTAGCTTTGAGTTCTTTCGTTTTTTCATCGTACACTTCATAGGTCAAATGCATACGTAATCCATTAAAATGATCCAGTTTGGGCACAATGCTGAAAATATCTCCAAAACGAAATGCAATCTTATAGTTGCAGGATACACCAAGCACCGGAATTAAAAATCCTCTTTTTTCCATTTCATCATAGGGAAGTCCAATTTGATTTAAAAAATCAATTCGTGCTTCCTCAAACCAACGGATATAGTTGGAATGATGGACAATCTGCATCTGATCCGTTTCATAATAATATACCGGTCTGCAATATGGTTTTAAATCACTCATTTTTATTCGTCCTATCTGATAAGTATCAGATTCAATTAATTATCAAACGCTATGTTTCTAAATTACTATACCATTCACGAAGAATATTTTTCTCATGCGCTATCAGGAAAATAGTCTAATTTTTACTGCCATGTCAATATTATATTTCCCATAATCGGAGTTGAAAAATCAAATACTGCCAACGAACCATCTTCCGTGGTATAATACCAGTTTCCACTTGCGGAAGGCTGTAATTTCGGTTTACTTGCCGCCATACCGTATGTAACATATTGTTCTGCAAAGGTTCCACTGTTGTACATAAACGAAACCGTACAGGCGTCAGGAGTTGCCGCATCTGAAGTCGACGGTGTTGTTGCCGTCGAAGCAGATGATGTTGAAGCAGTCTGGGAAGTCGTTGTTTTCTTTTTCGTCGTAGAAGACGTTGTCGTTTCTTCGGTTTCTTCCTCTTCCGGAGCATCCTCTTCAGAATCATCTCCTTCATCCGCATCTTTATTATCTGTTGTCAGATCTTCGTTATCTTCCTCTTCTTCATCTTCCGGTGTTTTGTCTTCTTCGCGTTCCTTTAGGATTTCTTCTACATCATCAAATGAAACAGGAACTCGGTCCGGCAATGTATTAACACCAACATAAATTGCTCTTCCCGAATTCATAATCCCTTGCAAAATATTCAATGTCTGTGTGGGTAAATCCTTATAATCAATCGGCGCAAGCTCTTCCTCTTTATCATTCACATTTTGCAAGATAATCTCAGAAAAATCCTGTCCTCCTCGTGTCAAAACCTGATATCCTTCCGGAATATCCACAGGTTTTCCAATCGGCGTACCATCAACTGTATGAAGCTGCAACTCCGTTTTTCCTTCATATACCTGAAAGTCTGAATGAACTTCTCCATCCGCTCCCTTATAAACACGTGCCCACGTAATGGTACCTCTGATTGCCATGGTAGCATTCGGAGTTTCAATTTCATAAGTGGAACTATCACTCAATTTGCTATCCAGTTTATGTAAGGTTGCCCCTTCCGATAAAAATATCTGCGTCTTGGAATTGTCCGAATCACCATCTGCCTTCAGAGACATCTTAGTATTTTCTTCAACGTAGACAAATTTGTCATCATCCAGTTTTAAATCTAACTCGCTGGACGGTCCAACCGTAACTTCATCCCCGGATTCCAAATTCATATCCACATAAGCATCCAATGTATCGTTGACACTTTCACGATAAACACTGACTGTACCAAGTGTATCGATTACCGTAATATTTCGAAAAGCCGTTTTTCCATCCAGATTCAAAAGGACTGCTACCACAATACCACCAACCACTACAGCTCCTGCAGAGATTGCGGCAATTGCTCCTTTTGTAATTCCCTTATTTCCCAGCTTCATAACGTTTCTCCTCTTTTTCTTCACATGATATCTTGTATATGAATGATGTTTTGCCAATACTACTCTAAAACACATTTTTTCAGTGCATTTACAATTTTCTCATCCAACCGGCCTTCGGAAACCATAGATTCCAAAATAGCAATGGCTTTTTCCTTGGGCATGGGTTGTTTATAAGGGCGGTCCTGACTGGTTAACGCATCATAGATATCTGCAACTGCCAAGATACGCGATTCAGCAGACAGTTGAGCCGCCGTCAAATGATCCGGATATCCGGTTCCGTTTAATGTTTCGTGATGTTGTGCGGCCCATATCGGACAATCCTTAAAATACCGGTTAAAATGTACTTTTTCCAATATTTTTTTGGTCATATTTACATGATTTTCCATCACAATCCGCTCTTTATCGGTCAAAGTACCTTTTCTGATTTTTAGGCACTCTGCTTCTTCTTCCGTCAAAAGCGGGATTTTTTCATCATCCGGTGTCAGGCAAAATGCTTCGGAAATCTGCACAACTCTTTCATAATCTTCATCCGGCAAAAAACCTTTTGCATCGATTTCTTCGATAAAACAGAGCGTATTCTCTAAATAGTTTTTCTCTGTCTCATAATCTTCTTTTGAAATTTTATCTTCCAAAAAGCGGATTTTTAGGTAACTTTGGAACAGCTTGAACCTGTCCTTTATCCCCACCAACCGTTCATCCAGTTTGGTCGCTTTATTCATTACCTCAAGCGGAACAATCATTTTTCCAATATCATGCAGCAAAGCTCCCATAATCAATTGTTCTTTTCTCTGTATATCAAAATATTCCGGATACTCTCCTGCATCATATTCTCGATTCAGCTCATCTACTAAAAGACCGGAATAATCTGCAACTTTTCTCGTATGCAACGCATTATAGGGGGTACGTTCGTCAATTGCGGTCGCTAAAGCTTCTGTAAAAGACCACATCTGTTCTTTTAGTTCTTCCGTATAACGCATATTTGAAATCGCAATGGCCGCCTGCGATGCCAAAGATAAAATCACAAATTCATATTCTTCGTTAAATACAATAATCTGACCATCCGCATCTAAAGCATTGATCAACTGCATGACACCGATGACCTCACCTTCATGGTTGGCGAGCGGAATCACCAATAAAGACTCGGTATGATATCCGGTCATGGCATCATATTTCTTGGGACCCGAAAAATCAAAGGTATCATTGCGCCAGACATCTTTGATATTGATTACTTTTTTATGGATTGCACTGTATGCACATACATTTTCCTCTTTGAGCGGCACCGGAGGCAGATCAATTTCTTCTCCGTTTTCCCCCTGGCTGATTCCCATGGACAGCGTTTTCATTACCTTGAATTTGAGTGCATTATCCGCTAAAACATATAATGTTCCCGCATCGCAATTGGTAACGTCCATACTTTCTTCCAAAATCTTATCTAATAATTTATTTCGATCCTTTTCCGTTGTCAATTCGATCCCGATTGATATTATTTTACGAAATTCCTGTTGTGTTAAATCCATTCTATCATCCTATTAATCAAATAATTTTTGAAACAGCCCTATTGATTCTTCAAACGATTCCAAACTCTTGAGTTCTAAAAGAATACTTGGCATTTCCTTCATTTCTTCATTCTCAAGTAAAGTCTTCAATTCCGTTTTAAATTCCTGCCAGTCAATTTGGCCTTTTCCCAAAGTCAGATGCAGATCATTGACAAAATCATTGTCATTAATATGCATATGCTTAATAAAAGGAGCAAGGTTTTTCAACCATTCAACCGGTTTGATATTGGATATGGCAGCATGTGCATAATCTAAACAGATTCCAAAATTAGGTACATCTGTCATCTGATTGGCAAGTAACCAGATTAATTCATAATCCAAATCAAACATATTCTCCATATAGACCTGTATATCCGGATAGGATGTACATAAATCCCTGAAAAATTCTGCATTTTTTGTAATCCAGTTAGATACATAATTATACTCTTTAAATCCCGCAATCAATTCGGTATGAAAAATAACACCTTTTACTCCGAGCCGCTTTGCAATTTCCATGGATTTGCGCATACATTGTTTTGAGTATTCCGCAATCTTAGGATCGGAACTATGAAGAACCAAATCCAAAAATGCTCCATGCATAGTATCCATACCGGTATCTCTATTACAGGAAAGATACCTCTCAACTCTTTTATCTATTTCATCCTGATTCATATAAACCGACGGAAAATAAAAATCATTGTATTCAAAATGTGCATGATATTTTTCTGCCATCGCAACTGATTCATCCAGACGATCATATTCCGGAATGAGTAAAATCTCAACTTTCAAACTGTACCTCCCACCTTACATTATCCAAATTATTCAATCGTTTCATTACCCCTGCTAAATTATTCTTTTTTGAAAATCCTTATCAAAAAACTTCTCAAAAAGTTCTTCTCAACACCTTTTATCTTACCTGCTTTTTGTCAATCAAAATGCATACCATCAGCTTTTTGTATCCAGGACTTTCGGCTTTCCTTCGACTTTTTTCACAGAATAAACCATAACGCCCTTTGTTTTTCCTTTTAACGGAATTTCACCGATGGGTTCAACCTCTACCCGGTCTTTTACTGCCTGATAAACTTCATCACTGATCAAAATCTGACCACGTTTTGCATTCGCTTCGAGTCTTGCCGCCGTATTGACGGTATCCCCGATTGCCGTATAATCCATACGGACATCACATCCGATGTTGCCGACAACCGCCGGTCCACAGTTAACACCGACACCGAAACCAACTGTTTTTCCAAAACGCTCCATCATCTCAGCTTCGATTTCATCCGCACCTGCTGCAATATCATAAGCGGCACATACTGCCTTGAATATATAATCATCCAGATCAAATGGCGCATTAAAAACGGCCATGGTCGCATCACCGACAAACTTATCCAGCGTACCGGAATTATCAAAAATTGCCTTGGTTGTCAGGCTCAGATAGCGATTTAAGATTTCTACAACCTGCTCCGGCTCTAAGCTTTCGGACATTGTGGTAAATCCACGAATATCCACAAACAACACCGCAATGTTTCGATTTTCTCCACCTAGCCTGATCTCCAGATTATTCTTTTTGGACAACTCTTCCACAATCTGCGGTGCCACATACTTTTTGAATGCATTTAATGTACGTGTCCTGTTGATTTTCTCTATCAGATACTGACTGAAAATCTTATATACCAATATTAAAATTAAGATAATCGGCAGATAAATAACCGGTATCGTCCATCCGTTTACACGAAGTAAAACACCGATCCCGATTTCACCGGCAATAAATACAAATAAACTAACAAGACTGATGATAATATTCTTTTTACGGATCCATAAGTAGAATACAACAGCCGCACAGGCAAAAATCAGACCTGTTAAAACCGAATTAGCCGGTTGGGAAAACTTTCCTTCTAATAATGCTTCAATAATATTGGCATGAACCTCAACCCCATACATCTGGCTGCCTTTTTCAACTGCCACATTAAACGAATCCATCAGTCCCGGCGCATATGCTCCGACTAAAACAATACAGTCTTTAAAAACGCGCGGATCAATATTTCCTTCGAGCACATCGCACATGGAAACATCTTCATAATCCTCAATATTACCGGAAAAAGTAAACTCAGTCTGATTTAGTGCATCCAGACGTGGTATTTCGATTGAAGCATTATTTTGATTCTGATATGCTTTATAGCATGCAAATGCCAGACTGTCCATGGTTCTGTCCGGGGTTTCCACAAACAACTGCGCCTGACGAATATATCCGTCTTTATCCTGTACCGTATTGGCAAAAGCAGTCGTTGCGCCCTCTGCCAATGCGGAATACGGAATTTCAATCTGTTCAATACTACGGTTGTTTACAAAAGTTACCCCATCCACATAACGATCCACACTGGTCTTATATACAATGTTTGCGGCAAGTACCACATTCCCGGCATCCTTACATGCTTTTGCAAACCGCGCATCACCTTCCGCATCCTTTTCTCCTATGTACATAACATCGAATGCTAAAACCGCAGGCTTAGTATCCTCAGACTGGCAGAGTGTCTCGACCAGTTGTGCCGGAAGATCGCGACTCCATTCTGTAGTTGGTCCATATACACTCATCGTCTTTTCATCAATTTTGATAATCTTTATTTTTTTATTGATAGCACTGGCTCTCTGATATACCATATCGGAAGCCATGTGGTCCAATGCGTAAAATGGCTGAAAAATGCCAAGCCACGCAGTAATGATAAAAATCAGAAAAGCTGTTATATACTCTTTTATATATTTTTTCATTTATACTTCCTCAGAATCACCTTTGCATTTTCATAATATCAATCTGGAAAATCAATCCGAAAAATCAATTCGGTAAACAATCCAACTATTTTCATGTCATATTAGAATTTAGCTGTAATATTTTAACTATAACAAAGAGCCGAAGTATAAATACTCCAGCTATCTGTAATCACTATTGAACCGATATCGTATAATTTCCGCTTACCGGAACATAGAATATCGTATTCATCGGATAGGCAGTCGGATCCCCATCCACTTTATAGACACCTTCCGAGCCAAAAAAGTACTCCTGTCCTGCTGTCAGGTAAACCGTTCCCACGCCAACCTGGATTCTTTCTGCAGCATTGGCACCTTCTGCTTCCCAGATAGCATACAAAGTCACGGTTTCACCGGCAGTCTGCGGAGAATAGGTAAAGGAATCTCCCGGCTGATACTCTGCTGTTAAGGTATAAGGATTGGTTGCCCAGCCTTTAAATACAAAACCTTCTTTTGTAAAAGCACATTCCGGTAAGGTCTGCCCAATTCCATCCATTCCGTTTAATAAAGTATCCATGTTGCCACCACCGCCGTTGGCATCAAAGGCAAGCTTATACAGCTTGGTCCAGATTGCAAATAAATCTACAACCTGATTATTGGTAGATGCTTTATAATCAAAAGATGCGCGGTCTGCATACTGTACCGTTCCGGTACCCGTTGTAGACCAGCCTGCAAACATCTGGTCAATACTGGTAAACTGATTGGGATTTAATATCGTCGGTTCTGATGAGATTCCTGCCTGATTAGCCATCTCTCCCGTTCCGCCGTTTCCGTTAAACCGGATAGAATAAGCATTGGACTCCCAGATTGCGTACAAGGTAATATCCTGATTACCCTTGGAAAAATCCAAAGGATACTGATATCCTTCGGGCATGATATCGGAAGATCCATCCGCATTTTCACACCAGCCTATAAAACGATATCCGTCTTTTGATAAACTGCCGTCAGCGCCGGGCAATAAATAGGCAAATATCGATCCATCGTATGTATATGTCGCCCCCGCCATGGTTCCGGTTCCACCATTCGCATCATAGGAAATACTCACTGTATTTGGATCCCACTGGGCTTCAAATTGAATTATATCATTGTCATAACCAGGAAGATATTCGAATTTACTGCCTGCCGGATAAACGGTTCCCACATTCTCCTCTAATGCATCTGATGTGCTCTCTACAGGACCCCAATATTTCCAACCGGCAAAATGATAATTTGACAAGGTATAGGTACATTCCGGCAAAGTAATTGCCTGATCGGATGAACTCTCCATTATACCCATCTCATCACCGGTGGGGTTTTCCTGACCTACACTTCCGGGGTTAAACATCGCAGTATAAACATATGGATTCCAAACTGCATATAAAGTTAATTCCTGGCCATCGTTAACAGTAGTAATCTCATCATTTGGCAGGGTAATTTCACTACCAGCCAGATAAGTAGTTCCTGAACGATCTGATGAAAAAGACCAGCCGTTAAATTCATAGCCTTTTTTTGTCCAATCAGATGGATTTTCCAAACTATAGGCTTTCTCCCATTGCTGCTTCCGGGAAGCTATTGCTGTTCCGGTGCCCCCGTTAAGATCATAATTCAGTGTGTATGTTTGTGCCGGCACCCATTGAAGTTTGATACTATATAATGGATAGTGATCATATGTATCTTGAATATTTTCTCCTTCAGAATCAGATAACAAACTTGCTGAGACAATTTGAATAGCTTTGTATTCAACCGGCAAATCAGTTGTTAATTCTGCTGATGTATAAAATTTTGTAGTTCTATCCGATGCGGTATAATTATTTGGATCAAAAGTAAGATAATCCGTTATTCCTGAATCACTGTTATTATCTATAGCAAAACATCCTCCCGAAGAAGCCCGTTCCATTACATCTCCCACTTCAGATAATTGCAAGCTTGTCGAAGGATAAGATGAAATCGTAGATAAATCAATATTATTAACTCCAAAACTAATAGTCGTCGCAGCTGCCACTTGTTCACCTGACATTTCCAAACTCATACATACAGCCAACAATATTGCAATTAACCCATTTACTCTTTTTCTCAATTCTTTCATGAATTCACCTCATTTGATTCATGCAGATACACTCCTGCATCATCATAAAACATACCATAATAATTGTATCAGAATAAAAAACACAATGCAACATCTTGTGTTTTTTATTTTTTTGTGTTTTTTATGTTTCTACAGTATTTTTATTTATTCCTTTGACATTTGGGATATTTTTGTGATCTTTTGTTATTTTAGACTTCAATGTTTCTTTTTCGGTTTCATCAAAAATCCAAGCAAAAAAACGCCTGTTAGATACAAAAGCACAACCACTCCCACCAAAAGCGCCCGATAGGTAAAGAAAAAATGAATGTAGGAATGATTGTTTAATACCCAAAACCGCAAAAACGGAAGTACACTGACTATCAGTAGCATTTTATTAAGACAACTCTCCCGCTTTTTGCGAAACAGATACCATATACAAAATGTAACAATTCCAATCAATAACACATACAAAAGCGTATCTTTTAAAGACATTTCATCTTTAAAAGGAAAAATACATCCTATATTTCTCCAAAGCGCACCGCTGATTCTCTCAAAATCAGATACCGTCTCTGCACCTATGACATTGCCCAGTGTTGCATCTCCGTTTATACGCAAAGCAGCCTGATTTAATGCTGCAAAAAAAGCTTCCTTCCCAAGAACAGCCAGTGAGATCATCCACCTTAAAAGCACCATGAACGCATAGGAACAAAACCAGATGATGCCGCTTTTTAAGAAACAGATGCACTCTTCCTTTAAAGATTTCATCTGACGAAATCGCTCTTTTATAATGAGATACAATACATATGCCATCGTAAAGGTAATGGTTTCCGTCGTCAAAAAATCCACAAACGCTGTCACAATCCCGGCACAGGATAGAACCGTCCACAAAACAAGCTCCGGCCTTTGCACAGTCGTCTTACCGGTTTTGTTGAACAATTTGGTCAACAGCAAAAACAAAACCGGCAATTCCACTGACATCACAACAAAAGGCATGGCATATTCTATGCAAAACGCACACATCCACACGGAAACCAGTAACAGTCCCAATGCATAACAGATACCGAAATAAGAATACCGATTCTTAAATAAAAGTATTTCAAACCAGACTGTCAGAATCAGAATGACAATTCCAAGCACCATACGAACACCTGTTATGTCAAAAAGCACAAACAACGGCCTCAACACCACCATGGAACCATGCCAATACCTCGAATAATCAACATTTGCATTCACCTTATGATGAACTGCATATGCAAAACTATCTGCAACACTTTCATCTTCCGGATTGTAATAGGATGCGCGCAAAACCGAATGCAATAAATCACTTTGGTCAATATGATAAATAATATTCGTTAAAATACAGTCCGCATAGTTATCCTGTCTGCTTAAAAACATAAAATGCGTAACATGGTCAAACATCTGATGATTACTATAATAATCAGCCGACTTTTCCATATTCTTTTGAAAAGCACTTTGTGGAATGAGTGATGTCAAAAACAATAGCACAATACAGATTATAATACTTGCCATTGAACATAGAATAACCTTTTTCATTGCGCTTTTTTCTGCAACGTCTATAATCTTCTTCCCTGTTTCTTTTTCACAATTTACGATATTATTTTCTATATTTTTCATTATTTTCCCTGTGTATTTATCAAAATATGATGAAATGCCCCAAAGCATAATTTGCACTTTCTTTATGAAATGAAACATTGTAAATACAATGCCCTATAACTATAGTATTCTATTATCCAATTTTTTTCAAAATATTTTATTCGCTTTTCGCATTTATGTTTCAATATATATCTTTGTCCGCCGGCTTTTACGAGGTTTCGTGTCTTTCTTAGCGGCATAAGCGAACAAAAGTAATGACCGGTTTCAACTGTTTGAAGACGAAGTCTGAGTTTTGAAACCGGTCATTTAATCATACTTTGTAAGCATGCCGCTTAGAAAGTCTAGAAACCGAAGTACGAGGCGGCAAAGATATATATTGGGAACACAAATCCGAAAAGGGACATATTTTATAAAAAAGGCCGTCCATGAATCATGGACGACCTTTGTCTCTTGCGAGTAGTTTTCATAATGAGCAACTGCTTATACCGGATATGCTCCGTTAGCTGTATCAGCTTTTGTTAAATCAACTTTTTCCTGCTGAGCTTTACGATATTTGAAGAAATCGGCAGCAACCTGAGGGAACAATGCATAAGATAATACATCTTCTTCCTGCTGAGGTTCAAATCCTTTTTCAATCATTTCAGCCTTGATTGATTCAAGTTCGGGCTCTGTATGTCCGGTAGCTTCTGCAGAACGAGCTGTAGAACGTTTTTCTCCCGGAATAACCTTGTTGATTACTTCTTCGTTCATAGGTTTTACAGTCTGACCATAGTTACCGCGAAGTAAATCTTTGAATTCTCCGGTAGCCATTTTGTATCTTTCACCCATTAATACGTTGAAGATAGCCTGTGTACCAACAATCTGAGATGAAGGAGTAACAAGCGGCGGTTCACCACAGTCTTTACGTACTCTCGGGATTTCTTCCAATACTTCCTGGAATTTATCTTCTGCATGCTGTTCTTTTAACTGGCTAACCATGTTAGAAAGCATACCGCCGGGTACCTGATAAAGTAATGTTTTGATGTTTACACCAAGTACTTTGGTAGATAATAATCCGCTTTCTAAGCACTCTTCTCTGTAAGGTGCAAAGTAGTTAGCGATTTCTGCCAGTAAGTTTTGGTCATATCCTGTATCATAAGGAGTACCGCGGAATGCTTCAACCATAACTTCCGTTGCGGGCTGTGATGTACCCAATGCTAAAGGTGACATTGCACAGTCGATCACATCAACACCTGCTTCTACCGCTTTTAAGTATGTCATGGAAGCAACACCGGATGTGTAATGTGTGTGCAACTGGATTGGAAGCTTTGTAGACTCTTTTAATGTCTTAACAAGCTCTTCTGCTTTGTAAGGAACCAAAAGACCTGCCATATCCTTGATACAGATAGAATCTGCACCCATCTCTTCGATGTCTTTTGCCATTTTTGCCCAATAATCAAGCGTATAAGCATCACCTAATGTATAAGAAAGGGCGATCTGAGCATGTCCTCTTCCTTCACGCTGTTTAATCTTGTTTGTTGCATCAACTGCAGCCTGTAAGTTGCGGATATCATTTAAGCAGTCAAAAATACGAATGATATCGATACCGTTTGCAACAGATTTTTCAACGAATGCATCTACAACATCATCAGCATAAGGTCTGTATCCTAAGATATTCTGACCACGGAATAACATCTGAAGAGGTGTATTTTTACATTTGTCTTTAATTTTTCTTAATCTGTCCCAAGGATCTTCTTTTAAGAAACGAAGGGAAGCATCAAATGTAGCACCGCCCCAGCACTCTAATGAGTTATATCCGACCTGATCAAGCTTATCCAAAATAGGAAGCATAAAATCGGTAGGCATTCTGGTTGCGATCAATGACTGATGTGCATCACGTAATATAGTTTCCGTAATTTTTACGGGTTTCTGTTCTGCCATTATTTTTTCCTCCAAATTAATTTTTAATGAATTATTTTTCGCTTTTTGATATGGAGCCATATTTTAATCCCCGCCAACTCATAGCCCTTCCGGGCTATTTCGTCGCGCTATGCGCTCCATATGATTTTCATCTAAAGCCAATTTGTATGCAAGCATACATTGTCTTTATTCGAAAATCATGCGGGGCTTAAAATACCCCGAAGATCGCCATAAAGGTTCCGGCTGCTACCGCTGTACCAACAACACCGGCAACGTTCGGTCCCATCGCATGCATCAATAAGAAGTTTGTCGGATCGGCCTCCGCACCTACCTTCTGGGATACACGGGCAGCCATCGGAACAGCTGATACACCGGCTGAACCAATCAAAGGATTTACCTGACCTTTTGTTGCCACACACATAATCTTACCAAAGACAACTCCGGCAAACGTACCAAAAGCAAATGCAATCAAACCTAATGCAACGATTTTTAAAGTATCCCAGTTCAAGAATGCTTCTGCGGAAGTTGTAGCACCTACAGAGGTTCCCAAAAGGATAACGACAATGTACATCAATGCATTGGATGCTGTTTCCTGTAACTGTCTTACTACACCAGACTCTTTGAACAGGTTACCAAGCATAAGCATACCAACCAAAGGAGCGGTTGTAGGAAGGATCATACATACAACGATTGTTACAATGATAGGGAATAAAATCTTCTCTAATTTACTAACGGGACGTAACTGACCCATTTTGATTTTTCTTTCTTTTTCTGTTGTAAACAGTTTCATAATCGGGGGCTGTATGATTGGTACCAGTGACATATAAGAATATGCCGCCACGGCAATCGGTCCCAATAACGCTGTCTGTCCAAGCTTACCGGCCAAGAAGATAGATGTCGGACCATCCGCACCACCGATGATAGAGATTGCTGCGGCTGCTTTGTCGTTGAATCCCATTGCAATAGCACCAAAATAAGCTGCAAAGATACCGAACTGAGCTGCTGCACCCAACAAGAAACTCTTAGGGTTTGCAATCAAAGGACCAAAGTCTGTCATCGCACCTACACCCATGAAAATCAGGGAAGGTAAGATTGACCATTCGTCCAGAACATAGAAATAATACAGTAAACCGCCGGTCTGTCCGTCACCAAAAGGTGTCATGATACTCGGATAGATATTTACCAGAAGCATACCGAATGCGATAGGTGTTAAAAGCAATGGTTCAAAGCCTTTAGCAATCGCAAGATAAAGAAATACACATGCAATTAAAATCATGAAATAATTACCGACAGTCAGATTAAAAAATGCTGTCTGATGAAGTAAATTGCTTAATGTATTTGATACATATGATATATCCATCAATTTAACCTCCTGTTTTAGTAAAAAACCAATTAATTCATTTTAATTAGTTTAATGTAGCAAGAACGGTACCTGCATCAACGGCATCGCCTACAGAAACATTGATACTTGCTACAGTACCATCTTCAGGAGCAACCTGGGGAATTTCCATCTTCATAGCTTCCAGAATTAATACAGTATCACCTTTTTTCACTGCCTGTCCGACAGAAGCTTCTACTTTAAATACTTTACCTGCTGCACCGGCTTCAATCTTAATTCCGCCTGCTGCACCACTTGCTGCAGGTGCTGCGGGAGCTGCCTTAGGTGCTGCTTTGGGAGCTGCCTTGGGAGCTGCTGTGGGAGCGCCTGTAGAAGCGCCTTCTTCTACTACTACATCATATACGTTGCCATTTACGGTAATGGTATAATTTTTCATCTTATTTTCCTCCTATATTTAGGCTCTCTGCCATTTGTTTGTGCTTGCTCTTCTGATACTTCTGATGACAACACCATCTGTGCTGGCAGCGCCTTCACTTGCTGCAATTGCTGCTGCAATTACGGCAACTAATTCCGTATCATCTGAAAGCTCTTCGTTTTCAATAATCTGTGCAATTGTATTGTCTACAGCGGCACTGGTATTGCTGCTGTTTTTCTTAGCTTTTTTATCAGCAATGGATTTTTCAATCTTCGGAATGATTCCAAATGCAGAAATAATCAACATAATCAGAATTAAAACTGCAAATACAGTTCCCATACCCATTAATGTATTTAATCCTGCCTTTGACATTTTCTCACTAAGCGTATAGTTTGGTGAAATCATCATATCCGGAACAATACTGTCTGCATCGCAATATAACTCAACCTGTGCATTGCGATTACTGCCGACAATTTCTACGGAAATGGTATAATTATCATCCGTACCGGTAACAACTGCAGAACCGGCTACAATCGATTTGTAAAATCCAAATTCATCCGATGCTGATGCAAAAATCTCACATGCAGATTCAAATGCTTTTCCGGCTTCTGATCCGTATGTAGCCTCGAACTGTTTAACATAGGCTTCTGTCTGTCCGGAAATCACAACTTCGTTGAGAAAAGTCAATGTACTTTCTGCAGCTGCTTCAGCATCTTCTGCCGTTAAAGAAAGTGTTTCTTCTCCAGTTGCTGCATTGCCGCATGCTGTTAATCCGAATGCACACATTACTGTAAGAGCTAAGGTTAACAAGAATTTTTTCATATCTTATATCATCCTTTCTTATACAGTTCCATGTTTTTTTGCCGGACGATCATCTCTTTTGGTAAAAAGCATTTCAAAAGCACCGATTACATATTTTCTTGTATCAGCGGCATCAATGATCTGGTCTACATATCCTCTCTTAGCTGCACCGGCTGCGCTAGTCTGAGCTTTTTCATATTCTTTTGCTTTTTCTGCAATTACATCTGCACCCTGTCCGTCATAAATGATCTGTGCAGCTGTCTTTGCATCCATGGCACCAATCTGTGCGCCATCCCATGCGATGGTAAGGTCAGCACCGATTGCTTTTGAATTCATGGCAACATAAGCGCTTCCCATAGCCTGTCCGATAATGACATTTACTTTCGGAACAGTTGCATTGGCAAATGCATAGGTAAGCTTTGCAACTGCTTTTGCAATCTTCTTTTCAGAGCACATGGTTGCTTCAAAACCTTTAACATTTGTTAAAGATAATACCGGAATGCTGAATGCATCACAGAAATTAATAAAGTCTGCAGCTTTTTCAGCACCTTTTGCTGTTAATACCGCATCAAATTTTTCTGCGACTTTACCTTCTTCGTCAACCACTTCACAGCGATTTGCCACAGCACCAACGGTAACACCGTTTAATTTGATAAATCCGGTTACCATCTCTTTTGCATATGCAGCCTTTGTTTCAAAGAACATATTGTCATCAGCGATAATAGATAATGCAACAGATGTATCACCCACACAGTTTGCAAGCTCAGCAGATGCACGATTTAAATCATCGGTGCAATCTACATAAGATGCATCATCTTCATTGTTGCCGGGTAATAAAGAAACCAGTGTACGAATCTGTGAAAGTACTTCTGCTTCTTCTGCAACAACATCAACAATACCTGCTTCTGCGCTCTGGAAATCTGCAGCAGCTGTATCGTTTTTCTCTGCATAGTTACCATCTAATGCATTGGGAGAATTTACAAACAGTTTTGCTTTCTTTGCTTCCATGAAAGTAAAATCAGTTAATGTAGGGAATAATGCAAGTCCGCCGCCACAGGTACCAAAGATAGCCGTAATCTGGGGAATTACACCGGAAGCCAATGTCTGTTTCATGTAGATTTCACCAAATGCATTTAATGCATCGGTAGCTTCCTGTAATCTAAGTCCGGCTGAATCGATTAAACCGATCACAGGTGCACCTGTCTTTAAAGCCAGATCATAGAGGTTGGCAATTTTCTTTGCGTGCATCTCGCCTACGGTACCGTTTAATACGGAAGCGTCCTGGCTGTAAACATACACAAGATTGCCATCGATTACTCCGTAGCCGGTAATAACACCGTCCGAAGGAGTTTCTGTTTGTTTCAGATCAAAATCAGTTGCTCTGGCTGTTACCATGGCACCGATTTCAACGAAACTGTTGTCATCGAGTAAAGCTGCAATTCTTTGACTCGCTTGTGAAGAATTACTCATTTTTCAGACCTCCATTTTATATTAATAAAAAAAATAACTAGATTTGCGAATGGGCAGAGTAAACCCATTAACGCATCGTTTAGAGTATAACATAGAATTTGTAGCACTTCTAGATATATTTTTTATTTTTTTCAACAAATTATTGTGATAAAAACTCTTGTAAAATATAGCATTTCAAGACTTTATCCAAACAATACCGATATGTATATTTCCCAACACTGTTTTTTACCTTGATTGGAAATACCTTATAGACTTCATCATTAATATATATTTTTTCATATCCGACAATCTCGTTTTTTTGAACCGGCGCTGTCACACAATCCTTCATTTCACACTCTGTTTTTACCTTATCCCAGTCTGCCAGGAGACAGGATATCTCTTCTTTTTCCATATATAGCTCCGTTTCATCTTCGATTCCGTCCAAAACCACAAGACTTTCCGGTATCTCTTCCTGTTCAATATTACGATATCGGTAATTATCTATCCCATAATTCATCAAAGCTTTTGTATCTGTCCATTTATAATTCTTATGAGGTGGCCAGCCACTGGCCAAAACAACCGAAACCAGTTTGATGCCGTCTCGTTCGATTGCTCCCACAAAGCAGTATCCGGCTTTATTCGTAAATCCGGTCTTGATTCCGATTGCGCCTGACATCATATCTAAAAACCGGTCTTTATTATGTACGTTGAAACTTCTTTGCGTAGTCAATTCGCAAAAAGATGCACTTCTTGTGGCAATCAGTTCATCAAACTTCGGATTTTGAATGGCATAGGCAGCTATCTTTGCCAGTTCATATGCCGTCGTAGAATGCTGTTTTCCGTCTATTTCGCCATCCAGGCCATTGGGTGTGATAAAAAAAGTCTGACTGCAGCCCAAATCTCTTGCCTTCTGATTCATCATCTGTGCAAAGCCTTCCACACTCTGTCCGATATGCTCTGCAATTGCAACAGCGGAATCATTGTGTGACTCCAACATGAGAGATTTCATTAAATCCTTTAAATAATATTGTTCTCCCTCTCGCATACCAAGATGAACCTTTGGCATGGATGCAGCTTTTTTTGATACAGTTACCACATCATCCATATTTCCGCTCTCCAGTGCTATGATTGCCGTCATGATTTTCGTTGTAGATGCCATGGGCATAATCTGATCTGCGTTTTTTTCATATAAAATACGATTATTGGTTGCATCTAACAATACCGCAGAAAGTGCATAGAGTTTTACTTCCGGTTGTTTCATTTCACTCTCTGTCTGCTCCGGTTCACTCTCTGCCAGCTCAGTCTGATCAATTTCATTCTCCATCCAATCCAATTCATGGATTCGCTCTGCATTCGTCAATTCCACCCTATTTCCCGCCACAGAATCATTTGCTCTGACAGTTAACGGAACATAGAGCAAAATAAAAAGATTTAAAAAAAGAAAAAAGCCCCAAAAAAGAAGCTTCTTCTTTTCTTGACCTTTTTGTCTTTTCTGTCTTTGTTTAAAATCCATCATCCGAATCACTCCTTTTTTTGTAAAGTATATTCAGATGGTTTCTTAAATATCCAATTTTAACTGAACTTCCTTTTCTGCCTGTTCACGAAATTCTTCCATACGGTCGGTATTCATACGCGGAAGATCCTCAATACTGGTGACACCAAAGGAGCGTAGGAATTGTTCGGTTGTGCCAAACAAAATCGGTTTTCCCGGTGCATCCATTCTGCCGACTTCTGTAATCAGATCAAATTCGATCAGCCTGTTAATCGCATGGTCACAGCTGACACCTCGTATTTTTTCAATTTCAATACGGGTTACCGGTTGCTTATAGGCTACGATTGACAAGGTTTCCAACAACGAATCCGTTAACGTATATTTACGTGGTGTTGCGGCGATTTTAATCAGCCAGTCATACATTTCAGGTTTGGAACACATCTGATAGGCACCATCTAACTCCATAATGGTAATTCCTTTGGTTTCATCCTGATCGTATGCTTCTTTCATTTCATTTAAAAGTGTTTTTACAACTTTGGGCTTCACATCCAAAACCTGCGCCAGTCTTTCTGCTTCCACAGATTCTCCCATGGTAAACAATACTGACTCCAAAATTGCTTTTTGTTTTTCTTTTTCCAAACTATGCTGCCTCCTTTGAGGTAATATAGATATCCTCAAAAGCATCTTCCTGCTCAATCATAATTTCACCGATTTTCATCAATTCCAAAATAACCAGAAATGTCACAATGACTTCCATTTTCGAATTCTGTTTTTCCAGTAAATTGCGAAAACTGCAATGCTTCTGTAACCGTATCAAATCCTGCACATAAATCATCTTGGCATCCATATCCACTTCATCTTTTTCGATCTTGCCGAATTTGGAACGAATCGGGTCAATTTTATCTTCGCGTTTCTTCATGACGCTTTCAAAAATTGAACGGAGTCCTGCGAGATTTTGTTCTCCGATTAATTGTTCATAATCAAGCGGAGGAACATATTCTGCTACTTCTTTTGGCAGTGTCCGCTCCTTAAACCATACCTTCTGTGCATCCTGATACTTGTCCTTTAATTCAAAAGACATATATTTGTACATCTTGTACTCCAACAATTTCTGTACAAGCTCTGCTCTGGGATCTTCTTCATTTCCTTCTTCATCAACCTCTTTGGGAAGGAGCATTCTGCACTTAATGTCAATTAACGTTGCAGCCATAACCAGAAATTCACTCATGATATTCATATCTTCATGATGCAGATTTCTGACATATTCCAGATACTGATCCGTAATCTCAACAATAGGAATGTCATAAATATCAACTTTATTTTTTTCAATCAGGTGAAGCAAAAGATCCAGAGGACCTTCAAATACCTGCAATTTCACAGCCAGACTCATAGCATTACCTCTTTTCGCATATGTGCCAAATAATAATACTACATATTGTGTTTGATTGCAAGCATCAAACTAGATATAGATAGTTATGTAAATCAAAAATTTATTTGTCTGCTTCAGGAGATACAAAAACCTCAATCAGTTCCCCCGGATTCAAAAAGCGGACCGGAATGGTATGACAGCCAAGTCCTCTGCTTAAAATCATAGTAGTCTCATTTTTTACAAATAATCCACCGTCGTATTTGGGAAACAATCTGAATTTGGGAGAAATCACTCCACCGAAAAACGGAATTCTGGCAACCCCACCGTGCACATGTCCGGAAAGAACCAAATCTACACCGCTTTTTGCATAATTATCAAAATACTCCGGATTATGTGCCAGCAAAATCGTAAAGCAATCCTGTTCAGCCTTTCCGATTTTTTGCAGGGTGTAATCAACCGGCATTTTAGGCATCTTCCATTTCCGATAATACATCCGATCAATTTCCAACCCATAAACCTTCACATCCTTCCGGTGAGAAACGGTGCTTCCGGTATACAGACGTACAATCCCCATGTTTCGAATCTTCTCTTCATATTCAGAGGACATATTTCCATATTTTTCTGTGTTTATTCGCATACGGTATTCATGATTCCCACTACCATAGTAAACCGGATATTTTTCAGACAATGACTTCAAAAAGGCAATCGTATCATCAAATTGTCTTCCGGGAAGCGCGGTAATCATATCCCCCGCAATATAAACCGCCTCCGGTTTTATTTTATCGATGGCAGCGAGTAGTTTTTTGTTTTGATGTCCGAAGGCTTTATCATGTAAATCCGAAAGAACCACAAAATGGTACGGAGATTTTATCTTTGTACTATTTAGTTCATATCTCTTAACCACAAAATGTGTCGTATCATATAAAATATCCAGACTGACAAATGCAACCACAAAGCCAAAGGCTTTAAATAACCAACTCTTTTTCATTCTTTTCTCTTTTCCTCACGTTACGGATGTATCCTAAGACAAGATTAGTATAGCATGCACGTTATCCCAACGTCAAAAATAGAATTTCAGTATCTGTTTTAAATAATCCCCATATTTTGCTTCTTTCACATACGAATTATATAGAATATTGACGCTTCCGATCTTATTCCCGTTTAAAAAGTAAATCATTTCTCCCGCTTTTCCATCTTTTTCAATCGGTGCGTCATGGGTGTCGGAAAGACGGAGTTCCTTTTGTACTCCGGACAAATCATTTCCATGGACATCCAGATAAGAAAAATTCTTTTCATATCTTACATCAACGGTCTTTTCAATTCCGCCTCTAACCTCTATCGTAGGCAAATCATCCGTCTGATCATCGGTATATACCTGACTGACAGAAAATCCATATTGAAACATTTTTATCGCATCCGAAAAACGCATTTTATGGTCCGGTGCAGCCATAACCACTGCAATCAGATCAATCCCGTCTTTTGATGCCGTTCCCGAATAACAATATTTGGCACTTGACGTTGATCCTGTTTTTAATCCTGTTGAATACGGATATTGTCGTAAAAGCTTATTTGTACTTGTTAATGTAAAGGTACTGGATCCCCTTGCCGTATTATGCACAATATCTTCCATCCAGATTTTTGTGTAATCATAAATCTGTGGATATCTGGTAATCAGTTCCCTGGACATGATAGCAACATCTCTGGCACTGGTAATATGACCATCTGAATCCGTCAATCCGCAACAATCTTCAAAATGCGTTGCGGTCATATTGAGTTCATTCGCCTTTTCATTCATCCATCCCACAAATGCTTCTTCACTCCCGGCAATATGCTCTGCCATGGCAACCGCCGCATCATTTCCGCTGGCAACAGCAATACATTTGATCAGTGTATCCACGGTCTGTACTTCTCCTGCTTCCAAAAAGACCTGACTGCCGCCCATAGACTGGGCATAAGCACTGGTCACAACCTCATCCTCCAAATGAATTTGTCCTTTTTCTAAAGCCTCAAACGTTAATAACAGTGTCATAATCTTAGTGATACTCGCCGGTTTCAACGGTTGATCCGCATTCTTTTCAAATATCACTTCACCGGTTGAAGCTTCCACTAAAATAGCAGACGGTGAATCAATCTCAAGTTGTGACGCATTCACACTATCAACTAGAAAAAGAAAACATATCATTCCACTTATCATACAGAAAATCAATCGTTTCATATTTTCTATTCCGCATTTTATTTTGTTACTACTATCTTAATCATTCGGTAAGAAAAATATGCCCCTTTCTCATTTTTTATGATTCACAACTTTGAGAACATAGCTTGGGAATATAGCAAGTCGTCCTTACAGAAATTTATATCTTTGCCCGCCGGCTTTTACGAGGTTTTGTGACTTTCTTAGTGGCATGGCGAACAAAATGGAATGCCCGGTTTCAACTGTCCGAAGACGAAGTCTGAGTTTTGAAA
>JAEDFR010000015.1 GCA_016297945.1 Lachnospiraceae bacterium | reverse complement strand
TCATTCTGAGACCTATGAATCTGAATCGTCCGGTGGCACCGGTGGTGTTCCCGGTGTAACAAGTAATGACAGTGACAATGAGCCGAGCTATGTTATCGAAAATTATGATAATTCTTCCGAGACGGTTAATCAGCAGTCTTATGATTATCTGCCAAATGAAAAGATTACTACAAAGGATGTGCCGGCTGGTCTTATCCAGTATTCGACATCGTCCATTTCGGTGGCTGCAAAATCTTTACATATCTACAAAGAAGAAGATGTAGAGGCACAGGGGCTTTTAACGGATATGACATGGAACGAGTTCAAAGCTGCTAATGAAGCTTCCGTAAAGCAGGAGGTTGATGCCGATATAATTGCATTGGTACAGACTGCGACCGGCATTCCTGCGGAAAATATTTCAATAGTTGCATATGATGTTCCCATTTTTATCGACAAAGAAGGCTTGAATATAGAAGCGACGGATGTTATTCAGGTTGTTATTATTATATTGATTCTTGGATTACTGGCATTTGTTATTCTTCGTAGTATGCGGGAATCAAAGACAGAAGAAGTCGAAGAGGAACTTTCAGTGGAAAGTCTTTTGCAATCCACTCCTGCAGATACGCTGGAAGATATTGAACTGGAAGAAAAATCCGAGTCTCGCAGACTGATTGAAAAATTTGTGGATGAAAATCCGGAAGCCGTTGCAAATCTTTTGCGAAACTGGCTGTCTGAAGATTGGGGGTAACAGTCTATGGCAAAAATGGGAGAACATTCAATTTCCGGTATACAGAAGGCTGCGATTTTACTGATTGCCCTTGGACCGGAAAAATCTTCTTTAATTTTTAAACACTTAAAAGAAGATGAAATAGAAGAATTAACATTAGAAATTGCGAATACGCGTAGTATTACACCGCAGTTAAAAGATGATGTTATTAACGAATTTTATGAAGTTTGTCTGGCACAGCAGTATATTGCCGAAGGTGGTATTGGTTATGCCAAAGAACTGCTTGAAAAAGCGCTTGGTACAGAAAAGGCAATGGATGTTATCGGTAAGCTTACCGCATCTTTGCAGGTAAAACCGTTCGAGTTTGTCAGAAAAGCAGATGCTTCCCAGATTTTAAACTTTATTCAGGACGAGCATCCGCAGACCATTGCATTGATTTTGTCTTATTTGGCGCCAAGCCAGTCTTCTTTGATTTTGTCTGCATTGCCACCGGATCGTCAGGCTGATGTAGCAAGGCGTGTGGCTACGATGGATCGTACAAGTCCGGATGTTATCAAGGAAGTGGAGCGTGTATTGGAGACGCAGTTGTCATCATTGGTAAATCAGGATTACACGGTGATCGGTGGTGTCGATGCGGTTGTCGAGATTTTGAATACGGTAGATCGTGGAACAGAGAAGCATATCATGGAGACTTTGGAAATCGAAGATCCCGAACTGGCAGACGAAATCCGCAAAAAGATGTTTGTATTCGAAGATATTCTGCTTTTGGACGACAGAGCGATTCAGCGTGTGTTGCGTGATGTTGAAAATTCCGATTTGGCAATCGCATTAAAGGGTTCAACCGAACAGGTTCAGAACGCGATTTTCAACAATCTTTCCAAACGTCTGGCTGCCATGATTCAGGAAGATATGGAATTCATGGGACCTGTGCGTATGAAAGATGTTGAAGAAGCACAGCAGAAAATTGTTAATATTATACGTAAATTAGAAGATTCCGCAGAAATTATTATCTCCAGAGGTGGAGGTGACGAGATTGTTGTCTAAAAGGTCCAATCTTTTAAAATATCAGTACGTTAATCTTAACGAAGAAGATGCCCGTGTGATTGATTACAATGAACGGATTGCGGAAAAAATAGCGGAATTGTCACAGAATCTTCAGGAAACAATGGAGACTGAAAGTGCTGATGAGTTTGTAGATGGATTTTCAGGTGGATTGGATGCAGAACAAGTATCTGCATTATTAGACGATGATGCGGGAAATGTGATTAAGGCCGAGCCTGTTTATGAAGGACCTTCTCCGGATGAACTGCTTGCGCAGGCACAGGAACAAATTGATGCCATGCTTGCTCAGGCGCAGGCTGAGGCAGAGCTGATGAAAAGTCAGGCCTATGAGGAAGGACAAAAGCAGGGATATCAGAGTGGGCTGTTAAAAGCAACACAGGAATTGGAAGCGAAAGAGGATATACTGTGTCGGGAATATGAGGAAAAAGAGAATCGACTTACGGATATTTATCAGCAAAAACTGGAGGAAATAGAACCTGTATTAATTGATACGCTGACAGATATTTATGAGCATATTTTTCATGTAAAGCTATCGGATGAACGCGATGTAATTGTTCACCTGATTGGAAATACATTGAGAAAAACAGACAGCAGTAGTGAATATCTGATCCATGTTTCGCCGCAAGATTTGGCTTTTGTCAGTATGCACAAGGATACGTTGATGGAAGTGGGCGGAATTGTCAATTCATCTGTAGAATTTATCGAAGATGTTACCTTAAAGAAAAACCAATGTCTGATTGAGACGGATGGCGGAATTTTTGACTGCAGTCTGGGTGTAGAACTAAAAGAATTAAAAAAGCAATTACTGTTGTTGTCCTACGACGGTGTGCAAAGGGGTTAGAACAGTGGCAAATGCTGCAATTGATGTAAAAAAATATTCCAAAGCGTTGGGTATGACCTATTTTAAAAAAATGGGAAAAGTGGTCAATGTTGTGGGACTTACAATAGAATCAGCCGGTCCTGATGCCAAAATGGGAGATTTATGTAAAATCTACAAAGAGGGCAGAACCGGCGAATTTATTTTAGCGGAAGTAGTTGGTTTTAAAGATCGGCATACTCTGCTTATGCCTTATGAAGCAACGGACCGTATCGGCGGTGGTTGTGTGGTGGAAGCGGAAGGTGAACCGTTAAAGGTTTTTGTCGGCGATGAGTTGCTGGGCCGTACATTGGACGGTCTGGGACGACCGATCGAAGGAGAAGAACTGCATTGTCTGCAGAGCTATCCGATGGAAGCACCGGCTCCGGATCCGTTGAAAAGACAGATTATTGATACGATTTTGCCTCTTGGAGTAAAGGCGGTTGATGGTCTGATTACAATTGGAAAGGGGCAACGTATTGGTATTTTTGCCGGTTCCGGTGTGGGAAAATCAACTTTGATGGGAATGTTTGCCCGTAACACGATGGCAGATATCAATGTCATTGCCTTAATTGGAGAACGTGGCAGGGAGGTACGGGAGTTTATTGAACGAGACCTCGGTGCAGAAGGAATGGCACGAAGTGTTGTGGTTGTTGCCACTTCGGACAAACCGGCATTGGAACGAAAAAAGGCTGCACAGACGGCAACTGCCATTGCAGAGTATTTCCGTGATAAAGGAAAAGACGTTTTATTGATGATGGATTCATTAACCCGTTTTTCCATGGCTCAGCGTGAAATCGGTTTGGCAAGCGGAGAACCTCCGGTTACCCGTGGCTATCCACCGAGTGTTTATTCGGAGATGCCGAAATTGTTAGAACGCGCGGGTCGTAATGAAACAGGATCCATAACAGGGCTATATACGGTTTTGGTAGATGGCGATGATTTTAATGAACCAATTACAGACACGGCGCGCAGTATTCTGGATGGACATATTATGTTAGACCGTCGTCTTGCACATAAGAATCATTACCCGGCAATTGATGTACTCCAAAGTATTTCCCGTTGTATGAGTCAGATTGCGGACCGTGAGCATAAACAGGCTGCCGGAAAGCTGAAAAATGTCCTTGCTACCTATAAAGATGCAGAAGATCTGATTAATATCGGAGCATATAAAAAGGGCAGTAATAAAAATATTGATTATGCGATAGAAAAAATTGATGCCGTAAATGAGTTTCTGATGCAGGAAACAGATGAAAAAATATCATTCGATGAAGAAATTCAAAGGTTGCTTAATTTGTTCTAGTCTGATTCTGTAAAAAGTTTGTTTTAGTATATTTAGTTTGATAAAGCATGTAGTTTTTATAAGGTGCACAGTAAAATGTAAAGCGATACTGTAATACATATTATCAAGCATTTCATTTTGGAAAATGGATGGCTTATTCAGGGGATAAATTATGGCAAAGTTTAGTTATCGGATGCAGAATATTCTGGAAATAAAAGAAAAGATGGAAACGCAGGCAAAAAATGAATTTGCGGCTGCTCTTTTGCATTTGTCAGAAGAAGAGGAAAGGCTTTCTGCAAAAGTAATGTATCGTCAAAAACTGGAAGAGGATGGGCGCGTATTACTTTTGGCAGACAGACTTGATATTTTAAAAATCGATGAAAATAAAAAGATGGTTTCATTTGCCGGCGAACAGGTGCGCGCACAGACGATACAGGTCCGTATGGCAGAAAAACGTCTGGAAGAACAGCGTGTGCGTATGCAGAAAGCAATGCAGGAACGCAAAACACATGAAATTTTAAAAGAAAAAGCATTTGAAGAATTTAAGATGGAATTAAAAGCATCTGAGGGCAAAGAAATAGATGAAATGACCAGTTATACATATGGACAGAAAGCAAAAACGAATGGGTGATTTCTATGGCTGAAAATAATATGGATACAAAAGCAGAAAAAAAGAGATTAAAAGAAGAAAAAAAGAAACTGAAACAGGATCAGAAGGCGCAGAGAAAAGAGGCTAAACAGCGTGCAAAAGAACTCGCACAGCAGGAAGCAAATCTGACAGAGGATGAAGAAAGCGGAGGTTTTTCGGTTTTTATTGTAACTGCGATTATAATTCTGGTGTGGTTAGGAATTATTGCATTATTAATTAAACTGGATGTGGGTGGATTTGGCTCGGAAGTCCTAACTCCGATTTTGTCAGATGTGCCGGTGTTGAATAAGATTTTGCCGGAAAGCGAAGAAACGGAAACAATATCAAATGAAAGTTATGGTGGTTATACAAATCTGAGAGATGCCGTAAATGATATTGAAAAATTAAAACTTCAGTTAGAGAGTGCTCAAACAACTGTGAATGCGGACGCGGAAAAAATAACAGAGCTTGAAAATGAAGTGACAAGATTAAAAACGTTTGAAGAAAAGCAATTAGAGTTTCAACGAATAAAAAATGAGTTTTATGAAGAGGTTGTATATGCCGAAAATGGTCCGGGTGCGGAGGAATACGTGAAATACTATGAAACCATGGATCCGGAAACAGCAGAAAATCTGTATAAAGAGGTTGTGAAAGAAGAAGCGGTGTCTGAAGAAATCAAGAAGTATGCACAGGCATATTCGGAGATGAAACCTAAGCAGGCAGCTTCCATTTTTGAAGGAATGACGGATAATCTGGATCTGGTTGCAAAGATTCTTGGTGTTATGGAACCGGATGACAGGGGGGCAATTCTTGGTGTCATGGATTCCGCAGTCGCTGCCAAAATCACGAAAATAATGGATCCCGACTCTTAAGATATCGATAAAAAAGACCGATATAATTTGAGAGAAAGGAGGTTTTAATATGACCAGTAGTTCTATTCAGGATATTTCAGGGTTGTTGTACCAAAAGCAGGTCAATGGACAAAAAAATACTTCTTCAGACGAAAATGATATTTCGGGAATGTTTCAAAATGCTATGAATTTGGCAAAAGATAATAGTACTTTGGGCTCTTCTGATTATGGTAAAACAAAGGATTTGTCTGTTGAGAAACAACAGGGAATACAGAGTTTACATACCATGGTTCCCGGAACTCAAAAAACATACGATTATATTAACCGGAAAGATGCAGAACCGGCAATGGAAAAATCGCAGAGAGATTCGTATGGAAACGTTGACAGAAGCAAAGAATTGCGTGATTCGGATGTTGATCGCGCCACAAAAAAAGATGATGCTGTCAATGATGCATCAGAAGTGAAAAAAACTGATGAAAACATGGTTGACGAAAAGATAACAGATGAGAAAATTGTTGAAAAAATTGCAGAAGAACTGAATGTTTCTGAGGAAGATGTAAAAGCCGCGATGGAGGCGCTTGGACTTAGCTTTGCAGACTTGACGAATCAATCTAATATGGCATTGTTAGTAACGCAGCTTACGGCAGATGGTGACAGTCTTGCCATGCTGACCGATGAAAATATGTTTGCAAGTATAAAAGAACTGACAGAGACGATTTCCGATATGCTTCAGGCTGAAACGTTATCCGGCTTAGAGAATGATAATGGGTTGAATAAAGAAGTGGTTGAAATTGCATCTGAAGATGACATGCTTTCTGCTGCAATGGAAGATACAGTTGAAAATGTTGCTGAACATCCGGCTGGACATACAGATGCGACAGAAAAACCGGTTCTTGAAAAAACAGTGGACTATGAAATTCATCAGGAAGAATCGCTTACAGAAAATGTGGAGCTATCAGGAAAGGATTTGCAGAGTGGCAATGATGATGCTGATTCTGGTTTTTCCGACACAAATCCTGATTTGCCGGAGCATAGCAAAAACCAAACTGTGACAGGGCAGTCTGATGCATCAGCTTTGATAAATCCTTTTGATACGAGTAATGCGCGCGGTATGGATGCTGTGAATGAGACAGATTTGCATTTTTCTTCCAACGTGAATACCAAGGATATTATTGATCAAATAGCCGAACATGTAAAAATCAATCGTTCAGCGGACTTTTCTGAGGTTGAAATTTCTCTGCATCCTGCATCATTGGGAAATGTGCATTTACAGATATCGGAAAAGGCAGGTATTATTACAGCCGTTATTACAACCGAAAACGAGACGGTCAGAGATGCTTTGCTGGTTCAGGCAATGGTGCTGAAAGAAGAGTTAAATGAGCAGGGACTAAAAGTCGAATCGGTAGAGGTTACGGTTGCCAGTCATGAATTTGAACAAAATATGCAGCAGGATGAAGGGCAGGAAGCCAGACAACTTTATGAAGAGCAGATCAATAAACAGACGCGTCGACGCATTATGATTTCCGGATTGGAAGAAGCGAAGGAAATGCTCCAGGATGAAACACTTTCCGATGCAGATCGTCTTCAGATTGATATGATGGCGAAAAACGGCAGCAGTATGGACGTCATGGCATAGGATATTCAAAGCAGTTTTATATGAACAATAATGTAAACAGTAATGAAACAGTAATATATACGGAAAGGAGATAAAATATGGTATCAGCCAGTGTGGTAGATGGAATTTTGCAGCAGACAGCGGCGGCAAGTTCGGATAAATCCCAAAAAACATCAGGCGGTTCTTCTCTTGGAAAAGATGATTTTCTGCAACTTCTCGTAGCACAGATGAAATATCAGGATCCATTGGAACCGACTTCCAATACAGAATATATTTCACAGTATGCAACATTTTCAGAATTAGAGCAGATGCAGAATATGAGTTCCACTATGGAATTGTCAAGAGCATCCGATCTGGTCGGAAAAACAGTTGTTGTAGAAACAACGGATTCCACCGGAAAAACATCCAGTGACATGGGAGTTGTCGATTATATCAGTTACGAAAACAATAAAGCATTAGTCTGGATAAATGGACAATCATGGTCTCTTGATGATGTAAAAGAGGTTGCAGATCCGGCTTATATCGAAGCCTATTCCATGGCAGTTACTTTAAATACTGCATTAAATAAGTTGCCCAATATCAATGCATTAACAGTACAGGATAAAGATGCGGTCGATTCTATCGCTAATATGTATGATGGAATGGATGAATATCAGCAGAGTTTTGTTGCGCAGGAAAGCTTGGAAAAAATTAAAAATTATGTTCAAAAAATGCAGGAGCTTATTAAGTTACAGGAACTTGCTGACGATAATAATAGTGAGACAGCTGATGACAATACACAAACAGAAGAACCCACAGTATAAGTCATTGGCATAGTGGGTATTTCGTGCGAATCGCAGGGAGGAAATAGAATGAACGGAATCAATCAAACCTTTCTTTCGAGCGCTCAGATCATGGACCGGTATATCACAGCCGGAAAAGTAAATCAAAGTCAGGAAACATCCAAGTCCAATTCATTTCAGGATGCTTTGTTGGAAGCAATGGACAGTAGCAGGGAAACAACTTTAAAGTTTTCCAAGCATGCGACCAGCCGGTTGGCAGACCGGAATATTGAATTGACAAAAGAACAGATGGAGCGACTGACACAAGGAACCAATAAGGCGGGTTCGAAAGGAATTAAAGATTCGCTGGTTATGGTAGACCATCTTGCCTTTATTGTAAATATACCAAAGAATACGGTAATCACGGCAATGGATCAGTCACAGGCGGATGAAAACATTTTTACAAATATTGATGGAGCCGTAATTGCTTAGCCGGACCTTATGGAGGCTAACTTGTTTTCGAATGACAGAGAAAACAGACGGTACAAAACAGGAGGTCGTTTAATTATGATGAGATCACTCTACTCTGGTGTATCAGGGTTAAAAACACACCAGGTCAAAATGGATGTAATTGGTAATAATATTGCGAATGTTAATACAACGGCATACAAATCGCAGTCTATAACTTTTTCGGAATTAATGTATCAGACTACACAGGCTGCCAGTGGTCCGAATGCTACAAGCGGTACTGCAGGTACAAATGCAAAACAGATTGGTCTAGGTGTAAAATCAGGTGCAATCAGTACAGCAATTGATACTGCAGGTGCGTCTCAGACAACCGGTAATCCGTTTGATATCCGTATCACCGGAGATTCGTTTTTTATCGTTAGTGACGGTAGTAAAAATTTCTTTACCAGAGACGGATCGTTCTATGTAGACAGTGTTGGTAATCTTGCAATGTCATCTAACGGATATAATGTTATGGGATGGCAGGTTGATGAGACAACAGGTACTATTAAAAAGGATACGGTTTCCGCATTGCGTATTATGAGTGCCGAAAATATGACATATCCGCCGGAAGCAACAACCAAGGCATATGTTTCAGGCATCATCGATAAAAATGATGTACAGGTTGCTTCTGAATCAGGAAAGATTATGAACTTAAGCTTTTTTGATATGCTTGGATATGCTTATACTGCAAAATTGTCTATGAAAGAGACGGACACACTTGGATTGTATTCTGTAGAACTGACTTCTATTTTAGATGAAAATGGACAGGAAGTGGATATCCCCGGAGCACAGCTTGGCAGTGTGTCAACAGCACCACAGGTACAGTCATTGGTCATGAGTTCTGCCTATACACTGGCGGGTACCAATTTATCTTATGTGGATGAAGGCGGTGCAACACAGACGATTGATTTGGCTTCTACCGCATTAACAGATGCGCAAAAGGAAAAAGTGGCAAATGCTTTCGGCTATTCTTCTTATACAGAATTTGCAAAATTGACTTTGGCAGACGGAACAACGGTTGGTTCTTATGTGGATGCCGGTACATTGGCATCGATTCTGACTGCCGGTACAGATGCAGAAGGAAATCCGATTACATCATTAAATACAACGGGGCGCCAGGTAATAGGAGGTTTGATTCAGTATGATACTGCTACCGGTACAATTAAAAGTGTAAATGGATTGGCCAATGATTTTGGATTAAATTTATCCTTTGGTGCTTCTACATATCCTGCGGGACCTTATGAAACAATCAGCATTGATTTTTCTGCTTCAACCAATTTTAATAATAACGGTACCAGCACAATCAGTGCGGATCCCGGTGATACACAGGGTAGAGGAACCGGTCGTAAGCTGGGAGCTATGTCAGGTATTTCTATTCAGAACGATGGTATGATTTATGCCTCTTACGACAATGGACAGACAAGGCTTTTGGGTCAGATGGCAGTAGCAGAATTTACCAATGCTTCCGGTCTTCAGAAAGAAGGTGACAACCTTTATTCTGCAACATTGAACTCCGGTGAGTTTGATGGAATTGGTGTTGACATTTCTGCAAACGGTGGATATATGGAGACAGGTGTTTTGGAAATGAGTAATGTTGACTTATCCGCAGAGTTTACCGACATGATTACCGCTCAGCGTGGTTTCCAGGCTAATTCCCGTATTATTACCGTGTCAGATACTTTGTTGGAAGAATTGGTTAACTTAAAGAGATAATATAAATAGATAATATAAATAGATAGTTTAAATTATTAGTTTATGTGGATAAAATAGATGGTTTAAATTATTAATCTATATGGATAAAAGAGATAGTTGATTTTTTAGCAGGTTAATAAACAGATATATAGAAACATAGGGATGTTTTTCGTATAATCGAAGAGTGTCCCTATGTTTCGTTAGAGTTGTGGCGTTTTGGGGTCAATTGGGACCGCCGGGAAAATATCATTTATTTCGCGCACAGACTAACGTTGATAAGTTTATCTAAATATTTCGGAAAGAAGTGTATTTATATGCGCACACGGTGCAAATTGGACGTCCTGTCCAATTGCACCTTTCGTGACATCCATGTCTCGAAGTGCTAGTTTCAACACGAAATATTAAGATAAACTAATCCACAGCGTCAAATGTGCGAGAAAATAAATGATATTTTCCCGGCTCGGAATTGACCCTGCAAATATAGGGAGTGGAGCTTGAATTAGTCATATCATTCTATATTTTGTATTTATATATTTGAACATTCTTATCTATAATTTGTATAAATGTTGTTTGCGGAACTACTTTTGCGATGCATCCATGTAGGTCCAAAACATGAAAAACAGTCGGTTTGGCCTGACAGACAGATAGAATCTATAGCCGAAGCCCAAGAATACAGTTTTTGGAAATATTGTTTTTGAAAGTTTATTGTGCAGATGCATTAGTTTATCTTAATGTTACATTCAAAAAACAGCAATTCGCAGCATGGATGCTGCGAAAGGTGCACCACGGACATGGATGTCCGAGTGCACCGGTGCGTCCGTTATCATAATTGTTACGATGAAACATTTAGATAAACTTATGCATCGAAACCTAAACTTGAAAAAACAATATTTACAAAAACGGGCCCCGAGAAACGGGACCCGAGAAACGGGCTCCGAGAAAACGGAAAAACGTGAACCGGAAAAGGAGAATTCGTATGATAGAAGTGACGAGATTGAATGGGACGAAAATTTTGATTAATCCGGATTTGATTGAGTTTGTTGAAGAAACGCCTGATACAGTCATCAGCTTTACAACCGGACGCAAAATAATCGTAAAAGAAAGTAGACAAGAGATGAAAAATCTAGTAAAATTGTACAGAAAGGATATTTTTACTTAAGAGGTAAAAAGGACAGGAATTTTTTCAATGGATTTAGCGTCAATTATTGGATTAGTAGTCTGTCTGGGTATGATTATTTTCGGTATCGTAACCGGTGATGAAGGCTTTGGAGCTATCAAGCATTTTTTGCATACACAATCTTTCATTATTACGGTTGGTGGTACATTTGCCTGTATTTTGGCAATGAATCCGATTCAGGATTTCATTAGTGGATTAAAGAGTTTTACCTTGATTTTTAAGACTCCTTCACTGGATACCCCGCAGATTATCAAAAAGATTATAGATTTATCAAATATTGCACGTAAAGAGGGACTTCTTTCATTGGAAGAAGCCGCAGCCGATTTGGATGATGCTTTTTTAAAAAAGGGTATTTTATTAATTGTTGATGGTACAGATCCGGAATTGGTACGTGGAATTTTGGAAACCGAATTAGCCTGTATAGAAGACCGACACAAGAAAAGGATCGATTTTTGGATGAACATTGCAGCCATGGGACCTGCATGGGGTATGATCGGTACCTTGATCGGCCTTATTTTGATGTTACAAAACCTATCGGATGCCAGTACCATTGGTCCGAATATGGCGACAGCCCTGATTACGACTTTGTATGGTTCCATGTTGGCAAACTGGATTGGAACTCCTGTTGCAACCAAATTAAAAGCCAATAGTGAAAATGAGGCGATGGTAAAAGAAATAATGATTGAAGGTCTTTTATCTATTCAGGCAGGAGAAAACCCCAGAGTTATCGAAGAAAAATTGAAATCTTTCTTAGCTCCCAAAGACAGAGCATCAGCAGGTTCAGAGGAGGGCGGTGAGCAGTAATGGTCAGAAAAAAGAAAGAAGAAGGCGGCGGTGGCGGTTCACCGGCGTGGATGGCAACCTTCAGTGATTTGATGAATCTGCTTTTGTGTTTCTTTGTACTTCTTTTTTCCATGTCAACCATGGATGCGCAGAAGTTACAGCAGGTAGCTGCTTCATTCAACCAGAATTTCAGTATTTTTTCAGGTGGAGCAACAGCAATCGGTGATGGTATTTTAATCAGTAATGGCGTCAGCCAGTTGAACGAGCTGGATGATTACATAAATAGTACCGGCAAGACAGCCGAAAGCGATGAAACAGTCAATGATTTAGAAGAATATGAACAACAGATGGCTGAAAAACAATTAGAGGAAAGTGAACAACTGGCCGAAAAAGTGGAAGAAGCCATTGACGAAAGTCAGTTTGCTAATGAAATAGATGTTGATTTTACTTCCCAATATGTTTCTTTGACACTGAACGGTGCGTTGTTGTTTGATTCCGGAAGTGCTGAAATAAAAGAAGAAGCAAAACCGGTACTTGATAAAATCGGACAGATTTTATCGCGTTATGCGGAAAGTACAATTGAAATCGAAGGTCATACAGATAATGTTCCAATACATAATTCTCGTTTTGCAGACAATAATGAGTTGTCCAGTTTCCGTGCTCTGTCAGTATTTAATTACTTTATGGAGACTACGTTTCTGGATCCTGCAAAAATAAAACATTCCGGCAGAGGAGAATATGTTCCGGTGGCTGATAATTCCACGGATCAGGGACGAGCACAGAATCGTAGAGTGGAAATCAAAATTTATCATTCGCTCAGCACTGGTGAATAGGAGGCACATAAGCATAAATGAAAAAGAATTTATTGTCTATTGTGATATTAGCATTGCTGATTGTTAATTTGGTTATGACATCAATTATGATGATCAGTGTGACAGGTACCAATAAAAAAACAGCAGCAATTGTCACGGATATTGCATCCGTTTTAAAACTGGAATTGAACCCGGAAGGCGAATCTGAAACACCGGCTGAAGTGGTATCTTTAGAAGATACTCAGGTTTACGATCTGCCTGAGGAGATGACAATTCTGCTTGCAAAAGGAGAAGATGGCACCCAACATTTTGCGATGGTAAAGGTATCTTTATCACTGAACACCAAAAATGATGGTTATAAGACATACGGTGCAGATATCGGTACAAGACAAAGTCTGATTGAAAGTATAATCACTGAGGTAATCGGAAAGTATACAGCGGATGAAATTCAACCTCGCAGTGCGGATATCCAAAAAGAAATTTTGGAAAGATTACAGTCAAAAGAAATGTTTGACTCCGATTTTATTTATAAAGTGACTTTCAGTAAATTAATTGTACAGTAGTGGGCCTATATTAACACGAATAGGAGGTGAACTTGGTGAGTGAAGTTTTATCTCAAAATGAGATAGATAGTTTGCTGGCGGCACTTGACAGTGGTGAACTTGAAGTGGATGATTTGAAAGAAAACCAGGGGCCGCAGGTCAAGAACTATGACTTTAAGCGTCCCGCCAAGTTTTCAAAAGAGCATCTTCGAACGTTGGAAATCATTTTTGAACATTATGGTCGATTGTTATCAACCAATCTTCCGGTTTATCTTAGAAAAAACGTTCAGGTCAGCGTAGCCAGTTCCGAAGCGGTTACCTTTTCGGAATTTACCAATGCGTTGAGCAATCCGGTTATTTTGGGTATTATCAACTTTAATCCTTTACCCGGAAATATCATTATGGAAATTCAGCCAAGTTTAGGATATGCGATTTTAGATCGAATGCTAGGCGGTGCGGGTTTGCCGTTGGAAAAAAACCGTGATTTTTCCGAGATTGAGTTATCAATTCTGGACAAGATTTTAGTTATCTGTATGGGATTATTCCGGGAGCCGTGGAAAAACGTTGTGTCGCTGGATCCTTTTTTGGAGAGGATAGAGACCAATCCACAGTTTGCCCAAATTATTTCACCCAATGAAATGATAGCAATTGTAACACTAAACGTCCGAATTGGTTCAGTAGAGGGATTTATGAATGCTTGTCTTCCGTTTATTACGTTGGAGAGCATTATGGATAAATTGAATACCAAGTACTGGTTTTCGACTATGCAGGAAATCAATGATGATGCATATCATGAAAATATTGAAGCTTTGATTAAAAGAGTGGATGTTCCGATGAAAGCAGTGCTTGGGCAGAGTGTTATTTCCGTTATGGACTTTGCTTCTTTACAGGTCGGTGATATTATCAGGCTGGATCGGGGAGTTGAAGATGAGATGGAAATATATGTTGGAAATATTAAGAAATTTACCGCTTTGCCCGGCGTGAATAAAGATAAATACGCCGTAAGGGTGACATCGGTTATCAGAGAGGAGGATTAGACGAATGGACGGAGCATCATTATCTCAGGACGAGATTAATGCGTTATTAGCCGGAATGGCTATGGGAGAGGTTCCTCAGGAGACATCCAACGAGAATTCGGCTCCCGTTGCAGACGTTCCACAGTCTGCTCCGATAATGGAAGACGTTGAATTGACGGAAATCGAAAAAGATGCCATTGGCGAGATTGCCAACATCAGTATGGGAACGTCAGCAACGACACTGTATTCGCTTGTAAATAAAAAAGTAAATATTACAACACCTGTTGTTTCCATGGCTAGATGGTCTAATCTCATGGAGGTTTATGAAAAGCCGTGTGTATTTATTCAGATAAAGTATACGGCCGGACTGGATGGAGCCAATATTTTAATTTTGAGAGAGCAGGATGTTAAGGTTATTACCGATCTTATGATGGGTGGCGACGGAACCAATACGGATGGTGAGCTTTCAGAATTGCATCTAAGTGCTATTTCCGAGGCAATGAACCAGATGATGGGATCAAGTGCTACGAGCCTTTCATCTATGTTGGGACGGATGATTGATATCAGCCCTCCGGAAGCCAGTCTTTTGAATTTATTAGAACAGAGAAAGCCGTCTGATATTGCTCCTTTCTTAGAAGGTTCGTTTGTAAAGATTGCATTCCGAATGCAGATTGATGATTTGGTGGATTCAACCATCATGCAATTGTATCCGGTTGATTTTGCAAAATCTCTTTATCAGATGTTTATTGGTAATCAGGAGCCGGAAGCTTCTGCACCGGAGCCTGCACCTGCACCGGAGCCCGTGCCATTTGTTCCGCCGACAGTCGATCCGACACCGGAACCTATGCCACAGATGGGAATGCCGCAGGCGGGATACGACATGTCAATGCAGCAACCGATGGGATACGGAATGCCGCAGATGGGGATGCCGCAGATGGGAATGCCGCAGATGGGAATGCCGCAGATGGCCATGCCACCGCAGCAAAATCTCAATATTCAACCGGCACAGTTTCAGTCATTCAATCAGGATTTTTCGGCAATGCCAAGTCAGGAAAATATCGGATTGATTATGGATGTACCACTCGAGGTAACCGTCGAACTCGGAAGAACCAAAAAATCCATTGCAGAGATTTTGGACTTCGCACCCGGAACAATTATTGAATTAAATAAGATTGCGGGTGAACCTATAGATGTTTTAGTCAACGGAAAGTTTGTTGCAAAAGGTGAAGTTGTTGTAATTGAAGAAAGTTTTGGTATCAGAGTAACCGAAATAGTAAATAATCAGGGAATTTAGGAGAGAGAAAATGGCAAAGAATATTTTAATTTGTGATGATGCAGCATTTATGAGAATGATGATCAAAGACATTTTAACCAAAAACGGTTACAATGTCGTTGGTGAAGCAGAAAATGGATTAAAAGCTGTAGAAAAGTACAATGAATTAAAACCGGATCTGGTATTGATGGATATCACAATGCCTGAGATGGATGGAATTCAGGCATTAAAAAATATCAAAGCATCAGATGCCGGTGCAATGGTTATTATGTGCTCCGCAATGGGTCAGCAGGCTATGGTAATCGAATCCATTCAGGCCGGTGCAAAAGACTTTATAGTTAAACCTTTCCAGGCAGATCGTGTTTTGGAAGCGGTAAAGAAGGTTGTCGGTTAATATGCTTCTTGTTTCAACGTCAAAGATTGATTCGGTTGCGCAGTTGCTTACCGTGATATTGCTTTTTGTTGTAGTTTTGGGTGCCACCTGGCTGACAACCAGATATGTTGCAGGTGTGCAAAAGGGCAAGATGAAAGGCAGTAATTTTGAAGTTATTGATACCTTTCGATTGACGCAAAACAAATATGTCCAGATTTTGCGCATCGGAAAAAAGTATATGGCGGTTGCTATCTGCAAAGACACTGTTACCGTATTGCGTGAACTCGACGAGAGTGAGATTGTATTTCATGACAGCGATTTGTCTAAGAAAGCAGTTTCTTTTGAAGATATTTTTAATAAAGCAAAAGATTTTACGGATAATAAAACCAAAAAGTCGATTGAAGAAAGCGATGAGGATGATATTACCAAAGATTCATAGTGCTCATTTTGGCAGTTTTCTGAAAAAGGGATTGTTGCTTTTTGCATTTCTTGTTTGTGTCTTTTTTATTCATCCAACAAGTGTGCAGGCATCAACCATAGGAGCATTGGATCCCGCATCTGATGCAGGAGAAACTGAGGATCGGACCAATATCAGAGAGCCCGGTACTGCCGAAGAGCCTGACGACTTAAAAGAATTGAATATAGCGAACGACTTAACCGTTACATATAATGATGGGAATGGATCTATTGCGGGTGCACTAAGGATCATGCTGATCTTGACCGGCATCACTTTGGCACCTATTCTCATTATTTGTTTAACCTCATTTACACGTATCCTGATTGTGCTTCATTTTACGAGAGCAGCGTTAAATACACAGACTGCTCCGCCAAATCAGGTTTTAATTGCGTTATCTTTATTTTTAACCTTTTTTATCATGAATCCGGTTATCACACAGATTAATGAAGATGCCATTAAGCCGTTTGAGGCTGGGGAAATCACGCAGGAGGTTGCATTGGAAAGAGGTGTGGCACCACTGCGGGAGTTTATGTATGCACAAACGCAGACAAAGGATGCCAAGACTTTTTGTGATATCGGCGGATATGAATGGACCGGAGACTTGGATGACATTCCAACAAGTGCTCTGATTCCGGCATTTTTAGTTAGTGAACTACGAACCGCGTTTATCATTGGTTTTGTGATTTATATACCGTTTATTGTAATAGATATGGTTGTGGCTTCGGCCCTCATGAGTATGGGTATGATGATGTTGCCGCCAACCACGATTTCCATGCCGTTTAAGATTTTGTTGTTCGTTTTAGCGGATGGATGGAATTTAGTCATTGTCAATTTAGTAAGGACATTTTATTAGTTTTATGAAGATTGATAGTTTCTAATTATATGATTTGAACAGTAAATCAGACTTGAGAATTAATCAGAACAAATCAAAACAAATAGAAACAGATAAACAAAAAGATACAAATTAAAACAAACAGAAACAAATATAAACAGACAGAAAGGAAGGGTTATATGTCAACAGATTGGGTCGTAGACATGGGAAGCGAAGCGCTTTTCCTCATAATCAAAACAGCGGCTCCGATTTTGCTTGTGTCATTGGCGGTTGGTCTGATTGTCAGCATTTTTCAGACCGTTACATCGATTCAGGAACAGACATTAACCTTTGTTCCGAAAATTCTGGCTGTTTTTTTGACACTTATGCTGTTAGGCGGATGGATTCTTGACAGTATCAGTGGTTATATGATTGAGTTGTGGTCCAATTTTTCGGTATATATAAGGTGATGGGATGATTAATTATTCCTTTTCCATGTATGAATTTGAATATTTTCTGCTGATTTTGGCCAGGGTAGCGAGTTTTGTGTTCGTTGCTCCCTTTTTTAGCATGAACAATACGCCACGGCGTGTAAAAACGGCATTTTCTTTTTTCTTTGCCATTCTGATTTATGAGACCACCATGCCGCATGAAGCGATCGAATATCGTACGGTGCTCGAATATGCGTTAATTGTGGCACATGAGGTTTTTACAGGGTTAATCATTGGATTGGCTGTAAATATCTGCACACATATTGTTACGTTTGCCGGACGTATGATTGATATGGAAATTGGCCTTGCGATGGCAAGTGAATATGATCCTTTGACCAAGGAAAGTGTCAGTATCTCCGGAATGCTTTATCAGTATATGGTACTTTTGATTTTGGTTGTATCAAACATGCACCAATATTTAATCAAGGCTTTTGTAGAAACATATACTCTGATACCGGTTAATGGTGCTGTTTTTCACAGTGACAGGATGCTTTCTGCCATCATTTCATTTATGTCTGATTATATTAATATCGGTTTTCGAATCTGCCTGCCGGTATTTTGTGTTTTGTTGATTACCAATGTCATTTTGGGAATTATGGCAAAGGTGGCTCCGCAGATGAATATGTTTGCGGTCGGTATGCAGATTAAATTGTTGTTTGGTCTTGGGGTAATGTTTTTGACCATCGGAATGTTGCCTTATGTTTCTGATTTTATTTTTACGGAAATGAAGACCATGATGGTAACGTTTGTGGAGGCGATGATGGCTTGATTCAATACAACCTGCAGTTCTTCGCAAAGGAAGGACCGGGCGGTGAAAAGACAGAAGAACCTACCGCCAAAAAATTAAGTGACGCCAGAAAAGAAGGCCAGGTTGCGAAAAGCAAAGAAATTGCCAATGCGACCGGGCTCATTGTGTTGTTTCTTATTTTAAAATTCGGACTGGGTTATTTAGGCGAAAACTTTTTGTCTGTTTTTTCCTTTACCTATAATCGCATGGGTGAATTGATCAAAATGCCCAACGGTTTTATTTCGGCAGAGGTTTTTTATACACTCATTCGAAGTGTAATGTTAAAAATTTTGTTGATTATTGCACCGTTTCTGGTATTGGGATTTATTGTTGCATTTGTTTCCGATTTGGTTCAGGTAAAGTGGAGACCGACTGCAAAACCGATGCAACCCAAATTCAGCAAAATGAATCCGGTTAATGGATTTAAGCGTATGTTCTCGGCACAGTCTCTGATGGAGCTTTTAAAATCCTTTTTAAAAATCGGATTGATTGCATGGGTGGCCTATTCGACCTTCAAGGATAATGCGGATATCATTTATTTGTTGTTTAATATGCCTTTGTGGCAGGGGATTGCTGCAGCAGGGAAGCTTGCTATTGATTTTGGATTGAAGGTTTCATTTATCTATATTGTTATTGCAGCTTTGGATTTTGCTTATCAGAAACATAAATTCCATGAAGATCAAAAGATGACCAAGCAGGAAGTAAAAGATGAATATAAACAGGCAGAAGGTGATCCGCAGGTAAAAGGAAAAATCCGGGCAAAGATGCAGGAAGCGTCCCGCAGGCGTATGATGCAGCAATTGCCGGAAGCGGATGTTGTTATCACCAACCCGACCCATTTTGCCGTTGCTATCAAATACGATACGGAAATTGCTCCGGCACCGATTGTGGTTGCCAAGGGTGAGGATTATCTGGCGCAGAAAATCAAAGAAAAGGCAAAAGAGTATCATATTGAAATTGTGGAAAACAAGCCGTTAGCGAGGATGCTTTACCACAATGTGGAATTGGGAGAACAGGTGCCGCAGGAGTTGTATCAGGCGGTTGCGGAAGTGCTTGCCATGGTTTATCACATGCAGGGTAAGATTTAGTAATTGCTAAAAACGCAGATGAATATCTTGAAAATGCGAACAGACATTATGTTTGGTGAACAATAGCAAAATACAGAGAATCCTATAGAGAAATAAAAGAGAAGCATAAACAGAGAAATAGAAAAAGACACAGAGAAAGGAGAGGTACAGAATGAAAAAAGCAGATGTTGGCGTAGCTTTGTATATTGTTGCTGCTTTTGTGATGTTGATTGTACCGATTCCTTCCGTACTTTTAGATATTTTACTGGCATGTAATATCGCTCTTGCATTTACGATTATGTTTCGTTGTATGTTTGCTAAAGAAGTGCTGGAAATGTCCCATTTCCCGACTGTTTTGTTATTTACTACCATTTTTAGAATTGCACTGAACGTATCATCTACAAGATTAATCCTTACAACCGGAAGTCCCGGTAACGTGGTGGAGACCTTCGGCGGTTTCGTTGGTGGCGGTGACCTGATTATGGGTGCCATCGTCTTTATTATCCTGATCATTATCCAGTTTATGGTTATCAACAAAGGTTCTGAACGTGTTGCTGAAGTAACGGCGCGTTTTACACTGGATGCCATGCCCGGTAAGCAGATGGCAATTGATGCCGATTTGAATACCGGTGCCATTACAGATGCGGAAGCAAAAGTCAGAAGAGAAAAGATACAATTAGAATCCAGCTTTTTTGGTAGTATGGATGGTGCTGTGAAATATGTAAAAGGTGATGCAGTAGCAGGTCTGATTATCACGGTTGTTAATTTGATTGGTGGTATAGCCATGGGAATGCTCCGAAATGGAATGGATATTTCCACAGCTTTGAGTCGTTATTCCATTTTAACAATCGGTGATGGACTGGTCAGCCAGATTCCTTCCTTGTTAATTTCTCTCTCCACAGGTATTCTAGTTACTAAGGGAAGTAAGGATTCGGATTTTGGATCCGTTTTAATTAAACAGGTTTTCGGTATGCCAAAGGCATGTTATCTGGTTGGATGTATTCTTTGCTTTTTAGGGGTTGTTACACCACTTAATCCGCTCTTGTTTTTGACGCTTGGATTTAGTTTTATTCTATGCGGAAGAAATATGCAGGCACAGATTGAAACAGCAACCATTGAGGGAGCTGTGGATATGGAAGAAGCAGAAGCCGAAGAAATAAGGCAACCGGAGAATGTCAATTCACTTTTGCAGGTTGATCCCATTGAGCTGGAATTTGGTTATGGTATTATTCCGCTCGCCGATGTCAATCAGGGCGGAGACTTGCTGGATCGTGTTGTTATGATACGTCGTCAGGTTGCTTTGGAACTTGGTACTGTGGTCCCTATTATTCGATTGCGTGATAATATTCAGTTGAATCCCAACCAGTATATTATCAAAATCAAGGGAATTCAGGTTTCAGAAGGAGAAATTCTGTTTGACCATTACATGGCGATGAATCCGGGATATGTGGAGGAAGAAATCACTGGAATTCCAACCTTTGAGCCTTCATTCCACCTGCCGGCTATTTGGATTACCGAAGGACAGAGGGAGCGCGCAGAGAGTCTTGGATATACCGTAGTCGATCCGCCGAGCATTATTGCAACCCATCTGACGGAAGTTATTCGTCAGCATATCGCTGAACTGCTTACCAGACAGGATGTTCAAAATCTGGTCAACAATCTTAAAGAAACCAATCCTTCCATTGTGGAAGAACTGGTTCCCAAATTGCTTGGGCTTGGTGAAGTGCAGAAAGTTTTACAAAATCTGTTAATGGAAGGCGTATCGATTCGCGATTTGTTGACTATTTTCGAGACACTTGCAGATTTTGCGACATCAACAAGAGATACGGATATTTTGACAGAATATGTAAGACAGGCACTTAAAAGAGCAATTTGTGCTAAATTCTTTCCACCTAACGAAACAACCAGTGTTGTTACGGTTGATGCCAAAGTGGAACAGGAGATTATGGGAAGTGTCAAGCAGACTGAACAGGGTGCTTACCTGACACTGGATCCGGAAAAGACAAGGGCAATTATTGATAGTACCAAAGAGGAGATTGAAAAACTGGAAAGTCTGGGAAAACCGCCGATTGTAATTACTTCTCCTATTGTCCGAATCTATTATAAAAAGATGACAGAGCAGTATCTAAACGATTTGATTGTCGTATCTTATAATGAAATTGAGTCAAATGTGGAATTACAGTCAGTAGGGACGGTGAAGATATAAATGATAATTAAAAAATTTCAGGGAAAAACAGAAAACGATGCAATTGAAGCCGCAAAAAAGGAGCTTGGAAACGGTGTCGTTGTTATGAATGTAAAAGAAGTAAAGAAAAAGGGATTCTTCTCTTTTTTGAAATCTAAATCCATTGAGGTAACTGTTGCCTTGGAGGAAGAGCCGGATCGTATTTTGCCAGTTAAAAAAGATGTGGTTAAGTCTCTTCCTGAAAATAAAACGGTTTCATCTGAAAAATCGGATCAGGTTGTGAGGATATCACAGCCGGATGAAAGCAGTAATGATAATGTCTTAGAGAAAAAACTGGATAGTTTACAAAATTTGATTGAGAAGCAGTTGCAAAAGGATGAGCCGCAAAAAAAAGCTACGGAAAGTAATGCGGTAAAAAAAGAAGAGAAGGATGAGGATGAAAACAGTAATGTCCGTTTCTTAAAACTGTTATATAATACCATGCTGGAAAATGAAATTGCTGAGACCTATGCAAATCAGATTATTGATGAACTTGATTCGGTCATTAAGCCCAATATGCCGATTGATTTTATGCTGTCCAATGTCTATCAGAAAATGATATTAAAATTTGAGCAACCGGAAGGGATAACTCCGGCACAAAAAGGTCCAAAGGTTGTGTTTTTTGTGGGGCCAACGGGTGTTGGTAAAACGACGACGATTGCTAAAATTGCATCCCGTTATTCGGTGGAGCAGAAGAAAAAAGTGGCATTGTTTACCATGGATACCTATCGTATTGCTGCGGCTGAGCAGCTTCGTACTTATGCGAATATTTTGAATGTTCCGTTTTCTATTATTTATACAACAGAGGAAATGCAGAAGGAAATCGAAAAATATAAGGATTACGATTACATTTTTATGGATACGGCCGGACATTCGCATCACAATGAAAAACAGCGGGATGCTATGAATGAATTTATTATGGCAGTTGATGCATCTATTGAAAAAGAAGTATATCTGGTTGTCAGTGCAACTACAAAATATAAAGATTTGTTGAGTATCGCGGATGCCTATGCAACTATGACCCAGTTTAAACTGATTTTTACCAAGCTTGATGAGACAACCTGTCTGGGTAATCTGTTAAACTTAAAACTTCACACGGGAGCCCGACTTTCCTATGTGACATGTGGTCAAAATGTACCTGATGACATGGAAGATTTTAATCCACAGAAAACCGTCAAAATGTTGCTTGGCGGCAATAGAATTTCTTAAGGAGGCACTATGGATCAGGCAGAAAACTTAAGAAATATCATAAAGATGAATCAGCAACCTCAACGACCGGTTGCCAGAGTTATTACAGTAACAAGCGGAAAAGGCGGTGTTGGTAAATCCAATACAGCTATTAATCTTGCGATTCAATTCCGGCAGATGGGACAAAGAGTTATTATTCTGGATGCTGATTTTGGACTTGCAAATATTGAAATCATGTTTGGCACTGTTCCCCGTCACAATTTGTGTGATTTGATTTATCAGGGAAAAAATATAAAGGATATCATTACCTGGGGACCGGGAGGTGTCGGATTTATTTCCGGTGGTTCCGGAATTGCTGGGCTTTCCAACCTAAGTAGGGAGTATTTGATTTATATCATACAGAATCTGGCAGAGCTGGATGCTATTGCGGATATCGTGATTGTCGATACCGGAGCCGGTATCTCCGATGCTGTTTTGGAATTTTTGGTTGCCAGCGGAGAAATTATTCTGGTAACGACGCCGGAACCAACCTCCATTACAGATTCCTATTCTCTGTTAAAGGCGTTAAATCGCCATAGCAGGTTTTCATCTGAGACTTCGCAGATTAAAGTGATGGCAAATAAAGTGGATAACAAGGATGAGGGAAAAGCCCTGTTTACAAAGCTGAATGCAGTGGTTGCGAGATATTTAAAGCTCCCCATTTCTTATTTGGGAAGTGTACCGCAGGATTCACATCTTAATCAGGCGGTTATGCAGCAGACACCGGTATCTTTAGCAAATCCGAATGCAAAATCAGCAAAGGCATATCAGGAAATTGCACAGGTACTGATGTACGGCGAACAGTCTTTGCTACCACAAAAACGAGGAATGGCAGCATTCTTTTCCCATATAATAACCAAGAAATAAATCTTTTACGAAGGCGTCTGAGAAATTAATATATTAATATCTCAGACACTTAAACAAAAAATTGATTCATATATCCCCAGAACAGAGGAGAAAAATTATGACTTTGACAGAATTAGTAAGACCCGGTGAAAAAATAGATATCATGGCTGTAGAGAGAGCTATTTTGGGCTCTTCATCCGATAAGAAAGTATATTCCTCCAAGGTGTACGATATTCTTGATGATGATCAGCTGGAAATATTAATGCCGATGGAAGGTTCCAAATTAATTTTGCTTCCTAAAGATGGTCAGTATCAGTTTTGCTTTTATACGCAAAAGGGTTTATATCAGTGTTTTGTTCGTATTGCAGATCGTTATAAAAGTAATAATGTTTATATTTTGCTGGCTGAAGTGACTTCGGAGCTGGAAAAATTCCAGCGCAGGGAGTATTACCGCTATTCCATTAATCTGCCGTTAAAGGCCAGAACACTGATGGAAGAAGAAGAGAAAGATTTAGAAAAAAATAATTTCCATATGCAGCAGGGACTGATGATGAAGAAATGTGAGATTCGCGATATCAGCGGTGGGGGACTTAAATTTGTATCGCAGACTGCTTTTACGGAAGGAGAACAGATTGCATTATTGTTCAGTCTGAATTCCCATGGGAAAGAAACTGTATATGAGCTTGCCGGTGAAGTGCTTAGTTGTAGGGAAAATGATAATCAAAAGGGAGAGTTTGAACATCGCCTGAAGTTTACAGGTATATTGCGAAATCAAAGAGAAGCCATCATTCGGTTTATTTTTGAGGAAGAGCGGAAAAAGCGTAGTAGGGTATAGTATTTTAAATTAAAGGTATTAAAATGAAAAAAATTTTTATTTATAGATGATTCTGCACTCATGAGAAGAATTTTTTGTGATATAATTAATTCGGATCATCGATTTGTAGTTGAAGATACTGCGGCAGATGGCATTGAAGGACTGAAATTCGCTTGGAGCGGCTGATTTTATCACAAAGCCTCAAAGTATCGAAGAAATACAAAGCGACAAGTTTAAAAAACTTTTTTTTAAAATTATTACGTCAGTTATTTTTAAGGATGAAACGGAGCCTGACCATTTGAATAAAAGGGATGTACATAATCATAAGTATAATGAGAAGGTTGTTCCGGAAGCTATGAAAAACCATACCTCAAAAAAACATGGTCAGACGGCAAAAAAGATTGTTGCAATTGCCAGTTCGACAGGGGGACCCAAAGCCTTGATGGAGGTTCTTCCTTATCTTCCGGCCAATTTGGACGCACCGATACTGGTTGTACAGCATATGCCGGCCGGATTTACCGATTCTTTGGCAAAAAGAATTGATTCGGTTTCGGCTCTGAAGGTACATGAAGTAGTTGACGGTGTGATTCCTGAAAAGGGAAATGTTTATATTGCAAAAGGCGGGCTTCATATGGAAGTCCGGCATAAAAACCGTGCTGACAGGATTTGTTTGTTTGACGGTTGTACAAGAGAGGGGGTAAAACCCTGTGCCAATTACATGTTTGAATCATTAGCCGATTCTAAATATCAGGAGATTTTGTGTGTTGTATTGACTGGTATGGGAGCTGATGGTACAGAAGGAATTGAAAGATTAAAATCCAGTAAGCGAGTACATGTTATCACACAAAGTAAAGAGACATGTGCAGTTTATGGGATGCCGCGAGCTGTTGATATGGCAGAATTAACTGATGAAAGTGTGCCGCTTGATAAAGTGGCTGAAGCAATAATAAAAAACGTGGGGGTAATGAAAGATGGATGTTAGCCAGTATCTTGAAATTTTCCTTGATGAGACCAAGGAACATCTGCAAAATTTAAGTGACCAGCTTATGAATTTAGAGCAGGATCCGGAAAATATGGATACGATTAATGAAATTTTCCGTGCAGCACATACACTAAAAGGTATGGCAGGAACAATGGGTTATAAGCGAATGCAGAATTTAACACATGATATGGAAAATGTATTTTCTGAGGTTCGTAACGGTGCCATAAAAGCGGATGGAAGCATGATCGATATCTTGTTTCAGTGTTTGGATTCATTAGAGGAGTATACAGAAAATATTCAGAACACTTCTGATGAAGGAACCAATGATAATGAGCATCTGATAAAGGCTCTCAATGATATTTTGAACGGCAAAGGTTCCGCTCCTGTCGTGGCAGAAGCTGTTAATGCTCCTGCTCAAAGTGCTGCACCGGCTACAGATTCGGCACCTGTTGCTACACAGCCGGATGAGGCAAAAGAAAAATGGAGAGCGATTTCTTTTACAGATACGGATAAAAAAGTCTTGGGCGAAGCTAAAAAGCAGGGTAAAAATGTATTCGGATTAAGTGTATATGTTCAGGAAACCTGCATTTTGAAAGCTGCACGGGCGTTTTTGGTATATAAAGCGTTGGAAGAGCTGGGAGAAATTATGATTTCAGTCCCCAGTGCGCAGGATATAGAAGATGAAAAATTTGATTTTGATTTCAGTGTGATTTTTATCACGGAAGCAGATATGGACAAGGTAAAGTCTGCCGTTATGAATGTATCTGAAATCGAGAATTGTTACATGGCACCGGTTGAGTTAGAAATGGAAAAAGAGGAAGAAGTTTCCGTTGTTGAAGAAAAGACAACAGAAATTGCCGCAGCACAGCATACAACAGGTCAAACCCTGGCTAAAACGGAAAAGAAAGCGGCTGCAAAACCGATTGTTAACAGAACGGTACGTGTGGATATCGAAAAACTGGATGTATTAATGAATTTGGTAAGTGAGTTAATCATTGCGAAAAACTCTCTTGTTTCTGCTGCCCAGACTGAGGGCATCACTTCTAACAGTAGTGTAAATGAACCAATTGAATATCTAGAGAGTGTTACCACCAACTTACACGAGTCTGTTATGAAGGTTCGAATGGTTCCGATTGAATCTGTTGTGCAAAAATTTCCTAAGATGATAAGGGATCTTTCCAAAAAGCTGGATAAGAAAATGCAGTTATTTATGTCAGGTGAAGAAACAGAATTAGACCGTACTGTGGTTGATGAAATTGGTGATCCTTTGATGCATTTGTTGCGCAATTCAGCTGACCATGGTTTGGAATCTGCTGAAGTACGTAAAAAGCGTGGTAAACCGGAGGTGGGCTCTATTTTCTTAGATGCTTATCAGGACGGAAATAACGTTGTCATTGAGGTTAGGGATGATGGTAACGGAATTGATGTTGAATCCGTAAAAGCAAAAGCAGTGGAAAAAGGTAAAATTACACAGGAGCAGGCTGATGTGATGACCGATAAAGATGCGATTGATTTATTATTCCAACCTAGTTTTTCAACCGCAAAGCAGGTTACGGATGTGTCGGGACGTGGTGTTGGTCTGGATGTTGTAAAATCTAAAATAGAATCACTTAGTGGCGATGTTGAAGTAAAGACAAAGCTTGGAGAAGGCAGCACTTTCATTATCCGACTTCCATTGACATTGGCAATTATTCAGGCACTGATGGTAGAAGTTGGTGGGGAAAAATATGCGATTTCATTAGGTTCAATCCAGACAATAGAGGATATTGCTCCAAACGAAATAAAATTTGTTCAGAATGAAGAAGTTATTAATCTGCGCGGAGATGTTATTCCGTTGATCCGTTTGAATAAAGTACTGGATAATGAATCAACAAAAGGACCGGATGATAATCTGATTGTTGCCATTGTGAAAAAAGGCGATAAGCTTGCCGGTCTGGTTGTGGATGAATTAATGGGACAGCAGGAAATTGTTATTAAGTCACTTGGAAAGTATATTAATAAGAGCAAAGTTATCAGTGGTGCAACAATTTTGGGCGATGGCGAGATTGCATTGATTATTGACGCCAATGCATTACTGTAAGAGGGAGGTAGCAAATGGACGAATTAAAGGAACTTGAAGCATATAATCCTATTCAGTATATTGTTGTAAAATTCGGTGACGAGCAGTTTGGTATTGATATAAAGTATATTGACAATATTGTCCGTATGCAGAGAATTACCAGAGTGCCCAATGTACCTGCATATATCAAAGGTGTCATTAATCTTCGAGGAGAAGTGGTACCGGTAGTTTCACTCCGGTTAAAGATGGGACTTGCAGAAGATGAAATTACAAAATTAACAAGGATTATCATCATCAAATTAGAGAACGGAGAAGTAATCGGTGTTTTGGTTGATGCGGTAAAAGAGGTTGTTACATTGGATGCAAGAGAAATTGAAAAAGTTTCTTATGATTCCGGAGAAGAAAAAACCAATTTTATTTCAGGTATAGGAAAAGACAAGGGTGAACTAATTTCCCTGTTTGATTTAAATCTTGTGTTTGCCGAGAAAGAAAAAACGAACTGATTCTTTGTTTTTGCTTTAATGTCGGCAAGAAAAGAAAACTTAGTAATGGAAAGCATTGCAAAACAAAGAGAGATGGTTGAAATATATGCATGATTTTAGTTTGAATAATTCCGATCAGTATTTCGATGTTTTAAAAGAAATCGGCAATATTGGTGCAGGAAACGCAACTACTGCGTTGGCGCAGCTGTTGCAGTGTAAAGTAGATATGAAAGTTCCCCAAATCCGGCTCTTGGATTTTTCAGAGGTAGGATCAGCCATTGGTGGAGAAGAGCAGTTAATGGCAGGTGTTTATCTGATTGTGGAAGGTGAAATTACCGGCAGCATGATGTTTTTGTTAGAAGAAAAAGCAGCTCATTCGCTCGTGTCAAAACTGATGCAGTCAGAGGAAACAGAAGGCGATTTTACGGAAATGGAGCTTTCGGCAATGAAGGAAATTGGTAATATTATTGTTGCCTCATATCTCAATTCTCTGTCAACTTTGACGGGCCTTTCGATTATGCCGTCTGTTCCTGATTTGTGTATTGATATGGCAGGAGCAATTTTAAGTGTCCCGGCAATTGAGTTTGGAGAAATCGGAGATAAAATTCTGATGATTCAGACAGAGTTTTCAGATGAAAAGAGTTTAAATGGTTATTTTATTCTGGTTCCGGATTTGGAATCCTATGATAAAATATTATCAGCATTAGGTATGTAAGATGGGTGAAATTATTAAGGTTGGAATGGCAGATTTAAATATCTGCAAAAGTCCGGATGGCCTTACGACTCTGGGATTAGGTTCCTGTGTGGGAATTGCATTAAGAGATCCCATAACAAAAGTCGGAGGTCTTGCACATATTATGCTACCGGACAGTACGGCCATTAAAGATAATACAAATATTCCGAAATTTGCAGATACCGGTATAGTCGAACTGGTAAACCGGATTGTATTTGCAGGAGGTTCAAAAAAACGGCTGGTTGCTAAAATTGCCGGTGGGGCTCAGATGTTTGCATTTCAGAATAAATCGTCCTTGATTAAGGTCGGTGAAAAAAATGTAATGGCGGTAAAGCAAAAGTTAGAAGAATTGAATATTCCGATTCTGGCAGAAGACACCGGAGAAAACTATGGACGAACTGTTATTTTTTATCCGGAAACAGGAGATTTTGTGATTCGTGCTGTCGGAAAACCGGAAAAGGTGATCTGATTATGAATAATAAAAAAAGGTTTCCTTTGGCTCTTATGCTGATAGCCGGCGCGGTTGTAAGCATTATTTTGTATATCAGAAATTATGAATTGATTAAGTTTTTATGGATTCTTTTAGCATCTCTGGTTTTCTTTTATGCTATGGGAAGGATTGCGGTGCAGGTTGTTGAACGGTTTGACCGCGAAAATGAAGAAGCAAATGCAGAGGCAGAAGATGAAGATGGTGCAGTGATTGAGAAGGAAACTGTACCACAGGAACAGGATACATGACAATTAAAACGGAGTATTGTTTTGTTTTTTAATTGTTATATCCGTGGAGGGTATTCATGGACGAAACAGGAAAGAAGCGACTTTGGCAGGACTATCATCGCTTGAAAAGTCCTGAATTAAGAGAAAAACTGATAATTGAATATGCACCTTTGGTAAAGCTGGTAGCAGGACGACTGAGCATGTATCTTGGATACAATGTTGAATATGATGATTTAGTTGGATATGGTGTTTTTGGACTGATAGATGCAATTGATAAGTTTGATATGACGAAGGATGTAAAATTCGAAACATATGCAAGCCTGCGTATACGTGGTGCCATTTTAGACCAAATCCGGAAAATGGATTGGATTCCAAGGACCATACGTCAGAGGCAAAAAAAGATTGAAACGGTTATGAAGGAAATTGAAACGACAAAGGGCCGCGCTGCTTCGGATGAAGAAATTGCATCCGCACTTGGTATTTCCGAAGATGAGTATACAGATTGGCAGTCTCAGATGAAAATAACCGGTGTTGTCAGCCTGAATGAATATATTGAACAGGGCGGACCGGAGTTGGCTGCTGATAAAAGCCGGAGTGCCGGATTTGAAATGCCGGAAGAAGTGGTTGAACAGGTCGAATTAAAAGAGAAACTAAAGGAATCTTTGGAAGTTCTTACAGAAAAGGAACGTAAAGTTGTTGTTTTATATTATTATGAAGATTTAACATTAAAAGAAATCAGTCAGGTTTTGGAAGTCTCCGAATCAAGAGTTTCACAGTTACATACCAAGGCTTTGGTCAAAATGAGAACAAAAATGGGAGAGTATATGGGGATTTTATCTGACAGGTAATGGATAGAAATGTATCTGTACATTATATTGTTGAATTAGTTTTGGAGATATATAGCGATGAATGCATATTTTCAGTTGGTTGCCGATGGCAACAGTACAGCTGTCCGTTTGGTTCCACCTACGGATGGTGGTGAAAAATTGAATATAGCCGAATTGACGGAGTATCTGCATTTGAAAAAGGTTGAAATTGCAGATTTAAAAATGCTATATCAGGTAGCATCCAATTATGATAAAGAAGTGATTGTACCATTGTGTGCGAAACCGTGCTTTCCACAACAGGAAATGATTTCAGTTCGGGTTTCGGAAGACCGTATGGAAGTCGTTGGAAGGTTTTATCCGCCAAGTTCGAATGGTGCAGCTTATAATGGAAAAGATGACATTATCAGTGATTTGAAATTTCAGAAAATTTCATATGGCTATGATGAAGCTGCAATGGAGCAATACTTGCAAAAGCGCAATTATTGTGCAGATATTGTACTTGCAAGAGGTACGGCTCCGATTCATGGAACAGATGCTTCTATTGAGTATTTCTTTAATACGGATTTAAGTACCAGGCCGACCAGAAATGAGGACGGATCGGTTGATTTCTTCCACTTAAATACGATTAATCACTGTAAAACAGGTGATCTTCTGGCTCGTCTTACCAGAGAAGTACCCGGTGAAAACGGAACTACGGTATATGGGGAAATTATCAAACCGCGTACCATTAAGAAACTGGTATTAAAATATGGACACAATATTGAAATTTCAGAAGATGGATGTGAAATCCGCTCTTTAATCAATGGGCATGTATGTCTGACCGAAAATAAGGTTTTTGTTTCGGATGTTTATGAAGTAGAAAATGTTGGTACAGCGACCGGTAATATCGAGGCAGAAGGTAGTGTAAAGGTTAATGGTAACGTGCAGGCCGGATTTGCCATTAAAGCAAAAGGCAATGTGGAAGTAAAAGGTGTCGTTGAAGGCGCTACGATAGAAGCAGATGGGGATATTATTATTGCACGTGGTATGAACGGCATGGGAAAAGGAATCCTAAAAGCCGGTGGTCGCGTTATTTTGAAATTTGCGGAAAATGCTACCATTGTTTCCGGCGCATATATTGAATCAGAATCTATCATACACTCTACGGTAAGTGCCAGAAACTATGTTTTAGTAGACGGAAGAAAAGGATTTATTGCCGGTGGAATTGTTCGTGCGACAGAAAAAATCAGTTGTAAGACATTGGGGTCTCCCATGGGGGCAGATACCATAGTTGAAGTTGGTGTCGACCCCGAAAGCAAGCTTCGTTATCAACAGCTTCAGAAAGAACTGATGGAATCGCAGAAAAAGCTTGGACAGATTCAGCCCATATTGGTTAATCTGACGACAAAGCTAAAGCAGGGAGAAAAATTTACACCTGACCAATTAAAATATGTAAAATCATTAGCGGCTGCTAATCAACAGTTGAGCGAAACGATTGAAAAAGACCGTGGTGAGTTGGAAGTTTTGGAAAAGGCTATGAGTAGCGAAGGTCAGGCTTGTGTCTGCGTATCCGAAGAAGCATATGCCGGTACAAAGGTTGCAATCGGAGATGCCTCTTTGGTTTTAAAAAATTCGGTAAAATTCTGCCGCTTTATCAAAGACCGTGGAGATATTAAGATTACCGCTTATTAGGAGGTCATGGTATGGCAATTGGAATGATTGAATTTCAGGGGACGATACAGCGAACTCAGGATTATTCTGCCATGAAACACAATGAGGATATGAAAACGAATGTGGATCAGGCGAATTATCAGTTGCAGTCCGCAAAAAAGGAGGATCAGAAGGCCAATCAGATTCAAAAGGGTGATGATTCCAATAAAAGTGAAAATCGTGCGGATGCCAGAGAAAAAGGCAGTAATACATATGCCGGTGACGGTGGCAGTCAGCGGAAAAAACAACAGCCTCAAAGTGATGGAAAAGTGATCTTAAAAGGTACTTCCCACTTTGATATGTCTGTTTAGTTACAGGGAACGGAGATAAGAGAATGACAGGAATGGAAATAGCGCTTCTGATACTGGGTGTCATAGTTTTTATTGCAAGCTTTGTTGTGTCGGAAACCATGTACACACCGGACGAAGAAACGGTAAAGCTTTCGGAAGATAAAATCAATGAAATGGTTGATGGAAAGATAAGAGATGCCAAAAATCAGATTCAGGATACGATAGATGAGACGATATCATATGCGATGGAAAAAGCTGAAAGATCTTTAGAGCGGGTTTCCAATGAAAAAATTACGGCTGTTTCTGAGTTTTCCGAGACGGTTCTTTCCGATATCAATAAAAATCATCAGGAAGTCATGTTTATGTATGACATGCTTCATGACAAGCAAAAAAACTTAAGAGAGACCGTGATTCAGGCTGACAAAACCAATGCTATGGCTAAAGAAACGAAAACAGAACTTGAATTGGTCACAAAACAGTTACAGGAAGAAACAAAAGCTGAAGAGACGATGCAGCAAACATTGGAAGAAGCAACGGATGAAGCTTTGGAAAATCAGTTTGAAGCCATTGATCTTGCTAAAGAAGTAATAGAACCCAAGGCCGCAAAGAAAACAAGGAAATCATCAAAAGGCGTAAGTGCCAAGACCGGCAAAATTATTGAGCCTGTATCCATGCCTGTTATCGGGGATGCTAAAACAGAGAGCATCAATAATAATGACCGTATTCTGGAACTTCATAAAAAAGGAAAATCCAATATTGCAATTGCAAAAGAGCTGGGATTAGGAGTCGGAGAAGTCAATCTTGTGATTGATTTGTTTGAGGTGATGTAATTATGAGAATGAGATATTACTTACGCGGACTTGGCATTGGAATTGTAGTTACGGCACTTTTGATGGGTTTTACGAAGGGTGGTCAGAAAGAAACTCTGACGGATGCAGAGATTGTAGAACGAGCTAAATCCCTTGGAATGGTAGAAAGCAGTGTTTTATCTGCCGATTTGGGAGATAAAGAGGATATTTCCGTAAATGATATTTCTGAGGCAGATCAACAGGAAGTAATGCCTGAGACAGAGACGGAAACAGCAGATAATACAGAGCAGACAGAGCCGGAAACGACAGATAATACGGAACAGTCAAAACCGGAAACAGCAGATGATACGGAACAGACAAAGCCGGAAACGACAGATAATACAGAACAGACAAAGCCGAAGAAGGAAACAGAAGCAGATAATCCGGAAGAAGAGGAAACTGTTACAGAAAAAAGGTATGTTGTAACCATTTACAGCGGTGATGGTTCCAGAACTGTAGCAAACCGTTTGGAAGAAATGGGAGTGATTGAAGATGCTGCAGAGTTTGACCGTTATTTATGCCAAAATGGTTATGATAAACGTCTGACGACCGGAAATCATGAAATCAATGCCGGTGCTGACGAGAAAGAAATCGCAGAAGCATTGGTAAAAAGAGTGAATTAGTTTATAAAAATAGATACAAAGATAACTGCTGTATTTAGCAAAATAACTAAGCTGAATTGAGAAATGTGTAAAATAAATCAAAAAGTTAAATTATATTGTTATTATATTACAATTATATGAAAAAAAGGCTTGAAACGGCCTTTTTTTTATGTTATCATCAATCTGTTGTGAAAAAACGGGCGGGATAATTCTGCCCAAAAAACACGTATGCGGATTAAATGCCGGTGCTTTGTTAACGCCAAAGTGGCAGGAGAGTTGATGCATGCGGAAGAAAATAACCAAACGGAGGGAATAAAAATGGGCGTTATTTCAATGAAACAGTTACTCGAAGCAGGTGTTCATTTCGGACATCAGACAAGAAGATGGAATCCTAAGATGGCTCCTTATATCTACACAGAGCGTAATGGAATCCATATCATCGACTTACAGACATCTGTAGGTAAAGTTGATGAAGCATACCAGGCAATCAGCCAGATTGTTTCAGCCGGCGGTACCGTACTTTTTGTTGGTACAAAGAAACAGGCTCAGGATGCTGTTAAAACAGAAGCAGAGCGTTGCGGTATGTTCTATGTAAATGAAAGATGGTTAGGCGGTATGTTAACCAACTTCAAGACAATTCAGTCTCGTATTGACAGATTACGTGCAATTGAGCAGATGGCATCTGACGGTACTTTTGAAGCATTACCGAAAAAGGAAGTTGCTCAGTTACAGAAAGAATGGGATAAATTAGAGAAAAACATCGGTGGTATCAAGAACATGACACAGATCCCCGATTGTATTTTCGTTGTAGATCCGAAGAAAGAAAGAATTTGTGTTCAGGAAGCTCATGCTTTGGGAATTACATTAGTTGGTATGGCTGATACAAACTGTGATCCGGAAGAACTTGACTTTGTCATTCCCGGTAACGACGATGCTATTCGTGCCGTAAAATTAATTGTTTCTACCATGGCTGATGCTGTTATTGAAGCAAAACAGGGTGATGCTGCAGATGTAACAGAAGAGTTAGCAGAAATGGCTGAAGCAGCAGAAGAAGAGACAGTAGAAACAGAAGAAGCTTAATCGCAAACGTGTTTCAGATTACGATTTTATGATAGGAGGATATAATCATGGCAATCAGTGCTTCTATGGTTAAAGAATTAAGAGAAATGACCGGTGCAGGTATGATGGAATGTAAAAAAGCTCTTACCGAGACCGATGGTGATATGGATGCCGCTGTTGAAGTATTAAGAAAAAGCGGTGCTGCTAAAGCTGAGAAAAAAGCAAGCAGAATTGCAGCAGAAGGTATTTGTCGTGCAGCAATCGAAGGCAATACTGCAGCTGTAGTAGAAGTTAACTCAGAAACAGACTTCGTTGCAAAAAATGAAGTATTTCAGACTTATGTTGAAGCTGTTGCAAAACAGGCTTTGGCATCTTCCTTAAATGGCGGAAAAGACGGTCAGGATATTGAGGCTTTTGTTGCAGAAGCATGGAATGAAGATGCAAGCAAGACTGTAAAAGATGTATTGGTTGAAAAAACTGCTACAATCGGAGAAAAATTATCTATCAGAAGATTTGAAAAAGTATCCGGTGATGTTGTTGTTTCTTACTTACACGGTGGCGGAAGAATTGGTGTTTTAGTTGCAGCTGACGGTGCATCTGATGATGCAGCAAAAGAAGCTTTGGCAAATATTGCAATGCAGATCGCTGCTTTAAATCCGCAGTTCATTTCTGACAAAGATGTTGATCAGTCTTATATCGATCATGAAAAAGAAATCATCAAAGCTCAGATTGAAAACGATCCCAAAGAAGCTGCAAAACCTGACAAGGTAAAAGACGGCATGGTTATGGGTCGTATCAATAAACAGTTAAAAGAAGTTGTATTAATGGATCAGGTATATGTAAAAGCAGAAGATGGAAAACAGTCTGTTGCTAAATATCTGGAATCTGTTAACAAAGACTTAGTTGTAACAAAATTCGTTCGTTTCGAAGTTGGCGAAGGTATGGAGAAAAAGAACGAAGACTTTGCAGCAGAGGTTGCAGCTCAGCTTGGCTAATGAAAGAAAATGGCAGAAATGGCAGTAAAAAGTGTCAGAAAGTTGATAAATTCGACATAAGCTAAAATATGTTTAAAGGTTAAGCCCGGTTTCTATTTGAAATCGGGCTTTTTAATACAATCTTTTTTGCCTTGTTTTTATGTACTTTGAAAGAAATCTTCTACCTGCTGTGAAATACGAAACTGGTGTGGTGTCATACCGGTGTATTTTTTGAAGTGTTTCGTAAAGTTACTTTGTGATGAAAAGCCAAGATGAAAAAACAACAAAGTATAATTGTCGGAATGACAGATATTACTTTGTTGTTTTCATTTTTGTTGAAACTGTTTTCATCCTTTATGTTTCATTTTTTTGTTTCATATTTATGTGATAATTTGTGATTGCTTTTTTTAAAAAAGCAGACTATAATAACGTTATCTGATAAACGGTACGTTCTGTACCGCAACCATCCGTTTCGGATGTGTTTTTTCACAGAAAGGAAACTGAATATGGTATTTGGTTATGTCTATGAGACCGGTCTGCGTCCAAATAATCAGGATGCACTCTTAGTTCGTAGTACAAAGCTTTCACAGGGTGAACTTGTAATGGCTGTTGTATGTGACGGAATGGGCGGCGAAGAATGCGGTGAGCAGGCATCGTACGAATGTGTACAATATCTGGATTGCTGGTTTGATCGTGAACTTCTGCCTGTTTTTATGAATGATCATCACACGTTCTACGAAAAGAGAAAAATCATTCGTACAAAAGGGAATTCAGCTTTTTATCAAATCAATCAGAAATTGTTTCACATGATGCGAACAAATATGGGACGGATGGGAACCACAGTATCCATGCTTATTCTGTATGGAACATATTATTTTTGGTTTCATCTGGGTGATAGCAGGATTTATTTTGTGCACTCTGTTTTTGGTAAGACATATTTTTTACAAAAGACAACCGATCATGCAGTGGGACACCGGTTGCGAAGATGCCTTGGATTGAATAAGGATTACAGGCCTGATTTTTATTATGGCATCACAATCTGCAAAAATTTTGTACTCTGTACAGATGGGTTTTCCAATATGTTTGATCCAAATATCTGGTCTATGTGTCTTACCACGAAATGTATGATTGAAAATAGAAGAATAAGTCGCAGGTTGAAAGAGTTAGCTGAGGATAACCTAAGAAGAGGCGAAACCGATAATATTTCAGCAATATGGATAAAAACATAGGCTGAAATTATGGAGAATAAGGAGGAGTTGTATGACAGAAAAATATGAATTAATTCGGGAAATTGGTCATGGAAGCAGGGCAAAAGTATATCTTGTGCGAAACACCAATACAGATGAAATGCTTGCCATGAAATCCTACCCATATGTTGGACAGGAAAGTCGGAGAGAGTTACAAGTATTAAAAGAAATAAAAAGCCAAGGCATACCTTTTTTGTTTGATTGTATAAAGGAAGACGGAAGCATGAATATTTTCATGGAATATATCCCGGGAAAGAATTTGAGACAGATACTTCAGACAAAACATGTCTTTACAGAAAAAGAAGTGTTATCAATTGGTAAAAAAGTTCTGCATATTATTCAGTTGTTTCATGCGCATTCGCCTCAGTGGATTTATGGAGATTTAAAGCCGGAAAATATTATGATTACAGAAAAAGGAGAAGTGTATCTGATTGATTTTGGCTCGGTAATGATTGATGGTGAAAAGCATATGGATGTGCATGGAACAAAGGCATATCATTGCGAAACAGCAGGAGCGATGCTTCCGTTTCGGGATACTTATGCTCTGGGGCTGATTATGTATGAAATGCTTACCGGATGTTCTTATCAGCAGGGCATGTTAAATGGAAAAGCTGATGTGCGACAGTTGTCCGGAGAATGTCAGGCAATCATGAAAAAAGCGGTCCGTTTAAATCCACAAGAAGGCTATAAGGATGCGATGAATATGCTACACGACTTTGATTTGTGGGAAAAAAATATGGCAGAGGGACGAGTTTCTTATCATAGCAAAAAGAGAAATGATGTAATTGGAGATACCTGTCGTTTTCTTATGCATGGATTTTTAAAACCGGCATCGCAGGGAATGTTGATTTTGTTGGTGATTGTGGGACTTTTGTTTATGAAATATGAAGGATACAGATATTTTATGAAAGAAGCACGATATGAAGAAACGGTTGAAACGGTTACGATTTATAATAAACAAATCGGGAATCATTATCGTCTGGACGTTGACAGTGTCCGTTTGGAAAAAGAAGAACAGAATGCAGAAGAAACAGTGGAAAAGGATATCTATGGAAGAAGTATAATGCGGAGAAAATAATGTTCTTAGTCATCGTTTCTCACTTATTATTCGCAACTTTGTGTGATGCCGGTCGCCCTAACAGAAATACATATCTTTGCCGCTTCATACTTCGGTTTCCGTCATTTCTAAGCGGCATGCTCACAAAGTATATATTAAATACCCGGTTTCAAAACTC
>JAEDFR010000093.1 GCA_016297945.1 Lachnospiraceae bacterium | reverse complement strand
AATGCTATGGTCAGCCATCAAACAGGAACCGCTGTTGTAACATTAGAAAAAAGTGTCTCAGACGATGTTTTGATTCGGGCTGTGACCAATCAGGGATATAAAGTAACAGAGATTCAATAAAAAGTGGAATTTGACCAATACGAAACGAATCTAAATATGTACACTGATTCAAGAAAGACCTGTTTTTGAATCAGTGTTTTTGTATTGGTAAAATGTATATTGGAAAAATTCAAAAATATTGTAAATAAAAACAAACCCGTGCTACAATTATATAGCATGAGAAAATAGACCGATAAGGGCAGATATAGGCAGGTGTTAGAATGAGTGAGCAGAAAATGAAAATCGAATATACGCAGGTGGTCTGGGAGATAACAACCATGCTCCAGAAAGCGGAATCGTTAGAAGCGGCACTGCGTGACAGTCTGGGAGCAGTGGTTAAAGCGGTTGGCGCCGAAGCGGGAACGATTTGGTTTTACAATGCGGCGGGAGATAAAAAGATATATCCTTCTTTTTGGATTGGAGGATCAGATCTGACCGGTCTTAGTCTGGAGTTTGGAGAAGGAATTGCAGGTACGGTAATTAAAGAAGGTAAGTCAACCGTAGTAAAAGATTGTAAGAATGACAAACGATGGGCATCTCACTTTGATAATATTACGGGCTTTGATACCAAAAGTATGGTCTGTGTGCCCTTAATCAACAAATATGAAGTCATTGGCTGTATTCAGATTATCAATAAAAAAGACGGTTCTCTCTACAATGATGATGATATTAATCTGTGTGAAAATCTTGCCATGTTAACTGCTATTGCGGTAGACGGCAGAGGATTGAATCTGGGCTTTGCTGAGAGTAAAAAGTCAATTATATCGTTACGTGATGTCACCAAAACTTTCGGTAGTGGCGAAAATCAACTGCAGGTACTTAAGGGAGTCAATCTGGATATCCGGGAGGGAGAGTTTCTTGTAATACTTGGAGAATCCGGCTGTGGAAAATCCACGATGTTAAACATCATAGGTGGTATGGATCAGCTTACGACGGGAACCTTCCTTTTTGACGGAAAGGATTATTCCAAAGCGGATGAGAAGACCCTGACAGAATATCGCAGACATTCGGTTGGTTTTATTTTTCAGGCATATAACCTGATGCCTACTTTAACGGCAGAGGAAAATCTGGATTTTATCGGAGAATTGTGTGAAGATTCCATGAATGCGGCTGAGGCATTGGAGCGGGTCGGATTGGCTCAGAGAAAGGATAACTATCCGGCACAGATGTCCGGCGGTCAGCAGCAGCGTGTATCGATTGCGAGAGCATTGGTGAAAAAACCGAGAATTATTTTAGCGGATGAGCCGACGGCAGCCCTTGATTATGAAACGAGTATTGAGGTACTGACAGTTTTAGAAGAGGTAATAAAATCCGGCACTACACTTTTGATGGTTACCCACAATGAAGAAATTGCTAAAATGGCTAATCGCGTCATCCGGATGAAGGGTGGCGTTGTTGCGGAAGTGATTGTGAACAGACATCCCGCGAGCGCAAAGGAGTTAGTATGGTAAAAAAAGCAAAGACAAAATATCTTCTCCGGACAATTAAGAAAAATGGCGTTCCGTTTTTTGCAGTAGCGTTTATTGCGGCGACCAGTATTGCGATTTTTTTGGGACTGCAATCCTCTGCAAAAGCCATTTTAAAAGAAGTAGACCGCTATTTTGTGAACAATCGTTTAGAGTCATTAGAAATTACCTGTGCAAATGGTATTACACAAGAAGATATTGAGGCGATTGCAGATTGGGAAGGCGTTGATGCTGTCGAGGGTGGCTATTCTGCCATGGCGATTATGGACAGCGAGAAAGAAAAAATCACGATACAGGCCCGTTCTTTATTAAGTGAAATGAATGATCCTGTTATATTAGAGGGAATGTTGCCTTCGGCCCCCGATGAGGTCGCGGTGGAAGAAAAGTTTGCAGATGAAAAGGGAATAAAGGTTGGAGACGAGATTACCTTAGAACACGACGGGAATTTTGTTTCGGATACGTTTCGTGTTACGGCTATCGTCAATGAACCGTTTTTCTGTTGTGCAACAATAAAGGATGCGCGTGGTAAAAGTACGCAGGGACTTGGTTCGGCTTCCTATTATATCATGTTACATAAGGATGCTTTTGATTCGTCTTATTATAGTGACTGTTATACCACTGCCTATGTGAAAAATAGTGCATTGGACGCATATTATTATTTTTCGGATGAATATAAAAAACAGGAAGCTGCTTTGAAAGAAAAGCTGGAAACACCCGGAAAAGAGAGGGCTAAACTTCGGTTCGACACTCTGACAGATGATGCACAGTCTGAAATCGAGAATGCGCAGAGCGAAATCGCAGATAGTGAACAGGAATTGTCTGATGGAGAAAGCCAAATAGAAGAGAATCAGAAAGATTTGGATGAGGCACGAAAACAGATTGAAGCACAACTTGGTGCGATGGGGCTTAGTCAGGATTTAGATATAGCATTGGAGCAATTGGATGTATTTGGAGCTGCGGCAGTACCGCTCAAAACTTCGATTTCAAAATATCAGGAGGGTGTTGATAAGCTTCGCGAAGCAGAGGCAGAGTTGGAAGATTCCCAAAAAGAACTGGACGATGCAAAAGCCGAACTTGCAGATGCCAAAAAAGAAGCAGAAGATATTCAATTAAAAGACTGGATTATTTCAATCAGAAATGATGTGGGAGATGTCCGTGGTGTAAAAACGATTGTAGACGGAATTTTTGGCCTGAGTTATTCCATGTCCATTATTTTCCTGTTGGTAGCGATTGTGGTCTGCCATGCGGCAATTTCACGTATGATCGATGAACAAAGAACCTTGATCGGAGCGCAAAAAGCATTGGGTTTTGCTTCTGTGGAAATTCTGAATCATTACATGCTTTACAATACGTTGTGTGCGATTCTCGGTATTATGATCGGATGGCTTGCCAGTGTGGTCATTGTGGAGATATTGGTAATTCATATTTTCAAACCAAACTTTTTGTTGGGAAGCATTGCGCTTACCTTTGCATGGGAAGAGGCCTTGCTGACGGCAGTAATTTGTCTGGCGGTATTCCTGACAGCTACCTATGTGGCATGTGCAAAGCTGGTTCGCCTGCCTGCAACGACATTGCTAAGAGGCGAAGTCCCGGTAAATGGAAAAAGATTCTTCTTTGAAAAATGGAAAAGCTATAAAAAACTGAATTTATATTCCAAGACCATGATTAAAAATGTGTTGAGTGACAAGGGACGTATGATGACCACCATCATGGGTGTTGTGGGATGCATTTCACTTTTGGTCATCTGTTTTTCTCTGAAGCTGGCAATTGAAAATTCATCGGTTCTTCAGTTTGACCGCTATTTTCTGTATGAAAATCGACTGGTAATTGACACGAGTGTCGGTTCGAGGGAAGAATTTGAACAGGTTCTGAACGAGGAAGATATTGATCATACTGTTATTCAGGATAAGTTAAAGAATTTCCGTGTAAACGGCGGAAGTTGGGAAACTGCCCATATTGTCGCTGCTTCGGATTTTGAAAAACTGGCTGATTTTATGTACGTTCAGGATATTCAGACAAAGGATACTGCCCAAATTCCCCAAGATGGTATTCTGGTTTCACGTAAATGTGCGGAAAAATTTGATATATCGGAGGGCAGTACGGTAGAATTCATGGATTCAGAAGGAAATCCCAAAGAATTTCAGGTTGTAGGCGTGATGGAGCATTACCTTCCGTATCATTTGTTTGTGACAACCGACAGTTATTATGAAGCTGCCATGGAAGAAGAAACGGATGAGAGTGTATTTTTATTAAAAGGCGATATTACCGGACTGTATGAAAAGGTTCGTAATATGGACGGATATTTATCGCTCAAGGATAATAGTGAGTTTGAACGCAGCGCAGATGCCGTAAATATGGTCATTATGATATGCCTTGTTTTATCTGCTGTTATGGCATTGCTGGTACTTTTAAACCAAATCGTCATGCATATCAACAGGAAAGCCAGGGAGCTTGCCGTTATGCGTATCAATGGATATACAATGAAAGAAACAAAAGCATATGTCTACAAAGATAACATCGTCCTGACTTTCATGGGATTGTTATTAGGAAGTGGTTTTGGTATTGTGCTGTCTTATGTGGTTGTCCGGATTATTGAGACCGGGGCAAACCGCTATGTGCGTACTCCGAATATTCCGGCCTGCCTGTATGCCTGTGCAGTCGGAGCCTTGTTTGCGTTGATTGTAAACTTGATTGCTTTGCGGAAAATAAAGCATCTGAATTTGACCAATGTTAGCGGCAACTAATTTAGAAGGAAGGCTTTAAAATGACTAGTTCGGAAGAAAGACTTGGAACGGAAAAAATAGGAAAACTGATTTTATCAATGGGAATTCCTACGCTGATCGCTCAGATGATCAATTTACTTTATAATATTGTGGACAGAATGTATATCGGACATCTGGTAGGTCCGCAGGCATTGACGGGAGTAGGACTTACGCTTCCTATCATCATGTTGATTTCCGCATTCAGTGCCTTTGTTGGTGCAGGTGGAGCACCGCTTGCGGCAATTGCCATGGGTAAGGGAGATAAAAAAAGGGCAGAAACGATACTTTCCAATGCGGTTACGATGCTTTGTTTTTTTACAATTGTTTTAATGGTTGTATTTTTTCTGATTGAAAAGCCCTTTTTGTATCTGATTGGTGCCAGTGATGTTACCTATCCTTATGCAGGTGCATATCTGAGGATTTATTTGTTGGGAACGCTTTTTGTACAGATTGTGATAGGATTAAATCCCTTTATCACAGCTCAGGGACAGTCCAAGATTGCTATGCTTTCTGTACTGATTGGAGCAGGTTTGAATATTGCTTTAGATCCGGTTTTTATCTTTGTATTCAAAATGGGAGTTAGGGGCGCTGCTCTTGCTACGATTATTTCGCAGTTTGCCAGTGCGCTTTGGACGATGCGATTTTTGCTTGCCCAAAAGACTTCTTTACGCATTCAGATAAAATATTTGAAACTACAGCCAAAAATCATCGGAAGTGTAGCTGCACTGGGAGTTTCTCCTTTTATTATGCAGAGTACAGAAAGTCTGATTTCGATTGTACTTAGCAGCGGCTTACAAAAATATGGTGGAGACATATATGTTGGTTCGCTGACGATTTTGCAAAGCATCATGCAACTGATTAATATACCGATTTCCGGATTTACACAGGGCGTGCAGCCGATTTTAAGCTACAACTATGGTGCAGGAAAAATTGACCGTGTTAAGACCACATACAAGAGAATCATTACCATAACAACTGTTGCTTCTTTTGCTATTACATTATCTGCGATGCTGTTTCCGGGAGTATATGCACGCATTTTTACCGATGATATAGAATTGATTGCAGTGGTTAAGAGGGTAATGCCGATTTTTGTTGCCGGCATGTTGATCTTTGGAGTGCAGATGGGATGCCAGACTACCTTTATGGGACTTGGACAGGCTAAAATATCTTTATTCATGGCGCTGCTTCGAAAGGTGTTCTTACTGGTTCCGTTTGCCATTGTTTTCCCAATGATAACAGGAAATGTTATGAGTATTTATTATGCGGAGTGCTCTGCAGATACAATAGCAGCGACGATATGCGGAATTGTATTTTTATGCAATATACGGAAAATCTTGGAAAAGGGACGAGAAAAGTGAGGAAAAGAAATGAAACTGAAAAAATGTTATAAGTACATGCTTGTTATGGCAATGACCATGATCATGGCGTTAGGACTTACTGCCTGAGGATTTAGTGTTGGTACACCGAGCGAATCTACTGATTATAAGGATTTGTTTCCAGATGCTGCTGCCAATTTAGACGGAAGTTACAAGACTTCTAATCTGTCATATCGATTTACCGTAGATGTTGAGTATGGTTTCTTTGCATCAAACGGTGATGCCTGTGACAGTACGATGATTACCATTCTGCTCGTCGATGGAGACGGATATATTACCGGAGTGATGACGGATTATATGGAAGCAATCGCAGAAAATGAAACAAAGAATGGTTCTGTTGACGTATACGGAGATGAAAGTATGCTGTCTCAGACCAAGGATATTGCAATTTTTGCAAATAGTGTAAAACCGAACTAAGAATCATTCATAACTGTTAATGATGTTGTTTTGCTACATTTTGTTTTTAAATTTCACGACAAGCTCAATCCGGTTTTTCCGGTTGCTCCCAGCCCCATCCAATTTTATATAGGATGGGGTGATTATTATTTTGTTCCTAGTTTTTGTAATTCTAAAAGTCTCTCTGTTGAAATTGTTTTCGACAATTCATTTTTGGGGCAAATTGATAAGGCAAATTAATAGTTTGTTTAAAATGGTTTATGATATGGTATAAAGTTAAAAATATGGTGTAAGAATACCTTTTAACACCAACACTATAATAAAAGAATGAAACGTTTAGGAGGAAAGAACAAACCGAGCTTTTGCGCAGTTGGTTCATAAGAGAAAATGAGTTGGGAATTTGCAATATTGAATTTTATACAGACTTTGCGGACCCCGATTGGGGATTTTATCTGGCCGGCTATTACCGTGCTGGGAAACGGCGGAATTTTTTGGATTCTTTTGACAATTGCTCTATTGATCAATAAAAAGACCAGAAAGAGTGGCTGGATTTTGATGGCGGCACTTTTGGTTGATTTGATTTTGTGCAATGGAGTTATCAAAAATGCCGTTGCAAGAACCAGGCCCTATATCATCAATTCTTCCATACAATTATTGATTGATCAGCCCAAAGAATTTTCATTTCCTTCCGGGCATACGGCAGTTTCCTTTACTGCTGTGACGGCATTGTTTCTGGCAAAAGAGAAAATTCTCTGGAAAATTGCTCTTGTGCTTGCCGTATTAATTGCTTTCTCAAGATTGTATCTATATGTACATTTTCCTACGGATATTCTCGGAGGCGTGATCGTTGGCGTGATTGCCGGTGTGATTGGATATTATCTGGTGGAGTTTATTTATAAAAAGAAATTGGGATAATATATTAGCCAGATTTTGTTCATAATTACGAAATGGGCTAATATATTAGTTCTTTAGAAAAAAGGCGGAAGACATTTAACAAGATAAATAATTTGAAAGATTAGGGATCGATAAAAATGAAAAGAAATAATCGTTATAGGAAAATTTTGCAAATTTATTTGAGGCTGCAGAGACAGGAACATAAAGCAGCACAACATCATCCACTTTGACAGTCTGTATGAAGAACGGGAATATGAGCTGATCTCTGTTTTCTATTCACAGGCCTATTACGAAAGTGACGTTGTATTCAAATATTGCAAGTTCTTTCAGGCAGATACGCAGGAAGAATTTGATGACTGGTATCAGAATATCAAGTCGATGTCTTTGTATGATACCGGTGTTAATGCTCAGCTCGGGGATGAGTTTATCAATTTGTCATGTTGTTCTTACCAGGTTGAGGACGGAAGATTTGTGGTTATCGGAAAGCGTGTAAAATAGCATATTAGAAATCGCATTTTAATAGCGGAATTTCATTAATAGAAGAATATATAGCAAATAATAAGGATATTATTGGCTATATATTCTTTTTTATTTTTATACTATGCATTTTAATAATTTTTATCTTGACAATTCTTCTATATAACCATATACTTTGTATTACAAAGTATATGTAAGAACCAAGTATAATTCATATTATGATACCAGGGCAGAGTTAGGTGTGCAGCAATCCGTAGGTATCATGGGTAGAAGCGGCAGAACGGAGACTAATATGAATGATAAGTATGAAAAGCAAATGAAAAAAGGCGTTTTGGATATGCTGGTGCTGAAGCTTCTTTGCAAAGAACAAAAATATGGTTACCAGATTATCCAGGAGCTACGGGAAAAAAGTGAGGATACCTTTCAATTACGGGACGGGACATTATATCCCATCTTGTATCGGCTGGAAGATGACGGACTGATTCTTGGAGAATGGAGCGAGCCGGAAGGCAGACAGGTATCGAGAAAGTATTACCGGATTACCGAAAAAGGAACAGAAGCATTGACAGAGATTGATGCGGTTTGGAAGAAAATCGCAAAAGGAATCATAATGATTATGGAGGAAGAAAAATGACATCTGAAAAGTATGTAAAGCAAATATTAAAACTGGTAACCTGTGGAAAAAACAAGAAAAAAGATATTTCCAGACAGCTTTTGTCCGAAATACAGGAGCGCATGGACAATCAAGAATCGCTGGAAAATATTATTTCTTCGATGGGGGCGATTCGTGAAATTGCGGATGGATTTAATGAAAGTCTTTCAGCAGAAGATAAAAAGCAATGGAAAAAGGAAAAGAAACTGAAAATATTAGGTATTGTCGTATTGGTTATCCTTGTGATCTGCTTTTTGTTTTTCATGATGATTCCCAAAACAAATGAGATTTCGGAAAGTAAAATCTTTGATGAAGCAATGGTTCAGAATGCATTGATGCAAACGATTGATTATCTGGATGCAGAAGATTACGATGGTTTGAAACAGATGTCAACGGATAATCTTGCTGCTATCTTTACGAAGGAAAAAATGGATGAAGTAAAAGCCGAGATGTGCGAAGACGGCTTTGGGAATCGCATCAGTCTGGGAAATGTTTATATGATAGAAGTTGCCCAGAGTGGAAAGCATTTTGCTACCTGTCAGGCACAGGTTTCCTATGAAAACATCATCATTACTTATACGATTAGCTTTGATGAAAATATGAAATTGAGTGGTTTATTTATGAAATAAGCGTGTATAAAACAATTCATGAATCACAATTCTATATTTTGCACAATATATTTCCAAAACTCTTCCGCAACAAGGGAGAGTTTTTTTTCTTTCCTTTGTGTCAGATAATAGCTGGCGGTTACAGATGGATCGATTAGTTTTTTGGTAATCACTTTCCTGCTGTCGGCATAAATGGCGGCAGCAGCCGGATAAATGGCAATGCCAACGTTTTGTTCGGTAAGCTCATAGGCATTGAGCACATGTGCCACCGGAATCATTGCTACCCATGGCTCATCAAAAATTAATTGTCCTTCCAGATTTTCGGGATTGTAAGGCCCCACAATGACGGCAAGGTCACACAAAACGTTTTGCAGTCTTTGTAATACGTCATCGGAATTGCCGTTCCATAGATTAAAGCAATTTCAGAATTTTTAAGTGCTTACTATGGTGAGTTTGCACATCGT
>JAEDFR010000092.1 GCA_016297945.1 Lachnospiraceae bacterium | reverse complement strand
GATTAAAGCAATTTCAGAATTTTTAAGTGCTTACTATGGTGAGTTTGCACATCGTGAAGCAAAATGAAAAGAATACGGAAAGAATTAAAAAAGTAGCGGAGACTGAATTTTAGATAATACGGTTTCCGCTATTTTTTATTGTTGCTCCAATAGTCGCAGACTGCAGGAGCGAATGTATGGGAAAGATTGTGCGTAATATTGAAATATGATAGAATGATTTTATTCATACATATTTAGATGACAGGATGACAAAGAGGAAGAAATGTTACTAAGCATTACCTATATATTATTTTTTGGACTGCTTTTTGGCTGGATTTGCAAAAAACTGCATCTGCCTGCGTTATTTGGAATGATTCTTGCAGGTATTTTGATTGGACCGTATGTGCTGAATCTGTTAGATTCATCTATTTTAGATATTTCCGCACAAATTCGTAAAATAGCATTAGTAATCATTTTAGTCCGCGCCGGATTAAAGTTATCATTAGCTGACCTTAAAAAAGTCGGAAGGCCGGCAATTCTTTTGTGTTTTTTGCCTGCATCGGCAGAACTGCTTGGGATGCTTTTGTTGGCACCCAAATTGTTGGGAATATCCGTTCTGGAGGCTGCCGTTCTAGGCTCTGTTGTGGCAGCCGTTTCGCCTGCGGTTGTTGTTCCGGGGATGATTAAGCTGATGGATGAAGGATATGGAACCGATAAGGGGATACCACAGATGATTCTGGCCGGAGCATCGGTAGATGATGTATTTGTCATCGTATTATTTACGACATTTACCGGGATGGCTCAACACGATACAGTATCCGTTATGCAGTTTGTGAATATTCCGATTTCCCTGATTACCGGGATTAGCATAGGCTTACTGGCTGGTATGGGGTTGACGGTTTTATTTGATAAAATTCATCAAAGAGATATGGTGCGTGTACTGATTGTTATGGGATGCAGTCTTTTATTGGTTTCAGTAGAAGATCGTTTATCCGGTATCGTTCCGTTTGCATCTTTGATTGCGGTTATGTGTCTGGGAATGGCAGTCCGGATGAAAAAAGAGGATTTGGCAAAGAGACTGTCACAAACTTATGACAAACTATGGGTTGGTGCTGAAATCTTTCTTTTTGTGTTGGTGGGAGCTTCTGTACAGATTGAAAGTGCAAAATCAGCCGGTTTGAAATCCATTGTATTGATTTTCGGTGTTCTGCTATTCCGAATGATTGGTGTTTATCTGTGTGTACTGGGTACAAAGCTGAATGCAAAAGAACGCCTCTTTTGTATGCTAGCCTATATACCCAAGGCAACAGTCCAGGCGGCAATCGGCGGAGTCCCGCTGGCAATGGGGTTAGCCTGTGGCAACATGGTGTTGACCGTTTCTGTTATTTCTATTTTGATAACCGCTCCGTTAGGTGCATTTTTTATTGATTGGACATATAAAAAATGCCTTCATAAGAATGAAACAATAAAAGAGTGATACAATTTCGGCTTTATTTGAAGTCAATCAGTTAGTATTTGTTAACAAACAATGGGAGATTACAATGTTATACAGAAAAGATCGTAAAGGAAACGAGATTTCACAGCTCGGTTTTGGCTGCATGCGTTTTACGAAAAAAGGGAATGCTTTTGATTTTGAAAAAGCAGAACAGGAAGTGATGCAGGCCATTTCGGAAGGTGTGAATTATTTTGATACTGCCTATATTTATGCAGGCGGCGAAGAATTGATGGGGAAAATCTTTGCTAAAAACAAGGTTCGTGACAAGGTTTATATAGCAACGAAGCTTCCGCATTACATGCTTCGTTCGCTGGATGCAATCGAGAAAACCTTTCAGGAAGAACTACGAAGATTGCAGACTGATTACATTGATTACTATCTGATGCATATGTTTACGGACATAGAGGAATGGGAAAATCTGAAAAAGCTCGGGATAGAAGACTGGATTTGCCGACATCTTTCGGACGGAAGCATTCGTAATATCGGTTTTTCTTATCATGGTGATTCGGACATGTTTTTAAAGATATTGAATGCCTACGACTGGGATTTTTGTCAGATTCAGTATAACTATCTGGATGAACACAGTCAGGCGGGGCGACGCGGACTGGATGCCGCCTATGAAAAAGGAATTCCGGTTATCATTATGGAACCGCTTAGAGGCGGAAAGTTAGTCAACATGCTTCCAAAGGATGCGCATGTAGCGATGGAAAAAAGCGGACGTGGATATTCTGCTGCTGAATGGGGGCTTCGATGGTTATGGAATCAGCCACAGGTAACCTGCGTGCTTTCCGGAATGAATTCCTTGGAAATGGTAGCGGAAAATATTCGTATTGCTTCAGAAATGACAGTCGGACAGTTTACGGATGAGGATTTTGAAACGATTGAAAAAATCAAAACAGCAATCCGAAAAAAAGAAAAAGTCGGATGTACGGGATGCCGTTATTGCATGCCCTGTCCCAAAGGTGTAGATATTCCGGGTATTTTTCATTATTATAATCTGTCCTGCATTGAAGGAAAAGCGGCGACCAGAATGGAGTTTGCACGCAACATGGGAATGCGGAAGGATTCGTGTCTTGCTTCGCAGTGTATTAAATGCGGAAAGTGCGAAATGCATTGCCCTCAGCACATTCCCATTCGTGAAAAGTTAGTGGAGGCTGACAAAGCGTTGAGACCGCTTCCTTTTAAAATCGGGATTGAAATTACAAGATATATTTTTCTGAAAAATAGGAAGGCAAAACCGGAAAGCAAAAAGCAGAGTAAATAAGTAGCAAAATATAGAAATAGAAAGATATTCTGTTTGAATAATACGAAAATACGGGGAATAAATCAAAACCGGAATATAAGCTAAAAGGCAAAATGAAAAATGTCAGAAAAAGAAGACCGCAAGATAAAAAGAAATTGTAAAGATATAAAAGATAAAATAGGGATCGATGGTATGAGCAGAAAGAGAATTGGTTTGCTGTTAGGGCAGCCTGATGAGAGCTATCAAAAGGAATTTATAGATGGATTTTTAGAGCAGACATTTGCATATGATTATGATGTCTGTATCTTTGCTATGTATAGAAAGTATCAGGAAACAACGAATCGTGAAATTGGTGAATCCGGTATTTTTTCACTTATTCCATATGAGAACTTTGATGGTTTTGTTGTATTGGCTGATACCATTCAGACCACCGGGTTAATAGAGCGCTTAGAAGATGAGTTGCATACTTTTTTCCGGGGACCTGTTCTATTTGTTGATAAAGAAAGTGAGTATTTTCCTACTGTTTCGACCGATTATTTTCATCCGACAAAGCATTTGATTTCACATCTGATTGAGTGCCATGGGATTACAAAAATTGCCTATCTGACCGGAAAGTCGTGGCATCCGCATTCCATTCAGCGTCTGAACGGATTTTTGGAATGCATGAAAGAACATCAGCTACAGGTGCGAAAGGACTGGATTTTTGAAGGGGATTTTTGGTATACCAGTGGCGAAAGTATGGTGGAGAAGTTGTTAAAGACACCTGATGATTTGCCGCAGGCGATTGCCTGTGCCAATGACTGTATGGCTATCGGAGTGGCCAATGCTTTGGAAAAGAAAGGGGTCCGTGTGCCGGAGGATATCGCGATTGTCGGATATGATTCGCGACAGGAGAAAAAGACCAGTCCGAAGCCTTTGACGTCTGTCCCGATACCGTCATGGGAGTGTGGAAAGCACACAGGAAAAGCAATTCGTGCATTGCTTGATGGAACAGAAATTCCGGATTTCAATCCCAAAATCGAATTATTTATCGGAAGCAGTTGTGGATGTAAATGTGATGTTGCACTTCGTTCCATGAACAGGGAAAGCTGGGAAGTAACAATCTCTGAACGTGATTTTCTGTTATACTTGAATAGTATGATGGATGATCTGATGTGTCAGACGAAACTGACAGATCTGATGAACGTTATTTTTTCATATACCTATCAGATACAGGAGTTTTCGAGCTTTCATCTGTGTCTGAATGAGCAGTGGGAGACGATGGAAAGTCTGTGCATGCCAAATGCGGATTGGAGTCATTACAGCAATCGTATGTTATATGCACTGGAATGTCGACAAAGTATGGATAATCCGGGAAGAGTTGACTTAACAAGGTTTTTTGATAAAACGGAACTTTTGCCGGAATTGCAGGAAGATAGAGAGCAACCCAAGGCATTTCTTTTTACACCGCTTCATTTTGAAGAGCAGTGCATGGGATATGCAGTATGGGAATACGGAAAAGATACCATGGGCTATGATCAGGCATACAGTGCATGGATTTCGAATGTTACCCGTGGCCTGGAAAGCCTGAGACGGTTAACGATAGCTAATCACAATGAAATGTCTTTACAGGAGTGCCATTTTGAACAAAATAGATTGGCGAATTTAGAAACTGCATTGCAAAATATGAGTGCAGATACATTAAATGGATTGCATGGTTCTTTTTCGGATGTGATAAACTCTGATTTGATTAAACAAATCAGTGAAACGGAGAGAGAAGAGCGGAAACTGGTAGAAAAAATATTGGATGAAAATCTGTTTACTTACTATTTCCAACCAATTGTGGATGCAAAAACAGGAGAAATATTTGCATATGAAGCTTTGATGCGTACAACAACGAAGCAGTCGGTTCCGCCCCTTACTATTTTGAAATATGCAGAGCAGATGAATCGCCTGTACGATGTTGAAAAATATACTTTTTATAATGTGCTGACCTGCCTTTCTGAGCGACAGGAGCGGTTTATAGGTAAAAAAATATTTATTAACAGTATTCCCGGCATAATAATAAATGAATCGGATACCAAAGAAGTAGTGGAGTTGTTGCAGGATAACAGCAAGCAGATTGTAATTGAACTGACAGAACAGGCAGAAATCGATGATGAACAGCTTTTAGAAATCAAAGAAAAATATGCGCGTATTGGAATGGAAACCGCAATCGATGATTATGGTACGGGTTACTCCAATATATTGAATTTGCTTCGTTATATGCCAAGATATGTGAAAATTGACCGCGGATTATTGACAGAAATTCATAAAAGCCCGCAAAAACAACATTTTGTAAAAGAAATTATTGAGTTTTCACATGATAACCGTATCATTGTGCTGGCAGAGGGAATAGAAACCTACGAAGAAATGCAGACTGTAATTCATCTTGGTGTGGATTTGATTCAGGGATATTATACGGCGAGACCCGGTGCGGAAGTACTGCAAAATATTGATGTGCGGATTAAACGGGAAATTCATCAGCTCACCAAGCAATTACTTTTTGATAAAACCAAGAAAGTATATACGGCGGGAAAAGAGTTTCGTATTTCTTTGGCAAAGCTGCATTCAGAAGAATGTGAATATATCGTGATTCCCAATGAGGAAACTACCTACCGGAATTTAGATATTAATGGTGTCCCGGGAATGGCTTCTAATATGATGATACAGATTGCCGACGGATATCATGGCAGACTGGTATTAAATAATGTGAGCCTTGGTACAAAGCGAGGACAGCCTTGTATTGATATTGGAGAGGATTGTGACCTGACCTTAGTTTTGCGTGGAGAAAATGAGTTTCGGACCGGAGGTATCCGGGTGCCGGAAAATTCCCGTTTGACCTTGGATGGTGAAGGTTCGTTACTTATCCAATGCAATTATGATGGATGCTTTGGCATCGGAAATGATATGGACAAACGACATGGTGACTTAATTTTTGAACAGGATGGTACGATTGAAATCAAAACAAATGCCAAAAACAGTGTGGCGATTGGCTCCGGAATGGGTGGAAATATCTGTATCAATCGTGGAAAATATGTCATTAATATGGTCGGAAATAAGGGGGTAGCCATTGGCAGTGTGAAAGGTGAGACGGACATACGTGTTCTGTTTTGTGATGTATCTTTGCATTCTACATTATTTGCAGGTGTTGGCATTGGTTCTTTTGAGGCGTTAGATAACCGGATTGTGATACAAAATACCAGTTTGCGTGCTGAAATGAATGCAAAACAGATTTGTGGAATCGGATGTGTGGCACATCCTGTAGAAATCGAAATTTCCTATGCATCTGTTATTTTGGATGGAGAGGTGGATGAGGTCATTATTCTTGGTGATATGCAATCTCAATCAGCATTGTTGTTACGCCATAGTGAAGTGTTTGTCAATCTCAAGGAATATCACAATCACATTTTTGGAATTCACAAGGCCAAACTTCAAAATGAGAACGGCAGGATTAAAATTGCCGAAAATTAAGAAATTATTAAATCCATTTCATTTGCTTGCAAAACAATAATATATGTGTTACCGTATCGGTAGAAAAAAGGGGGAATTGATTATGAATACTTACAGACCCGAAGAACAAGGTATCAATCAGACATCATCCCAGTACAATCAGGGTGGTACAAATGGATACAATCCGCAGTACGGTGCAAATGGATATAATCAACAGTATGGCGCAAATGGTCAGTTTGATTATACGCCAAACGGATATGGTATGGATATGAATGCGGGATTTGAAAGTGGAAATCCGGTTCAGATGACAGGTATCAAAAATCTGGGTGCTATCATTTCCAATGAAGTGATCGCCAAATCCTATCTGTTTATGATGGTTGCGCTTTTCATTACAGCAGGTGCAGCATTAACAACATCGCCTGCAGTTGCAATCAGAATTTTGACAGGAAATAATTATATTGTTTTTATCCTTACAGAGCTTGCAATTGTCTGGGGAGCAAATTTCGCAATAGCAAAAAATAAGCCGATTTTGGCAGGTGTTTTGTTTGCGGCATATTCTTATATGACCGGCATGTTGTTTTCTATTTTCTTTATGATATTTACCGGTGGTTCACTGGCAGCAGTATTTTTGATGTGCTCCGGCATGTTCGCTTTTATGGCTATCTATGGAATGGTGACAGACAGAGATTTATCATCTGTCGGTAATATCTGCCTGATGGGACTGGTTGGTATTATCATTGCTTCCTGTGTCAATTTAATATTCCTGCGAAGCAGTATGTTTGACTTTATTGTAAGTATAGTTGGAGTGCTTATTTTTGTCGGATTAACAGCCTACGATGCAAATAAGGCAAAAAGGATTGCGGCTACCTCGGATAGCAACAATGCCTTAGCAATGTCAATGTATTGCGCCCTTGAACTATATTTGGATTTTATCAATCTGTTTTTGAGACTACTAAGTCTATTTGGAAAAAGAAAATAAAGATTGAAAGGCTGTCTGATAACGGACAGCCTTTTGTGTGTAAACAATGAGCCAAGTGGCAGTGTTTTTGATTGCTCTGTCAAAATGGAAGGATAGGATGTATAAAAATGGCTGATGAAAAACGTTTTGAAAATGAAGAGATTCAAAAAGGTCTGGAAGATTTTGTTGACCGACAGCTAAACTTAGATTTTTCACTTACCGAATCCAATCAAAAAGAGCCGATGCAAAAAAAGCCAACCAAGGCTGATTTTGATATTATCGGATATACCGAAGATGCATACGATGAGTTGAAATTCGATTTGTCGACAGACCGTACCGGAAACGATTCTCATGATAGAGGGCCCACAGACCGTACAAGAGTAGCTTCGCATGGCAAAAAGCCGGCAGATCGGACGAGAACAGATTCGTATGGCAAAAAGCCGGCAGATCGGGTGAGAACCGATTCGCAAGGCAAAAAGTCGGCAGATCGGGCGAGAACAGATTCGCGTGATCAAAAGTCAACGGAGCATACAAGAAGAGATACTTCGGCGCGCTCCCGTCGTGAGGATGAAAGAGAAAGAGAGATAAAACAAAGCAAAATGCAGGCAAAAAATCAGATGGCAGGAAAGAAAAACAAAAATAGTAAAAAACAGAATAAGAAGAAAAAGAAAAACGGAGCTGCAAAGGCATTTTTGATATTTTTGGCTGTCTTTTTCATATTGATTTTCGGTGGTATCCATATGGCCGTCAATCATGTCTATCAAAAAATGACCTACAATGAAGTGGAAAGCCTGACGAAAGAATCTTATAAGGATAACGGTGTTGTTAATGTTCTTCTGATCGGAAATGATTCCCGTCTGGGTGGAGATGACGGAAGATCAGATGCCATGATTTTGGTGTCCATTAGTGATAAGACCAAAACGATTACCATGACGTCCTTTTTACGTGATATGTATGTAGAGATTCCGGGGCATGACGGAAACCGTCTAAATGCAGCTTATGCATATGGCGGACCGGAACTGCTGATGCAGACGATTGAACAGAATTTTGATATTCCCGTGCATCGATATGCTCTGGTAAATTTTGAAGCATTTGCCAATCTGGTAGATGCCGTGGGAGGCATTGACCTTGAGGTAACCAATGAAGAGGTTCAGCTGATTAACGGATATCTGATGGAATATAATCAGCTTCTTGGAAGAAATCTGGATTATGACTGGTTGGATGCATCCGCAAGCGGCGTTATTCATTTGAACGGACCACAGGCACTTGCCTATACCCGTAACCGATACATTGGTACAGATTTTGGAAGAACAGAACGACAGCGTAAAGTGTTGGGGGAAGTATTTAAAAAACTTCCCGGAGCTATGGTAAGCAATTCCGGTGGGGTAATTGATGGCTTGTTCCCGAATTTAACGACCAATCTTAAGCAGAATGAGTGCTATAAAATTGCGCTTGGTGGTTATAAAATTATTGGCTATGACATGGTGCAGCAATGTGTACCGATGGAGGGAACTTATTCCAATGCAACCATAAGGAGCATGGCTGTTTTGGAGGTGGACTTTGAGGCAAATAAGCGATTTCTGAAAGAAACCCTCTATGGGGAGTAAGATATTTAAGTTAGAATTGGCAACTGTATTTTAGACATTCTGCCGTTGTGAGAAAAATAGTTTGATTTCTTGCAATGCGTACGTTGAACAGTTTATCTAAATAATCCGTTTAAATTTTTGTCATACATACGCACGCGGCGCATAAGTGGCATCCTGCCTTTTATGCGCCTTTCGCGACATCCGTGTCGCGAAGTGCTGATATATTTTCGGATTATTAAGATAAACTAGTCAACTTCCGCAAATTGCAAGAAATCAAACTATTTTTTTACAACATATGAATTGAATGCAGATATAGCATACTGCCAAATTCTAACTTAAAACGATGAAGGAGAACTTATTGCGTAGCTATTTTATTTAGTTTAAATCATAAACTTTATGATTTGTTGTTGTGGAAAAAGTACACAGTTGGGCGGAGCAATGCTTTATGCGGATTTATTGTGAGATGTATTAGTTCATCTTAATATTTCGTTCTGTTTCAGCAATTCGCAGCAAGGATGC
>JAEDFR010000091.1 GCA_016297945.1 Lachnospiraceae bacterium | reverse complement strand
AAAATATGAAATTAATATGAACTGAAACAAAAAACAGTTGCAATTCAAAAAAAATAATTGTATAGTGTAACACATGGAAGACAAAGACGTCTGCTTTATGGGTAAATAGAAGCAGACGCCTTTCTTATTATTTATTCAATGATTAAAATATCTTTCATTCAAATGTGCCTTAATGGAAAGATGTTTTGCAGGAAGTGATGAAGATGAGACCGGTTATTGGTTTGATACCATTATATGATGATGAAAAAGAGAGCTATTGGATGTTGCCGGGATACATGAAAGTACTCGAAGAATGCAATGCTCTTCCGATTATGCTTCCTTTGACAACAGATCAGGCAGAACTGAAAGAAGCCTATGCATTGTGTGACGGCCTGTTGCTGACAGGAGGGCATGATGTCGGTACTTATGTATATGGAAAAGAAGCATCCGAAAAATGCGGTATTCCCTGTAAGGACAGAGATACCATGGAGAGTATTCTTCTAGATATGGCACTTTCCGATGATAAACCGGTATTTGGTATCTGCCGTGGAATTCAGTTTATGAATGCATACTTAGGCGGTGATTTATTTCAGGATCTTCCTACCGAATATGAAAGTACGGTAGAACACCATATGGAACCGCCTTATGATGTCGCCGCTCATAAGGTACGCATTCTGGAAAATACAATTCTTTCAGAGATTTTGGGAGAAGGAACCATTGAGGTAAACAGTTATCATCATCAGGCTGTAAAAAGTCCGGCTAAGCGGGCAGAAGTTATGGCTGTTTCGGAAGATGGCCTGGTGGAAGCGATTTCTGTGAAAGGACAGAAATTTGCCGTAGGAGTCCAGTGGCATCCGGAATTTTCATATCAGGTAAATGAAAACAGTGTAAAACTGGTTCAGGCATTTGTGGATGCATGTAAAAATTAAATGATGCGCAACTGGTTGGTGCGTATATAGATAAAGACAGACCGTTGAAATGGTGAAGTTATTTTAAAACCATTGTACCAGATATTTGGAAATAAATAATGATTATCACAGCTTAGGCTGTTGATATATATTTAGCAGTTTTAAATATTGTTTCAGGATATTAATCCGGCAATCTTTTGAAAGTGACTGAAAAATTTTTAAACTAAGAGAGGAGAATTAGTTATGAAAAAGAAATTATTGGCAGTACTTCTTGCATCAACCATGGTATTCAGCCTTGCAGGATGCGGTAGTACAGGAGAAGCAAAGACAGAGGAGCCTGCAGTAGCAGAAGAAACTACTGAGGAAACAGCAACAGAAGAGGCTGCAACCGAAGAAACTGCAGAGGAAACAACAGGCAAGAAATGGGTAATTGCAACAGATACTGCATTTAAACCTTTTGAGTATACTGATGATTCCGGAGAATTTGTTGGTATTGACGTAGACATTCTTGCAGCTATTGCTAAAGATCAGGAATTTGAATATGAACTTCAGTCACTTGGTTGGGACGCTTCCATCGCAGCATGTCAGGCCGGTCAGGCAGATGGTATGATCGCTGGTGCATCTATTACAGATGAACGTAAAGAATCAGGCTGGATTTTCTCAGACGGATATTATGATGCAAATCAGTGTATGGCTGTAGCAGAATCTTCTGATATTACAGGATTTGATGGTCTTTCCGGAAAAGCAGTAGCAGTTAAGACAGGTTCTATGAGTGCTACTTATGCAGAAAGCCTTGTTGATGAATATGGTTTCACAATCACATATTTTGAAGATTCACCTACTATGTACCAGGCAGTTGTCGGCGGTCAGGTAGTAGCTGTATTTGATGATACTCCGATTATGGCAGCCAATATCAAAGACAGCGGTCTTGCAATGAAATTGGTTGATGGTACAGGAAATGAACCTGCACAGTATGGTTTTGCTATTTTCAATGCTGATAATCAGGAACTTGTTGATATGTTCAACGCAGGTCTTGCAAACATCAAGGCAAACGGAACATATGACGAAATTTTAGCAAAATATCTTGGTGAATAATTCGATAGAAATTCATATGACAGGAAAAAGATCGCCAGACGGGGTAAAACGCCCGCTCTGGCGTCTTTCATTTTTGTGAAATATAGTATACAATAGGTATAAGAGTAAAATACGGAAAGGAAAAGACTATGGTAAAAATTATAACAGTATATGGCAGTATGCTTTTGACTGCAATGGGAAGAACGCTGCTTTTGGCGTTGCTTGGTTTATTCTTTGCCTGTATCATCGGATTGATTTTTGGAATGCTTGGTGTTGTAAAAAATAAGGCATGTAATATTTTTTCCCAGATTTTTGTAGACGTTATCAGAGGTGTGCCGATGATTGTGCTGGCATTTTTCGTCTATTTTGGTATGCCTTATCTTTTTAACAATGTTATTGGCGGATTTAATGTAACTCTGACTGCACTTCAGGCAGGTACCATTTGTCTGGCGTTAAATTGTGGCGCTTATATGGCTGAGATTATCAGAGCCGGTATTCAGTCTGTAGATATAGGACAAATGGAAGCAGCACGTTCACTGGGACTTTCTTATGGTATGGCAATGAGAAAGGTTGTTCTTCCTCAGGCGATTCGTACTATGATTCCTACTTTTATTAATCAGTTTATTATTACATTAAAAGATACCTCGATTCTATCTGTTATTGGATTTCCGGAACTGGTTAATACGGCAAAAAATGTACAGGCAAATACCTTCATGTCATTCCAGACTTGGGCAATTGTCGGTATCATGTATCTGATCGTGATTACAATCCTTTCAAGAAGTGCAAAGGTTGTGGAAAGGAGATTAAATGTTGGAAGATAGAAACGTAAAAATACATGTTAAAAATTTGAAAAAGAACTTCGGCAGTCTGGAAGTACTAAAGGATATTTCAACCGATATTTATGAAGGAGAAGTGGTTGTTGTAATCGGTCCTTCCGGATCGGGAAAATCCACCTTCTTAAGATGCTTAAATCGTTTAGAGGAGGCTTCCGGCGGTACGATTATTGTGGATGATATGGATATCACAAGTAAAAAAACCAACATCAATAAAGTACGTGAAAATATCGGAATGGTATTCCAGCATTTCAATCTGTTTAATAATTTGAATATTCTGGACAATCTGGTACTTGCACCGAATATGTTGAAAAAATGTTCAAAAGAAGAAGCAAAAGAGCGTGCGTTGAAAATGTTGGATAAAGTCGGACTGGTTGAGAAAAAAGAAAGTTATCCCAGTCAGCTGTCCGGTGGACAAAAACAGCGTATTGCCATTGCGAGAGCACTTTGTATGCAACCGGATATTATGCTTTTTGATGAACCGACATCAGCGCTTGATCCGGAAATGGTCGGAGAAGTATTACAGGTTATGAAGGAACTTGCAGCAGACGGCATGACAATGGTAATTGTCACTCATGAGATGGGATTTGCAAGGGAAGTTGCAGACAGAGTCATATTTATGGATGGCGGATATATTGTTGAAGAGGGAACTCCTCAGGAAGTTTTACTGAATCCAAAGGAACCAAGAACGATCAATTTCCTAAATAAAGTTTTATAAATGTAGCAATATGGACTTATTTTCCTTGAACAGAAAGGAGCGTGTGCCTATGAAAAAGATCATTACAATCAGCAGGGAATTTGGAGCCGGCGGTGGACAAATCGGAAAGGCGGTAGCAGAAAGACTGGGATATTATTATCTGGATAAAGATATGATTATTCGTTCTGCTATGGAGGCTTCGGATCTGACACCGGAAGATTTCAGAATGTATGATGAAAAGGTTCCCCACAATTTCGGACTGGGACAGAGCCTGTTTGATTTTTACAACAAACCCTTAAACGAAAAGCTTTTTGCGGCACAAAGAGATGCCATTAAAAAAGTAGGTGAAAAGGGAAAATGTGTCATCGTTGGGCGCAATGCCAATGTGATATTAAAAGAATTTGATTATTCTTTGCATGTTTTTATTGCGGCATCCCAGTATTTTCGTCTGAAAAATCTAAAACAACAGATGCCCGAATATTCCGAAAGCAAAATTTTGGAAGAAATGAAGTCTGTGGACAAGGCAAGAAGAAGATACTGTACTTACTATACCAATACCGAGTTTGGAAATGCGGATTATTATGATCTGACATTAAAAAGCTCTTCCCTGGGTATTGATACCTGTGTGGATATTATTTGCAAAATTGCAGAAGAAAACTAGTTTATAATCTTTCCTATAAAATGTCCGTATTAACAGTTTAAATAAACCGTTCTGACACTTAGATAATATGAACATTGATAAAAAAATGGGATTAGGTTATACTAAAGCAGAAATAAGACCAATTATTAAGGAGGCGTGGATAATGGCAGAAATCACAAAAGACATGACAATTGGTGAAATTCTTATGAAAGACCAAAATGTTGTTCCGGTTTTACTGGAAGCAGGAATGCACTGTTTAGGCTGTCCGGCATCCCAAATGGAAACATTGGAAGAAGCTGCAGCGGTTCATGGAATTGATATTGATGAATTGATGGCAAAGATTAATAGTATATAATCCTTGTTAAGAAAATAAATCAGGCTGTGCCGGATAACCGGTACAGCCTTTTTTACGCTTTGTTAATAATGAACTGAATATAGCTCAATTTTTATACAGTGCCCAGTGACTGCAAAGCATGATTTTCGACAATCGGTTCAAAATGCTCTTTATAATAAGTCTCTGTATGCGACATACTCTTTAACAGATGACCATACTCTGATGCGGCATTGCTGAGCTGATTAAATTCCTGCACGCCAATTTGATGGTTGAAGATTATCAAATGGTATTCATCCTTTATTTTATCCTTATATAAAGAATTCTTGCAAATGGTAAAATTATTTACGGCATGTGCAAATCGGATGACAAGGGAAAGACTTTCGAAAGAAAAAATACATGCTTCAACCGTTTTGACTTTTTCCGACTTTCCTTTTGATACTTTGGCATCTGCCGGTGTTGCGGGGAGCGTGTTGTTTTTATTAACATCACTCATAAAATCGCGTTCTGATTTTTGAATCTTATGAAATAAATCCATAACCTCTTCGGAAATATCAGAGATATCATCGGCTTCTTCTGCAGACTGACTGTCTTCGTGAACAGAAGGTGCAAATTTGGAAAATCGCGTATCCAGTTCTTCCGGATCTTCTACCTTGGTAATAGTCAGAACGATACATTCTGAGCTGATTGGGACAGCCTCTATCATCAACGGAATATCATCAGCTTCAAATCCAAATTCGTAAGAAGCCTGTTCCATCATATCTTTAAAAAGAGATTTCGCTTTATCGCTACCATAAGCTAACTCACTGATTTTCAGTTCGCGGTTTGCCAAATCACTATGTGTAAGTGTGCAGCGAATTTGATTGTCATTAATTTTTTCGATTTTCATGTTATCACATCCTTACTGCATACGAAAAAATTGTAAATGTATCTTATAATGTATAGTTTATTAAGTCAAGAGAAGCAAGTGCCAGTTTAAAAAAATTTAAGATTTCCAGATTATGGTATATAAATTCTTTTGTGCAATATTACCAAATTTTTAAAAAGCATATTGTAAAAAAGAAACAATGCAGATATAATATAATCACAAGATGCTTCCGGGACAATCCGTAAGGAAAGGAGGCAAAAAATTTCTTATTAATTGTTAGTGAATTCTTTAAAGCAAATCAAATTCACATTATGACCCTTATGGGTTGTCTAAGGCTTCGTGCCTGATCGATGGTTATATCATCGATATATTTTCACAATCACGTATAATTTAATATTTAAAAATGCTCTTATTTATTTTGTTTTTTTACATGTCCCGTAGTATTCTTGTCTTCATTATTTATTATCGTCATTATCAAAAAAAGTATGATGCCAATTTTTATAATATATCACAAACCTTTTGGAAAACGGTAAATATGGATTTTGATTTTGGCAAAATAAGGAAAATATCCATGGAGGTGCTGTGTTATTTTATGGAAGCAGAAAGGAAAAACACAAAAAAGCAAATGGAACAGGATTTGACTGCTTCTTTAAAAAAAGGAGCTGTGCTGTATCTTGACGGAACATTATCCTCACCGAAAAAGATAAGTTCGGCAGTGTTTCGGGAAGATCATTTTTATATGGCGGATTTCGTAACAGACGAGCGTGGATATATTAGGGAAATCCGCTATGACACTATTTGTTAAAAGCCATAGATGCTTAACGGGGTTATGATCAAGGTCCTTCTATGCTGATCATTGGTTTGCGTTTAGCAAAGGGATTGGGGAGTTTAAGCATTGTGCTGAAATAAAAGTTTTGTTATAATCGGATTCAAATGATGTCCGGGATGATGTTTTATTTTTGTTTAACGTGTATAGGAATCGAAAAACCTGATATCATTTGAATCGGAGGATATACAAATGAAGAAAAACTATATACCCGTCTTGGTTGCGGTTGCATTGATTGTTGTTGTTGTACTGATTGGCCTATCAACAGGTTTGTTGGAAAAGTATTCTTATTCGCAGGAGAGAGCGGATTTAAACACATATTTTAATGTGGTTGGCGGTGAGGAAACAGCCATTATCTTTAATGATACACTGATTGAGACCGATGCGCTTTATCGGGATGGTCATGTCTATTTCCCGCTTGCTTTTGTCGATGAAAATTTGAATAATCATTTTTATTATGATATGTCACAACAGCAGCTTTTATTTACAACCGATACGGCAATTCTTTCCACAGCAATCGGAAGTACGGATTATAATTTTGGTACGGAATTTGCATCGGAGAGTTATGCTCTGACGGTTGCCATGAATGATACGCTTTATCTTGCTGATGAGTTTGTAAAAAAATTCAGTAATTTTTCTTATCAGTTTTTTGCAGAACCGAATCGGGTTATTATTGATACCGTTTGGGAAGAAGAACGCCATGCTTTGGTGAAAAAAGATACTCAGGTCAGAGTGCTGGGTGGTGTAAAGAGTGAGATTTTGGCAGATCTTTCCAAAGGAGACGATGTTCGTTTGGTCGATGAAATGGAGACCTGGAGTCTGGTTACAACATATGACGGAATCAGCGGATACGTGGAAAATAAGAGACTGGAAGAGACAGATCCGGTTACACCCACACCCGTGACAGATTATGTGGCGCCGGCCTATGCACCCTTGCAAAGAGACGGTAAGATTTGCCTGGTATGGAATATGGTAACCAACATGGATGCCAATTCCTTTGCGGAAGGGTTACTGCAAAATACACAGGGTGTCAATGTCATTTCGCCTACCTGGTTTTCATTGATTGATGATTACGGCAATTTTTCCTCCCTTGCGGATGCCGGATATGTTACCGCCATGCACAACAGAGGAATTCAGGTATGGGCACTTTTGGATAATTTTACCAATAAAGAAGTATCTACAGCAAATGTTGTAAATAACACTACCAGCCGTCGCAATTTAATCGACCAGTTAATCCGCACGGTGCAGCAATATCAGATTGACGGAATCAATGTCGATTTTGAAGCGGTCAGTGCAGAAGCAGCTCCCGGTTATATTCAGTTTTTAAGGGAACTCTATATTGAATGTCACAAAAACGGTATCATTCTTTCCGCAGACAATGGATATCTGTTGAATTATGACCGTGGAAAACAGGGAGAAGTTGTCGATTATGTGATTATCATGGGTTATGATGAGCATGTTGCGGCTGCAGATGGTGTAGGATCAAATGCATCCATTGATTTCGTACAGAGTGGAATTGAAAAGACGGTATCTCAGGTCCCGGCTGAAAAAGTCATCAACGCAATTCCGTTTTATACCAGACTGTGGAAAACGACAGGTGATATCGGTCAGGTTGCGTACGGAATGAATGAGATTGAGAACTTTTTGAATAACAATGGTGTGACAACCATTTGGGATGACGGCACCTGCCAGTATACAGCACAGTTTTCCGTGGACGGAACAGATTATGCGGTATGGCTTGAGGAGAGTGAATCCATTGCGGTGAAACTGAGCGTTATGGAAAAATACAATCTTGCGGGAGTTGCCGGATGGAGACTAGGACAGGAAAAATCTGATATCTGGAACGAAATAGCGGCTTATCTGCAACAGTAATGATTTGTTTTATTTATAGAAATAAGCAGTAAAGAATCTGCTCATTTGAATATCTGTTTTGTTTTATGCATAAATACTATAAAAAAGGATTTTATGGATGAAAATGGAACAGAAAGTGATAGCAACATGCATGACGGTTTTTCTGCTTGCGGCCATGGTTGTTTTATCCAGACAGGCAGCAATCTACACCATGACTGCCGGGAATGAAAATGAAAAAATCGTAGTGATTGATGTTGGACACGGAGGGAATGATCCCGGAAAAGTGGGTGTCAATCAGATACTTGAAAAGGATGTTAACTTAGCAATCGCTTTAAAGCTTCAAAAGGTATTAAAACAATCCGATCTTACGGTTGTCATGACAAGGACAACTGATTGCGGTCTGTATGATGAGAATGCAACCAACAAAAAAGCGCAGGATATGCATCGGAGAATTCAATTTATGGAAGACCGGCATGCAGATTTGGTTGTCAGCATTCATCAAAACAGCTTTCAGGACAGTGCTGTCTGCGGACCACAATGTTTTTATTATGCCAATTCCGAATCGGGACATCAGGTTGCCTCGATTATGCAGAATACACTTAATCAGGGACTTGAAATCGAAGCGCCGCGGCAGGAAAAGGCAAATGACAGTTATTATATTTTGAAAAAATCAGCCATGCCAACGGTAATCGTTGAGTGTGGCTTTTTGTCAAATCCGGAAGATGCAAAAAAACTAACCGATGAAACGTATCAGGAAAAACTGGCTTTTCAGATTTATTTGGGGATTCAAAAGTATTTCAATGGATTATAATTTGTGATATGATGAAAGATGAGATTATGACAGCGGAGCTTAATGTATGAAAACGCGTTTTGAACAGATTGCACGGGATACGGAAGGATATAATTTGTCAGACAATCCAATTATCCGGGCGGCTGGTGAAATCATAAAAAAAGGCGGACTGGTGGCATTTCCTACGGAAACGGTTTATGGTCTTGGTGGAGATGCACTCAATCCGGAATCATCCAAAAAAATATATGCGGCAAAGGGACGTCCCTCGGATAACCCCTTGATTATTCACATTGCGCATTTGAGGGATCTGGATAAAATCGTATCCTACATACCGGAAAGCGCGAAAATACTGGCAAAGCATTTTTGGCCGGGGCCTTTGACCATGATTTTTCAAAAAAGTGACATTGTGCCGCTTGAAACGACGGGAGGATTAAACACCGTTGCGGTTCGCTTTCCTTCCGATGAAATTGCGCAGGCGTTTATTCTGCAGGCGGGTGGATATGTTGCCGCACCCAGTGCCAATACATCCGGCAGGCCCTCGCCGACAACGGGACAGCATGTCTTGG
>JAEDFR010000090.1 GCA_016297945.1 Lachnospiraceae bacterium | reverse complement strand
ATCATCTTTGATATCCGTATAAAACAGATAGGGGGCATCCAGAATACCACAGGTTGCAGCTAATAAAGCCCCAAAGCCCAGCACAAAGCTTTCTTTTTCTTTTGGTACCTCATCCTCGCCAAGCTCAAGAACACAAATTCTTTTTAAACTGTCACACTCCAAAAAAACGGAACGTCCAAAATCATATGCTTTTCTCTTCAAAAAAACTTCTTCCAGATCCCTGCAGTGAGAAAATGCCCAGTCGCCAATGGTACAGACCGTATCCGGAATAAATACCCGATATAATCCGTCAACATTGAAAAAAGCCTTTTTCTGAATAGCTGTTACCGGGCAATCATCAATCTTAGCAGGGATATGCAGTTCGCTGCGCATTCCCTGATAACCTGTAATGGTCACCCCTTCTGCCAAAACCTGATATTCAAAAATCACACCATCTTTTTCATAGGTAAGAACTTCGAATGACATATCTGTTTTCCTTACAATTTTAACTCTTTAATTTCTGCTATCAGCTTATCACTTCTCTCTGACAACAGCAACTGTTCGTTATGTCTCTGATAAGCATCACAGCCAAAGGTTGCAATGAAGGCAGCCGAATCGTTGTTGACAGTTAACTCCGTAACCAAAATCAGCATTTCATTTCCATTCGAAAAAGCTTCATCCACAAAACCAAACAGAGCATCCAGTTGCCTTTGGCAAACTGCTGTCGTCTGTTTCATTTTCGAAACTTCCCCGTCAAAATCGGCTTTTATCACCGCAAAAATTTCTTCATTGCCGGTTGCATTTTCTTTGACCGCATGACTCTTGGCTTCTTCCATAAAACGAATCATTCGTTTATGTTTGCGCTTATCCGCTGCGGACAAAGCTCCGCTTCTCATCTGATTTTGCAATATTTTTTCTCTTGCGTCAATCTGGGTGTTCAACATTTCTATAGTATTGTCAGCAGCCTTGACTGTTTTTAACGGGATCATAATTTCCTGCAGATATGCTGCCGTTTCCATGTTTTCACGAATATTGGCCATGATACGATCAATTAACATTCCAAGCAGGGAGAGACGTTCGTCAAAAGGAGCCTGCTCCGCTTTTTTCACAACGTTTTCATCTGCGTTACCATCCAGTATTTCATCCACATGATAGTCTTTTTTATACTTTTGATATAAATCATAATATGCCAGAAATTCTTTTACAATTTTATCATTGCGGATATACTGCCCAATCAGATTTTCCGTTACCGGCAGCTTATCCTCTTCGTATAAATACAAAATCTGTGACAGATCCTCCCAACCTCTCGCCGTTACATATAATCTGCCCTTTACGGTTGTTTCTATGTGATAAAAATATTCTTTTTTGATTTCCAGAAAGCTTAAAATCGCGCCATGAATGGAAACTTCCCTTGCATAACGTTTCCAGGTCTCGTAATCAGCCTCTACCTCCAAGACCTTTAAGCGATCCATGGTAACCACGTCAAATTCACGGACAGATTTATTATATTCCGGCGGATTTCCTGCCGTTACAATCACCCATCCTTCCGGGACTTGATGTCTGCCAAAAACTTTATACTGCAGAAACTGCAACATAGACGGTGCCAGCGTTTCCGAAACACAGTTAATCTCATCTAAAAATAAAATTCCCTCTTTGATTCCGCTTGCTTCCATGGTGTCATAAACAGAGGCGATAATCTCGCTCATGGTATATTCGGAAACAGAAAATTCCTCTCCGTCATACTCTTTTTTTACAATATACGGAAGTCCCAAAGCCGATTGTCTGGTATGATGCGTCATGGAATAAGATACCAATGCTACTCCCAGCTCGGATGCAATCTGTTCCATAATGGCCGTTTTTCCGATACCCGGTGCGCCCAAAAGGAAAATAGGACGTTGCCTTATAATCGGAATTCGATATTCTCCAAATTCATCTTTTTTTAAATATAGGCTGACCGAATCTTTAATATAATCCTTTGCTTCTCTAATGTTCATTCCATGCTGTCCTTTCTGTTCATTAATCCTTTTTGTTCTGTATCGTACTTTCTGTCTCAAACCCTTCGATATCCGGTTCACTTAAGACAACTTCAATTGCCCATACCGGCACCTTAGGCTTTTGATCATCTTCATTTAAAAATGCAAAAATCGTTTCAAAAGGGGGCATAAACTCCGGATAAATCCCATATCCGTCCGTAAAATAAATCAGTCCTTTCAGATTTTCAAACTCATGCTTTTCAATCTGTTCCATGACGTAATCAAATACCGGTCTGAAATCTGTAGAACCAAAACCCCAGAGTTTTCCTGTCTTCATAAACGCTTCAAAATCTTCATCGCAGGTAATCCGGGTATCGGACTGAATTTGCGAATCGCACTGAATGATATGAACATTCACCTGTGTAAAAAAACTTTCACTCTGCTTTAAAATCGAATACGTTTTTTTCAAAAAAGCCCTTACCAGATCTCCACGGCAGGAAGCCGAAGTATCAATGGCAATCACAAACTCTTTCACCTTCCGAACCTCTTTATATTCCAAAGGTTCAATCAAAGGCATGTTTTTATAGGTTTCCATCCCATAGTGATAATAAATATAGTCAAATTCATCATCGTTAACACCCATATCTTCTGCCAGAGCCGTAAAACGTTTTAGAATTTCTCCATAATCATAACGGTCTTTTGTTGCCTCGCCCAGATTATCCGTCAGGCTTTCTGAATTGTTTTTATCTTTGGAAAAGCTCTTTAAATCAGCCTTGATGCGTTCGCTGATACGACGAAACTGTTCCTGCCCGAGCGTCATCTTAGTTTTGACATTCCAACTTACATGCTCATCCATATGACTTAATGCCACCATCTGATGAAGCTGTTGCGGCAATGGACGGTTTTTCAAAAGATAACGGTAAATGTGTTCTGCCGTAAAGGGAACATGCGCTTTCTTTTCGCGCTTTGGTCTTCCTGTCTGATTCCAGCTGACACTGTCCTGATACTTTTCTTCTTTGTCTTTATCATTCATCGCTGTATGAAGCGTTTTTATCATTTCTTTCAGTTCATCATCCTTTTTGAGAGAAGAACCGTAAATATTCAACTCCAGAACGGTATTTTCAACAGCCAAATCCACCGCAAGATCCCAGATAGTGGTATCCAACTTCCCGTATTGATAACTATGATAGAAAATACAGTGTAACAATATATGCAGATAAAGACGTACGGCAAATCCCTGTTCTTTCTCATAATGCTTCAACAGCCAGACCGGGTCGTAATATAGATGTACCCCATCCGTAGACGCACCGTTTAAACCATACCGCGCCTCTTTTTTTAAAGCTGCAATGGCAACATCCAGGAAACGCATGTTTACAACGATACTGTCACATGCTAACTGCATAATATGAGATGCCAGTTTGTCTACTTTCTGCATCCGTTCTTTTTCAGTGTCTTTCATAGACGCATCCACCATAACAATACTTTGCTCCTCTTTTCATCACATTCTCACCATTTTATTATGTTCCCGGTGTTTTGAATGTCAATAAGCATTATTTGCAATTCGACTAATCACTATTACAAATCATACCTGATACTTACATCATACTATATTTTCAACAATTGCGAAACCATGCATCTTCTTATATAATGATACCAGGGTCCAAAAGTCATACTTTTCATGTTTACATGAAAAAGTATGACCTTGGGACCCACAAAACATGAGAAAGTAGCCCGATTAGGGCGGATTTCGAATGTTTTAGGATTGCGAGAGCACAAAGTGCGTAGCAATCCGTTGGTATCATGGCACCAAATTATATTTATTGACACGCCGAACACCGAATACGGAATAAAATGTCGTAAATACGGCATTTTATGGTAGTATGAGGTGTGCGTGGATTACGAGAGCACAAAGTGCGTAGCAATCCGTTGGTATCATGGTGGCAAAAAACATTTTGGCACCGAAAGGAAATAAAAATCAAATGGATTCTTATTTATTTGACGTAAGTATCGTCATTCCCGTATATAACATGGAACAATATTTAGACCGCTGCATGGAAAGTGTTCTGGCACAAACTCTTACCAACATCGAAATTATCTTAGTCGATGATGGGAGTAATGACCGTTCTGCTATTATATGTGACTCTTATGCAAAAAAATATCCGGAAAAAGTCGTTGTTCTTCACAAAGAAAACGGAGGTCTGACTTCCGCATGGAAGGCAGGCAGCAGAATTGCCAGAGGCCGCTATACCGGCTATGTCGACAGCGATGATTATATCAATCCGGATATGTATGAAAAATTGTTTGTACGTATTACGCGGGAAAATGCAGACATTGCCTGCTGCGGTCTTCATCATGTCTATGAAAACAACAGTCACAAAGAATGGGATGACCAGATGGATTTTCCCATAGATGTTTTTTCTCCTGAAGAACTGAAGAATTCCATGTTTCCGGTGCTCATTAATGACGGAAGCTTTATGGGACGTCATCTGCATCCAAACCGGGTCACCAAACTGGTACGCACCGATCTGGTTTTAAAAAATCTGGATTTGTGTAGCGATTCCGTTTCTATCGGAGAAGATTTCCAGTTTTCTCTCTGCATGTTTTTAGATGCAGAAAAAGTAGTAGTACTAAAAGATTTCTTTCCTTACAACTATTACATGAATGATGCTTCCATGACTATGCGGTATGACAGCAGCTATATGGATAAAATCAAAGTTATGAAAGAAAATCTGTTACGCATCAGCCGACAGAAAAACAATTTCGATTTTGAAACCCAGATCTGGAACGACTTTCTCTGCCTTACGGTCTTACATGTCAAAGGCGGTATATATAAAAAGAAAGCAGCTCCGTATTCGGAACATCGCGCTGATATGAAAAGTGTATGCACCGATCCGGACGTCGTACATGCTCTTAGCGTCTACGACATGCCAAAGCTGACTGCGGCAGAAAAACTGTTTCTTTTTTTCATGAAACATCATTTGTATTTTCTGATTTTCTGTGCTGTCAGAATCTATTTCCGATAACACAGAATACCAGAAACCCTACGACAGATACAGAGGTCCCTGCTATGGATACCAAAGAAATAAAAAACCAACTGCACAATAACAACCGGAAGTATTCGTTATCCTTTCTTTCCGCTCCGGCAATCTTTCTGATTGTATGTATTATAACAGCCATTCTCTATCTTGCGCTCAAAGACTCTGCCTTTGAGGGTTACCCTGTGCTTACCGATCTGATTATTGATAATATTGCACTCGGCGGCAGCAACAAAACCGGCGAATGGCACCTCTTCTGGAATTTAACCTGGATTGGATGCTTTCTCTGTCTGGGCCTATCCGTTCTTTCTCATTATTTGCAAAAGAAAAAAGATGTATCTGCAAAAGCCACAAAAAGCAATGAGAAATATGATAAAAAAAATGATGAGAAGTATAATGGGAAGTGTAATGAAAAGTATGTCATTTATGGTCTGCTTTTATTTGTGCCGGCTTTTCTGCAAACCATCCTATATGCAAAAGAGGTAACTTATCTCTGGTTGTTTTCTGCTCTGTTCTATATCTTGCTTCTTCTTTTTAAAGAAACTGCATACAAGTATATTGCATTATATCTGTTTTTATATTTTGATTTACAGTCATTTGCCACCATACTAAGTTTGACAGGACTAACAACCTTTCTGAATTCAAACAGTTTTTCACTCCTTCAAAATGATTTATTATTATTTCTTATTCCTACAACAATTTTGTGCCTTATCATCTTTATCAAAAAACACCTTCGGATAAAGCCGTCCGTTTCCTATCCGTTACTTTTGATACTCCAGATTCCTTTACCTTTGCTTTTGTGTATTTTTCTCAAAAACACCTATCAGTATCAGGGAACTTTACAGAATCTTTCTCTGCCTATACCGTATATCATCTGTATTGTGACTATTATAATTGCTCTATACATTATCTTTGCCACAGCATTTTTTCAGAGGAAAGAAAAGCGTGAGGCTTTTCCGATATCGCTTTCTTCCATTCTTTCCATTTTTCTATATGGCTCCTTTATCCCTGCTACTATGATGGTCCCTACGGATTTGCATCATTATGGCGAACAGATGCTGCCTTTTTCCCAGATTGTCAATCATTCCATGCAGGCATATGGAGACTATGCTCCGGTTTCCGGTTTCTTTCCTATGATTCCGGGATTTATTAATGCAATTCTATTCGACAATCAGGCAACCACTTTTTTTGCCTCTTTTGTACTGACTATGATATTATTTGCCGTTCTTATCATTGTACTCATCCGCAAACACATCCCGGCATTCTATACCCTGATGTTTACTTTTTTATTTCATATGCCGGTTTATTGTCGTACCTGGATTATACTTCCGGTTTTACTCTTTCTCATGTTGCCCGAAATCCGGGAAAACAAACGACGGTTTCTCTATTCCTATGTTTTCTGCGGTTTTCTTTCCGGTCTTTACTATCCGCTTTTCGGTCTGGCCGTAATCTGTGCCGGTATACCTTATGCATTGGCAGTTTTCTATTCTTTTTGCAAAGAAAAAGGACTTGTCCATGAAATTCAAAAAAAATCTTTTTATATTGAAACCTTACTCCTTTTGACTCCGATTATTGTTAGCATTCCCTTACTAATTCGCATGGCCAGCCACGTACTTTCTTATTCTCATCAGACTTTACTTGCAGACGGATTGGCTTTATCTGACATTACTGTTCCTGATTGGTTTATACCCTATTTTTCCGGTCACGAATTTTCAGAATATCTTCGCACTTGTTTTTATTATGCAATTCGCTTTTTAACACCTATGGCTCTAATCTGGATTTGTCTGTTGCTCTTGTGCACCTATATCCGTAAAAACTATGTCCAAAACGGTCATTCTTTTCAAGCTTTTCTGTCACCGGTATTTTTTGGTCTTTGTGCATGCCTGATACTGTTACCGGTCTGCTATACCTATACACTGGTGATTATGGATGAAGGCTGGGTCTGCAGACTGTTTTCCAGAAGCGGCCATATCTTTCTATGGTTTTTTGGTATTTTTCTTCCCATTCTTTTCATCCGCTACAAAAAAGATATTTTTCAGTCGCATCATGCTTCCTATGCCATGCTTGCACTTTCTGTCGGAATCGGAATGGCTGGTTTTCATACTATGCAGGACTATCAGTTTCCCACTCCTGATGGTGTCACAAACAGTGCTTCTTCTGTGATTGGGGAATATAGCGCTAACTTCTTTCCGACACCCATGCCGGACAATGCCGTTCTTATTTCAGAAGAAAACCGACAGGCTTTTTCCCGCCTTGGAAACGGCTTTATAGAAAAAGATACACTTTCTAAGCTGTATCAATATCAAAACCAGCTTGCAATCTTAAAATTTGCTGATCCTTCTGTACAAGTACTTGGCTTAGACAGCGGACAGCTGTATTACTTCCTCTTAGATGAAAAGGTTCCTTATTCCGGAAAAGTATCGCTTGCCAAAAGCTTTGAGGCTGCCTGTGGTGTTGTCCCCTTTATCAATGAGCATACTGTAATCGGCAGTGATATCATCCCCTTAAATAATTATTATCTGTATCGCTTGATTATGGACCATGGCTATGTATTTGACCAACTGACCGAATTTTATCTTCCAAAAGAAATCTACAGCAGTCTCTATGGCGAGAATTCTTATAATGAAATTATGCAAGATGCGGCTTTGCATAAAGAAACACCTTTTTCCAAATCTGTTTATTTGGCAAAAGTTCCGGCAGTACTTGCCGCCAATCTGGATCATTTATCCAATACGTTGACAAATTGTGACACAAAGGATGATTTCTTATATGTTACATTAAACAGAGAAAAACTCATGCAGGAATTTGACATTCCGCTTTCAAAAGACACCGTATTCTGTATCGGTTTTGAAAAAGAACAGGATTGTACATCCGATTATCGTTGTATCTATGCTGATTATGAAGAGGGAAAATGGCTTCTTCCGATAGGCATAAACGAATACTATTTAGCACATGCTAACTGTGAAATCTATCTGTCCGTTTATGATCCGTCATATCCTATGGGCAAAACGGTGTTGCTAAAAAATGTCTGTGATGATTATCGATATTATACTTTAACCAAGAGCAGGAGGTTATTATGAAAACAGAACCCATAATCCAAAAAGAACTTTCAAAATTAATCCACGCGGCACATTCCCCCTTGCATTGTTGTTTCTATATCATGGAACAACTGACACAAAACGGTTTTTCCCCCCTCACATTAAAAGAACCTTTTATACTGGAAAAGGGTGGAAAATATGTTATCCGGGTTTTTGATTCGACGCTTTTAGCCGTTACCATCGGCCAAAATGTATCCGCTCAAAACCTTCCAAAGGTACGCATGATCACGGCACATACAGACTGGCCCGGCTTTGTGATCAAACCCAATCCGGTCATCACCAACGAAAAGTATGTCCGTTTAAATACCGAACCCTACGGTGGTGCAGTATACCATACCTGGATTGACAGACCTTTAGGTATCGCCGGCAAAGTCTGCATGAAATCTGATGATCCGTTTTCACCGCGCATCCAACTCTTTGACAGTCAGAAACCGGTTGCCATTATCCCCGGACTTGCCATCCACATGGATAAGAACATCAACTCCGAACTAAAGCTAAATCCGCAGACTCATCTGTTACCACTCTGGATGCTGGAAGAGAAAAAAGAGTGCACGGATTTTGCCGCTTATCTGGCCCAAAATCTTGACTGTGAAAAAGAAGATATTCTCGACTACGAACTGTTTTTATACAACTGTGATTCTTGTGAAACGGTCGGAATAAATGATGAACTTTTCTCAGCACCCAGAATCGATAACAGTTCAGGAATTCTTTCCGCGCTGGATGCAATTTGTTCTGCCAATACCAATAATGACTTAATCTGCATTTCCGCATTTTACAACAATGAAGAAATCGGCAATATGAGTAAACAAGGCGCGAATTCCCGCATTACAGAACAGATTTTGGAACGTATTTTTACCTGTCTGTCCTTGGAAAAAGAAGCCCTGTATTGCAGCCTTAATAACGGCCTTTGCTTATCCCTGGACGTGGCACATGCACTGCATCCTGCTTATACGGACAAAAATGACCCAACCAATCGTCTCTGTCTGGGTGATGGTGTCTGTATCAAGCTTTCTGCAAGGCAGTCCTATGCAACCGATTCAAGCTATACCAGCATCATTCAGGCAATTTGTGAAAAGCATGGGATTCCTTATGCCAAATTCGTAAACCGTTCCGATCAGCGTGGTGGCTCAACTTTGGGAACCGTAATCAGCTCGTCCTTATGTATCCCTTGTGTAGACGCGGGAGTATTTCTTTTATCCATGCATTCTGCAAGAGAGTTGATTGCAATCCGCGATCAGGTTGCCCTTTGCGAACTATCCGAGAAATTTTTCACCTGTTAATTAGCATAAAAACCATCTGATACTAAGACAATCTCAAAAGTACCAGATGGTTTTTTGCATACATATTCTTTCCCTTATATATTATTCCTGGGTTACTTATATCAAATTCATTTCATCTTCTGACATTTTTCCCTTTACATCATTGAAAATATTATATAAATTTTTTTAAATCACACATAAAATCTTCTTCTGTCTTTATCAAACTCTTTGCTATCGAAATACTTTCCTTCGATGCCGCTTTATATTTATTGATATATTCG
>JAEDFR010000089.1 GCA_016297945.1 Lachnospiraceae bacterium | reverse complement strand
CTATCAGCTTCATCTGCATCATCCTTTCACTAATAGTATGTACTTATTATACTTTTTCTATTAGCCAAAATCAATATTTTTTCATTTTTGGCTAATAGGATGCAGGTTGGAGTTTGAATCATATTACTTGACTATTTTCCCGATAGCACATCTTTTATCTCAAGACAAGTAGATTTTCCCCACTCCGGGATTGTTCCGTCACAGATTGCAGTCATCATGCGTTTTTTCACACCGGGCGCATGCCGGTTCATTTCGTTTAATAATTCTCTCACATAACTTCTTTCAGAAGTATGATCAAACGGACAGGGATTTTTTGTAACCGGAAGATGATATTTATTTTGAAATCCTACAGCCTCTGCCTGCGATACAAAAACAAAAGGTCGGATCAGTTCCATGTCCATATTCTCCCATTTTGTTTTGGGCCAGAATGTGGAAAAGCGCCCTTCATAAATTAAAGACAGCATCATCGTCTCAACCACATCATCCATGTTGTGTGCAAAAGCAATTTTGTTACAGCCAATAGCCTTTGCTTTTTCATTTAAGGCACCTCTGCGCAATCTGGCACATAAGGAGCAGCCTTCTGTTTCAATCATCTCATGAATATCTGTCTTAACGATATAGTATTCGACCTCCAGCTCTTTACACAGCTTTTCAATCTCTAACAAATCAAATCCGTCATATCCTAAATCAACCGTTATTGCCACAAGTTCAAATGCATGGGGATAAAAGTTTCGCAAGCCGGCAAGCGCATAGAGTAATCCTAAAGAATCCTTCCCTCCGGAAACTCCAAGAGCCACTTTATCGCCGTTTTCTATCATATGATACGTATCCAATGCCTGTCGGACTTTGCTGTACAATTGCTGTAATTTCATCCTGTATCCCCGATTCTATGTTATTTCACTGTTCTTTTTCTTATATTTATCCAATGCCTCTTCCATTTTTCTATTTTCCGTCTGTTCCCGCATTCTTCCAACAAAAACGCCGATGCAGGAGCAAACCGAAAAGGATAATAAAAAACCAATCCATGCTTTAATATCCCCGATCGGGAACCAGTTAAATACAATGACAAAAACGACAATTGCCAAAATGACACTAATAAAAAAGCAACTGCTTCTTACAATGATAGCTAAATTTCTGATCCACCTGTCACTCAGAAACAGGATTTGTGTCAGAGTGATGATAACCGACATAGCAAATAACTGTATCAGGGTTGCCAGTGAATACCCCTGACTCCCCAATGCATACAAAGATGAATACGTAGACGCCTCATCTCCAATGATGCAGCCAAGAATAATAAAAATAACAATGGTAATACCGTATGTTGCAAATACCTGACTTATATAATTGAATATTGTTTTATGCTCTTCCATTATTTCACACCCAGTCTCTTTCTCAGATCTTCCGAATACGTACGGGAAACGATAATCTGCTCACCGTTTTGCAGTGTAATACGGATTTTTCGATTGATATCAGCCTTCAGACTTTTTACTTTTCTCAAATTGACAATACTTTGTTTACTGATGCGGATAAAATCCTGCTCGAATAGTTCCTGCTCCAATTCATATAATTTCAAATCCGATTCATACGTTGTCTCAGTCGTATAAATAAAGGTATTACGATCAACACTCTCAATGTACAAAATTTTTTCCGCATCCAGAAGATAAGTTTCATCGCCTTTTCTTGCAGTAATCTTTCTGTCCAGAATCCGCATAAAAGAAATAATCTTTTCGATATCCTGCGTCAGTCTTGGAGCTGTAATCTTAATATCGGTATCCGGATATTTATCATCAATATCTAACTCGATTTTCATTTCGTTCAATCCTTTTCATTTCGTCCGATTCTTTTCTTTTCGCTCAATCGTTTGCTTTTCGTTCGATTCTTTTCTTTTCGCTCAATCGTTTGCTTTTCGTCCGTTTCTTTTCTTTTCGCTCAATCGTCTGCTTTTCGTCCGATTCTTTTCTTTTACTTCAATCGATTTCTTTTATTCCAATCCTTTTCTTTTGTATGCGAATGAGAAGAGACATACTAACACTACAGCATTTATCAAAATAATCCACACTGCATTTTCCGGCATATCCGAAAATGACATTTTCTCTAAAATATTTTTTAACTGTTCCGTGTAAAAAATCGTTGCAACCTTTGCGATTTTTTCATTGAACATGGATAACATCGGAAGAAATGCCAGTATCATCATGCCGGGCATCACAAGCGATGTTGCCGCCATCTGGTTCTTTGCAAAAATACCAACGCATGCTCCTGCAAGGATGGATATGAAAAAACCAATTCCCATAAGCCCCAAGAAAAAGGCTCTGTCTTTTCCGGAAAATCCCAAAGACATAACACCTGCGCCAAGCATGCAGATTGCCCAGACATAAAATCCAACTCCGCACAGGTATTGCCAGGGCTTAACATTTGCCATCATCAGGACACGCAGTGTATTTTTTTCCTTTTCTTCCGAAATAATAGCTGCCACAGATGTAATCGGAGCCATACCAATATACATGATAGCAAACAGCTTTGTAAAAAACAGTTCCGGCATTCCCTCAAGGGAAATCGCATTTTCCATAATAACCGTCATAAGAGGAAATAGTATGAACTGTATTAAAATCGTCTTGTTTTTAATGGTATCTTTTAATTGTTTCTTTATGATGATAATAATATTACGCATTTATTCTTCCTCCTCAAAATCTCTTCCTGTTAATTCTAAAAATACAGATTCCAATGTCGGTTCTGAGGAATGAATCGTTTCAATCTCTTCTGCCTGCAATAAGTCATAGATTTGCTTCGCCGATTCCTTTTCGTGAGACAACTCTAAATCTTCTCCACCTGATAAATGCAATATTATTTTTTTCTGATGATTATACCTTCTGCATATTTCTTTTGGTTTCCCATAGTCTACGATTTTGCCATCATTCAAAAGGGCTACCGTATCACACAACGCCGTTGCCTCTTCCATATTGTGAGTAGTCAGAAAAATCGTACACCCTTCTTTTTTCTTTTCCAGAATAATCCGATGTATCGCTCTCATGGACTGTGGATCAAGGCCGCTGGTCGGCTCATCCAAGAAAATAATCTTTGGTGCATGCATAAACACCCTTGCGAGCAAAAGTCGGGCACGCATACCCTTTGACAAATTTGCTGCCGAAAGCTTCGTGGAATCTGCCAGTCCTACCCGTTGCAATATTTCTTTAACCCTGCTATGCGGAATCCCATAAATATCGGCATATATTTTTAAATTATCGGCACATGACAGTCTCTCATATAAACCAAACTGATCCATCATGATTCCGATTTGCTTTTTATCTTCTCCGGTTAAATCTCCGACCTCTTTATCTAAAATTCTGACTGCTCCTTTGTCAAAAGAAAGCTGTCCTGTCAGAATTTTGATAATCGTCGTTTTTCCGGCTCCGGATGGTCCGAGCAATCCAAATATTTCTCCATCCGGAATCGTAAAATCAATCCCATTCAAAACCGTTTTCGTATCATAACTTTTATAGATATTTTGGCACTGTATCATGTTTTTCTCCTTTTGATGTATTGGATACTCTGAAAGTATCAAAACACGCAAGAAGAAACAATACCACGAAACATATGTTGCCAAAATTGCTACATAAGTTGCCACTTTATCTATTCTTAATTTCAATACGATCCAGAATACCTTGTACACTCACATTTTGGTGTGTCAAATACATTCTGGTAACATCTTCAATAAAGCCTCTGTCTGATTTCGTTTTTTTCCGTATCTTGTCAATGGGATATCCTCTGTCTATGTACTTCATAATTCTTTTCACCAGAGCGTAGCGTTCTTTTTGCTCTTTATCTGTTATGCCTTTATCTGTTTTATTTTTATCTGTTATTTCGGTGCCGATTCTGATTATGCCATTCCCATTTTGTACAATTCTTTTATTTTCATCGTCCATATCATAATCTGTAGAGGCATCCATGACAGCCGCTTTCGCATGCCCATAGTAAATCTTTTTCGGATCACGCTCTAATAACAGTTCCCAACTCTTTGCAATCTGTGTCCCTTTGTGCATTTCCAACTCATAAAGTGGATTCAAATCTCCTACCAAAAGCACGCCTTCATCCAGCCATAACGATATACTGTCATCACTGTGTCCGGGCGTATACAGAATTTCTCCATCAATGCCGATTTTTCTCAAAAAGTCTCGACTTTCGGCGATTGTAATCAACTGTACTTTACTATCATCAATCGGTTTAAAATTTTTTCTTTTATCTTTTGCAAATACAGAATCCGAACTATGAATAAACGCCTCTTGCACATCCACCACAACAATGGTAATCCCCAAATCCGCAATTTCCTGTGCTATTCCCATGTGGTCCGGATGAAAATGAGAAACAAACAAATATTTGATATCCTGTGCACGGATTTCTTTTTCACCCAATTCTTTGCAAAACAGTAGAAATGTCCCGGCCCAATCGGTATCAAAGAGAATGTATCCGTCATTTCCCTTTATCAGATATGTATTTGTATTTGAATAATTTAATTCTGTTATCATATGCAAACTTATTCCAATTCTGCGCCTTCTTCTTCGTAGCAGGTCAAATCCAGAATATCCGGATTCGAAACATCAAGCTTGCCGTTTTCCAAAGACAAAGAAGGATGATATATCATTTCTTCATGATTACCGGTTACGGATATTTCTAAATTGGAAACAATGTCACTTTCATTTCCACGAACCAGAATTACTTCTCCGGGTTTTCCCGCATACAAAAGCTTTCCTCTTTCCGGCATGCCGTCATCGGTATTGTCTCCCCACACCTGTTCAAAAACCGATATTTCATCTTCTTCACAGGCCGGTATCAATAAATACACTTCTTCTCCCGGTTGCTCGATATAGGGACATTGTTCAAGCTCACGCATAAATTCATACTCATAATAAAACTCACCGGCTCCCTGTAGCACATTTTCTTTTGTACTCTCAGAATATTCTCCTTCCCATCCAAGGAAAAATACCCCAAGTATTACCTGATCCGTTTTTAAATCCTGCTGCAAAGCAACCAGGGATTCTTTTGCAGTTTCACTCCAGTTATTGGGATCTTCTCTGTCGCTCTCTTCTTTTTCCGTTTCTTCTGATGTTTGATTATCTATATCTGATTCTTCATTCTGATTATCCATAGCTAACTGTTCATCTGTTTGTTGTTCTTTGATGTTACCAGCTTCTGTTTCAGCTGTATTGTCAGCTTCGGCTGTGTTTTCGCCACCTTGTGTCTTGCCTGTGCATCCTGCCAGCATTAGCATCATTGAAATCACAGCGCATTTGGTTAACATAACTTTTATTTTCCGATTCATATTTCCCATCTCCTGTTCACTTTAATTTTCAAGTTTTGGGCCTACAAGTATTATCATCGCATATGCTACGGCATATGTAAACAAAAAGAAATGCCCGGTTTCAACTTTATAGACAAAGTCTAAGTTTTGAAACCAGACATATAATAGTTTCTATATCATTTCCTTTTTTGGTCATCTTGAACCCAATAAAATACTAAACAAATGAAATCACTTCATTTTTGGGTTTCACTGTTTTTTCTACACTAACAGCATGAAGCACAGGACCTTCTTTTCCATAATCCTCAAAATACTCAATTGCAACCTTTGCTGTTATCTTAATCCAGCTCTTCTGCTCGAGTTCAATTTCCTTATCATATTTGCAGGCATAACCTAAAAATGCCATATCATCTGCACAACAGGTCATTGCCATGCGTCCCGGGACAAAGTAACCTTTGGGAAATTTAGGCGGATGCAAAACATTCGCCACAAATTGAATCGTTTTTCCCTCATATCTTTCCATATTATCCAAAATATCAATGTACCAAAAGCCATATCCGGTATCATCCAGAATAATTGGATCGGCATTCAGATCATAAGGAAGATCCTCTTCCAATGTCACATTCATTTCCCCTGTGGCGTTTTCAAAAATGATTTCGGCCTGCTGATTAAGCGCTTTGATATTTCTCTTATAGCCGGCAATTTTATCTTCCATGCCGTCACAACGATTCATAATAATCAGTTCTGAACCTCTGATCTGATCTGCCACAAGCGATTTCATATTGGTAAAATAGTTGGCAAACGTCTGACCGTTGATCATGGTAATTTGCTGTTCCATTTTCCAATGCCAGGGAAATTTCACATTTTTCAAACTCCACATACCATTAAACTCAATGATAATACGACCGGGCTTATGCTTCTTTTCCAAGGCAATAAGGTTTTGGGATGTAAAATCTTCTTCATCCTCTATGACCTCCATAATCGTACGGCTCTTTTTCAAAAGTCCGCTGTCATATTCGTTTTCGCCTTCCTCACATACAATCAGAAGTGTATTCTTTCTACTTTGAAAATAAGGCTGACTTATGGTATACGTAATAAATTCCGTTTTTCCACTATCCAAAAAACCATTAATTATATATACAGGAATCATCATTTTTCTCCTTTGATACTTACCAGACTTTACGCTCCAAAGCCTTTTGCAAATTCATCTTATGCACCAAATAATTCACGAATGGCTTTCTCATTAATCTTGGAACCGATGACACAAATCTTACCGGTTGTCTCTGCACTTCCATCTCTGATTTCACTCTCACCCGGAACATGATCAAAATGAATAAAACTGTCACCCTCTGTCGGAACCATTCCTTTTGCACGAAGGATCATGCCATACTTATCGTCATCTTCCAAGGCATCCAGACATGCCTGTATTTGTTCCTTTGTAAATTTGCTGGACGTTTCAATACCAACACTGGCAAAAACTTCGTCCGCATGATGATGGTGATGATCATGCTCATGGTCATGATCGTGACAGCCGCATGTGCAATCCGGTCCATGGTCATGATGGTCGTGATCGTGATGATCATGGTCGTGATCATGATGGTCGTGGTCGTGATCGTGATGATCATGGTCGTGGTCTTGATGATCGTGGTCGTGGTGATCATGGTCATGGTCGTGATCATGGTGGTCGTGGTGATCGTGGTCATGCTCGTGATGATCATGGTCATGGTCGTGATCGTGACAACCGCATGTACAGTCAGGGCCATGGTCATGGTGCTCATGATCATGTTCGTACGCTTCCATAACTTCTTTCATGAGTTCAGCTTCTAAATCTTTTGCATTTTCTATCGTTTCTAATATTTTGATACCTTCCAACTTATCCCAAGGTGTTGTAATAATAGAAGCCTTGGCATTGTGTTCACGGATTAATGCCACACATGCATTAATTTTTTCATCACTCATCTCACCGGTACGGCTCAAAATAATCGTTCCTGCATGTTCAATCTGGTTAGCAAAAAATTCACCAAAGTTTTTCAGGTATGTCTTACATTTTTTTGCATCAACAACTGCAACCGCACTGTTTAAATGAACACCTTCATCTGCCGTCGCACCTTCTACCGCACGCATGACATCCGATAATTTGCCAACACCTGAAGGCTCAATTAAAATACGATCAGGATGATACTGATTCAATACTTCTTTTAACGCTGTACCAAAGTCACCAACCAAAGAACAGCAAATACATCCCGAATTCATTTCCGTAATATTAATTCCGGCATCCTTTAAAAATCCACCGTCAATACCGATTTCACCAAATTCGTTTTCGATTAATACAACCTGCTCTCCTTTTAACGCCTCATTCAGCATTTTTTTGATAAGCGTTGTTTTTCCGGCTCCCAAAAAACCGGATACAATATCAATTTTTGTTGCCATTTATATCACCTTTCCTTATTAAACAATGAAGATTTTAGCAAAATATTTTGTAACAAAAATCATTTGCAACAAGATAATTTCGCTAACTGTATTAGTATAGCACAATTTAAAAAGAATAGTTTCATTTTACAAAAATTTTATTTCTGCCGTTTTCGTCTATTTTATCACCAATTCCACCGGGCAATGGTCCGAACCTTCGATAGTAGTATGAATATCTGCGCTAACCAGTCGATCTTTGAGACTTTCCGAAACCACAAAATAGTCGATACGCCATCCGGCATTCTTTGCCCTTGCCTGAAAACGGTATGACCACCAGGAGTAAATATCCGTCTTATCCGGATAGAAATAACGATATGTATCAATCATTCCCGAATCAAGTACACGGGAAAATGCGGCTCTTTCTTCATCCGTAAAACCGGCATTGTGATGATTTGTTTTTGGATTCTTTAAATCGATTTCTTTGTGCGCCACATTAAGGTCCCCACAGTAAATCACAGGCTTTGTTTCTTCTAATTTTTTTACATATGCAAGAAAATCTCTTTCCCATTCCATACGGTAATCCAATCTTGCCAGTTCGTTCTGTGAATTCGGCACATAAACAGTGATAAAAAAGAAATCCTCAAATTCCGCCGTAATGACACGTCCTTCGTGATCATGCACATCCACACCAATTCCGTAGGTCACATTCAGTGGCTCTTTCTTTGTAAAAAGGGCGGTTCCGGAATATCCTTTTTTATCAGCGTAATTGTAGTACTGATGATATCCCGGCAAATCTAAATCAAGCTGACCTGCCTGCATTTTTGTTTCCTGCAAGCAAAAAATATCCGCATCCAGTTTCTGAAAAATCTCCAAAAATCCCTTTCCCACACATGCTCTTAAGCCATTTACATTCCATGATATCAATTTCATCTTTTGTTTTCCTTTCTATCTTCTTATACTAAACACAAAAGTATACCAAACATAACTATATTTCTACAAGCACTTTCCACTTTCCATTTCTTTTACCATTTTCTCGAGCTATCAAACCTTTTTCCTGCATTTCAACAGTTCTTCGCTTAATCGTTCTCTCAGATTTACCGGACATTTCAGCAATTCTTTTCTGTGTTGCAGATGGGTCCTGTTTTAGAATATTTATAACTGCCAATTCTTCCAATGATAAATCTAAAGCGCCATTTTGGCACTTTGAAGCATTGGTTTTGGCACTTTGAATTGCACTTTCATTGTCAAAATCAATATGCATATATCTGTTTTTCAATTCATGACCGGCATTCATCAAAAGATTTTCAAAAAACATTTCCAAAAATTTTGTAGTTGCATGTACACCATTCTGCCAATCATTATAATTTGCTCTTACTAAAGCATTTCTAAAATACCATGAGTTCTCTGCAAATGTTTCATTGCTTACAGTAAATCCAAATGTCTTTAAGTATCTGATTATAAATACTGCCGTTGATCTGGTATTTCCCTCACCAAATGGATGTATCTGCCATATTCCAGACGTAAATTTTGCAATATGTCTAACAGATTCCTCAATAGTTAATCCTTCGTACGAAAAATTCCTTTCCTGAGAGAAATCATAATCCAAGGTATCTAGGATACTATCATAAGAAGCATACATTACTGTATCGCCTTTAAGTACCCATTCCTTTTTCGTAATATTATAATCACGGATCCTGCCTGCATGATCAAACACACCTTCAAACAACTTACGATGAATATTCTGCCACTCCACAGGCGAAAACTGAAAAGTCTTTTCACCAAGTAATTTTGCAATTCTTACAGAGACAATATCCGCTTCTTTCGTATCATCTTCAATTTCATTTCTTTCTTTTCGTTCTTCATAATAGCTATGAATACGTTTATCTGCTTCTGTTATGCTAATCTTACCCTCAATATGGTCTTTAGCAGTTTCAATTAAGTACGCAG
>JAEDFR010000014.1 GCA_016297945.1 Lachnospiraceae bacterium | reverse complement strand
AGCTGATCAAAAAGTAGTTTCTAAAGTCACTATTAAAAACAACAAATCTGGCTTCAATGAACTACTTACCACCTCTCTTTTTACTACCTTCTGTACGGTTCCCCTCAAAATAACCCTTTTATATATGGTATTATATCATACTTTTTACTATTTGTAAGGGCTAAACAACTGGTTTTTTGCCTTATTTTGAAAAAATATCGTCATCCTCTACAATCTGGTTTCTGCCGCCGGTTTTTCCTTTATAGAGCAAATCGTCCGCTCTCTTTACAATTTCTTCAATACTTTCTTTTTGCCGGTATTCTGTAATTCCGAATGTCATGGTAACATGAAATGTTGTATCTTCATATTCAAACCGGTTTTTTCGAATTTCATCCATCATATTATCAACCAATTCATAAGCAGTTTGATAATCCGCTTTAAAAACCAGTAAAAATTCTTCTCCACCCCAGCGGATTGGAATTCCATTATTATCCATATACTTAACAAAAATATCAGACAGTTTTGTCAATACAAGATCTCCGCAATCATGACCATAGGTATCATTTATTTTTTTAAAGAAATCAATATCTCCTAATGCCACAACTACTTTTTTGCGATAATTGCTGGCCTCTGCCAAATCAATATATTTGGACAATTCAATACGACCGGCACGTCGGTTATACAATCTGGTGAGCGGATCCTTATAAATTAACGTCTGTAAGGTTTCGCCCACTTCCTGCGCATGTCTTCCCATATCTCCGAGCTCGTCCGTTCTCTTTAAAACGGAAGCCGGCATTTTTGTATTGAAGTTATTTTCCGCTAAACTTCCGATATAGGTTCTGATTTGATTTAATGCTTTTACAATATTACCTGCAAAAAGTGATGCAATCAAAACCACAGCCAGCAAAGCAATGATGAATACAATCATAATTTTGGTAACAATCGTGCTGACACTGACCCGTACACTTTCGTTGGTCATTCCGGCAAAAATCATACCACAGATTTCATCCTTGTTTTTTAATGGGACATAATAGCCGTAATAATATTGTCCATTAATATAAACACGGTCAGAATAATATTCATTTCCCATCTGAATTGCAGAAAGAATATTGGGGTCTTTGGAAGTCGTATGAACAATTCGCTCACCCGTATCATCCGCGATAGTTGTCAATATACGTGTATCACCATAGAAAATACTGATTTCATTACCTGTGTTTTCACTAATCTGATCAAGTAACGTATATTCTTTCGTCAAGTCTGTATCCCCCATGAAGAACCTATCTTCCTCCATGTGAATTTCCCCCGGATAGGACAACGAATATAAAGCTGCCGTCTCTCTTGCGGTAGAAGCCAGCGCTTTTTGAATTTCCAATTCCATTCCTTCTGATACACTTTTGGTGCCCATAATGACAAGCACAATCCCCAACACCAAAATCGGCACTGCCATAACGGCTGACAACGACAGAAATAGTCCTGTGCTTTTCCTTCTCTTTTCGCTCTTACTCATATTTCCTCTCGCATCGTTCTACTAAAAAACAACCGTCCGATACACAACATGTTGCTCTAGTACAATGTTTTTAAATTAACTACACCATATTACTTGACTATTTTCCCGATAGCACACGAGAAAAATCCTCAGCGTAGCCCGCTACGCCTACGTTTTTTCTCATGCACTCTCAGAAAAATATTCTTCGTAAATGGTATAGTAATTTAGAAACCATTGCCCTAGCAATTCGACATTCTTATACATTTTTATTTTACTATATCCCCAAAGTCCGACACAAGTCCGCAATAGTCTTTTTTTACACGATATCTGTACTCTTTCAGTCCGGGAAAAAAGAGTTTTGTAACCTTTTCCGGATTCCCAATCAGTTTTTGCTTTTCTTCTCTCTTTAATTGCTTGATTGCATACTCCAAACGCGCCGCTGACGCATAAGTTTTGGCTTCCCAAACCATCTTTATTTCACGAATTTTATGAGAATGCGTATATTTCGCACCCTTTGCCCCCTGCTGATAGTGTTCCTTCATACGCCGTTTCACATCGGTTGTTATTCCTGTGTAGAATGAATAATCTTCACATTCTACTATATAAATATATGTTATTCGCTCTTGTTGGGTGCTCTCTTTTCCGACTCTTTCTTTTTTGTCCCTGACCAATATTTGTTTCTGCTTTGTACTGCTCTGTGTTTCTTTTTTCATCGCAACAGACTTCATCTTCTATTTATGCAATCCATAAAACTTATCGGGATATTCCGTCCCGGTATCAACCTGTAACCGAAGCGTATATTCCTCGGGATTCTCTGCCATTTTTAAAAAGGTATCAAAAGCCGTAAGAATCATTACTGCTTCGTTTTGTTTATGCTTCACATTATCCATATCCATCCGGGCTTTAAAATGATCCATCTGCCAGATTAGTATATCAATCACATGGTATCCTTCCACTTCCACCTCATTGGAAAAATCATGCTTTACCAGATAATAGACATATTCCTTATAAATATCATCTCCCTGCATCAAACGTTCCCAAAATTCCTCAAAAAAGGTTTCCGGCATTTCATTTGAAATACATGCTTCGAATGTAAACTGTTTTACTAACTCTCTTGTAATGACCAATTTATTCTGATTCATGTGCGTCCATCCCCTGTTGCTTTTCTTTTTTTCTGACGCCTTCTAAGTCAAACGCCGGAATAAAGCTCTCTTTTGCCGTCTTTCCAATCTGCATATATGCTTTGGTAATTCCGAGCGACAGCGCATAATCGATTACTTTTTGATATTCATAGGTTGTCAAATGCCTTTGCAACTGTTTATCAGGCAGTTTAATGGCTCCAATCGGTGTATATTGATTCAGAATACTGAAATAAATATCTTCGCCGTATTCGTGGTACAGATATTCTAATATCTTTTCCGCTTCTTTTCGTTGTCCGGGCAACACCAAATGACGGACAATCACGCCCTTTTTGATGCATCCGTCTTTTTCAAAAGAAACTCTTCCGGTCTGTCTGAGCATTTCTTTGATTGCATCCTTAGCCACTTTGGAGTAATCTGATGCGCCAAAATAACGTCTTCCCAATTCATCGGAAATACATTTAAAATCAGGGAGATATACATCCACAAAACCATCCAGCAGACGAAGAGAGACTACCGATTCATATCCTCCGCAGTTATAAATAACCGGAAGAAAAAATCCTTTTTCCTTTGCCAGACAAAGCGCCTCCACAATAGTGGGAATAAACATGACACCAGTCACCAGATTAATATTATTCGCACCTTTCTCCTGTAATTCCATAAAAATTTCAGCCAAACGCTCTTTGGAAATTGACAAACCTGCTTTTCCCCTGGATATTTCCCAATTCTGGCAAAAGACACATTGGAGATTGCATCCGGAAAAAAAGATTGCACCGGAACCATTATTCTGACTGATACAAGGTTCTTCCCAAAAGTGGAGCGCCGCTCTTGCAACATGTGGCAAGGCTCCCATTTCGCAAAAACCGACTTCTCCTTCCAGGCGATTTACTCCGCATTTTCTGGGGCACAGAAAACAACGGCTATAGTATTGTTCTTCCAATTTGCTGTACATTTCCATGCATAAAACCTCACAGGAATCAGAATCAATCCTCATCTCTGTCTTTCGGCTTCATAATCTTTCTCTGTCTGGCCATAATGTATTTATCAATATCCGGACGCGGAATCATATAACAACCAAATAATGTTTTCCCATCTTCGCGATCTTCTCTTCGAACCACATGCCCCATAACAGAAACATCCATCCCCATCAAGGTATCGGTATAAATCAGTTTCACATAATCCATATCATCATTATCATAATGACCTACAATAAATGAAAAACCGGTTGAGCTCATATCCAGAATATATGCATCAATGGTTGCTTTTCCATGATTTACATAGCAATATTCATCAATCGGCACTCTGAAGTGCAATCTGCGGTTTAGATTTACACCTTTTTCCTTTGCAATAATCGCATGATATTTCTGGTCCTTGAATTTGATATATTGAACATGACAACCTTTGAAAATAACAGGCTTCCCATCACGTACCGCAACCACCTCTGCAATAATGCCTTCAGAGCCAAAGGTTAACACTTTATCTTCATATTTCAGCGGAGGAACCAAAATGCATTTTCCTTTTACGGAAGTGTCCAAAACAGGACATTTCCATTCCATTTTGTCGCGCTCTTTCATTTTAATAGTCAGTGTCACAACTTCTTCTTTTTCAAGTTCATATATATACATAATCGGAACCTTCTATCACTTTTTTATTACATGCTCAGGATCTTTAAGTAAAAGAATTATCAGCCAGATGATCAATCCAAGCACCACAACAGATAATCCTAAAAAAGTATCATTTAACATATCCTGTCCCGCTGGAGAAAAATATAATTCTCCAAGCTCCAGATACTCATAAACAGCATCTACCAACCACATTAAGAATGCTCCCCAGAACTCATAGCACAGGATACCTACCTTTAAAAACCGGGCCTTTTCATTCACATACCATAGTATGGTCGAAATAATAGCTGCTAAAGCTGTAATTAATAATGTCATCCCGGTCTCTCCTTATTATTGAATAACTGTTTTTTTATTCGTACCCTTCATTTCGATGAATGTAAGAACACCCCAGAAAAGTGTAACAACAACTGCCATGGTTACACCAACCGTTGACATTTCATGTAGCATCTTTGTCAAATCTGCCGGATTATTCGCCGCTGTCAAAAACGGAAAATACGGCATAATTTCTCCATGCCATAAATGTTCAAACGCAAGTAAGCCGGAGCCACCCCACAAAAAATTGGACAATTTTTTTATTTGACAAGCCCCGATACGACAACTACCGGTGTCATTTATAAAACCATCTTCTATTTCCTGCATCGATTTTTGTTCTTCTTTTTTAATTAATACTTTAGAAACTGCCGTTGCCACCATTGCTTCTGCCATGGGAACCACAAAACACGCCATAAGGAACCTCCTGCTTTATAAGTAAAAAATTGAATTTCTTTAATCATAACATACATCGCGCAAAGATAAAAGACAATTATGCCTCGCAAATGTTTACAATTGTTATTTACAAATTGTTGTTTTATGTTAAAATATTAGTGAATTCGTCACAAAATGTAGAAGGAGGATAAAAAATGAGTTTTGTTGATGCAATCAAAAGTGTTTTTACACAGTATGTAGGTTTCAGTGGACGTGCAAGAAGAAGTGAATATTGGTTTTTCTGTTTATTTAACATGATCGTTTCCGGTGTTCTTTCTGCATTAGCTCGTGGCGGCGGAATATTAAGCATTTTAAGCGTTATTTGGTCTTTAGCTATTTTTCTGCCCAGTCTTGCAGTCTGCATTCGTCGCCTTCATGATATCGGAAAAAGCGGATGGTGGTATCTGCTTGCATTTATTCCGTTAGTTGGTGCAATCATTTTAATCATCTGGTTCTGCAAAGACAGCGAACCCGGTGCAAATGCTTACGGACCGAATCCGAAAGAATAATCAAAATAATATATGATTATTTCAAAATCCGGGAGCTTTGGTTCCCGGATTTTTATACTTCAAAATAAAAAAGCTACTTTTTGGCAGAACGGAGTCTTATTATGAAAATGCGTAGAATTATGATGTCACTGTTTGGAGTTTTAATTTGCGCCGTCAGTGTGGGTATCTTTAAACTTGCCGCTTTAGGCGTTGATCCTTTTCAATCCCTGATGAGCGGACTGGATCAGTTGATTCCGATTTCTTTTGGAACTCTGTATGTCATTGTCAATTTAATCCTGTTATCCTTTAGCCTGTTAACAGACCGGCACAATATCGGCATTGCCACTTTTATCAATTTGTTTTTACTTGGCTATGTCACGCAATTTACCTATGATTTATTGCAAAAACTGTTCCAGGCTCCAACTCTGCTTTTCCGCATCGCCTGTCTGCTTATCGGAATTGTCATCATTTGCTTTGGTTCTGCTCTATATATGACAGCAGATTTAGGCGTATCTACCTATGATGCCGTTGCAATCGTTTTAGCCAACAAATGGAAGATTGCGAAATTCAAATTCTGCCGTATCGGAACCGATCTTATCTGTGTCATTGCAGGAATTATTGTTTTTCTTTTAGGTGGCGGTACAATCTCATCCATTCCGACTATCGTCGGCGTTGGAACCATCGTAACTGCTTTTTTCATGGGACCTCTAATTGAATTTTTCAATGAAAAGATTGCCAGACCGTTGCTCAACCGCTAATAGACAATCCGGTCTCTTCCGTCTTCTTTTCCGCGATACAATTTTTGATCTGCAGTGGTTAACATGCTCTCATAATTACCGGAATAGTCATACTCAGCCAATCCAAAGGTCATGGTAACACGAATTTCCTGTTCCGCTTCCATGACAACAATATTTTTAATCTTTCGACGAATTTCACACAGTCTAATAAATGCTGCATCACCATTGGTATCCGGAAACAGAAGCAAAAACTCTTCACCTCCCCAGCGGGCTGCCATATTCTTACCTTCCATTTCTTCTCGAAATACTTTTCCAATCGCCTGAAGCACTTTATCCCCGGTATCATGCCCATAGGTATCATTGACTTTTTTAAAAAAGTCAATGTCACAGATACACAGACAAAATCCTTTATCCCCGCAATTTTTACAACATTCTTCAATATATTCGATAGCTCTTCTGCGGTTATATAAAGATGTCAGTTTATCGGTATTGGCCATGGCCTTTAGTTCTTCATTGTAAGCAATCAACTTACTCTCTAGTTCCTGACTATCCCTACCATAAATATAAGAAATAACGGAAATCAACCAGAAAATAAAAATCGTATTAATGATTTGTAAAGAATTATTTTCCTTACTGCTAATCTCAACAAGCGACTTACTGTCGCAAAAAATAAAATACAACGCAATATGCAAAATACATAATCCGGTTGCAAAAAAAGCTTTAAACTTCAGGTTGTTGTATTTGACAAAAAATACCAATACCAACAACACCATCAGAAAATGTTGTACACCAACATTCCAACCGAACAAATAGATAAAACTGATTATCCAGAAAATCATGGCAACACTCAGACCTATAAAAATCCAAAGTGTTCGCAATTTATAAGTAGCCGCAAAAACACCTACAAAAATCAACAGTGCAATCAGATAAATGACAAATCCGCCACTTGATGATACGACATTCCAGGAAATCGCCGGAATCAATAAATATGCAATAAAAGACAAGGTCAAAATCCGAATTACGACCGCTGTCTTTTTTGATTCGTTTTCAGCCTGTGTGTCTTTTTCAATAAAGTCTGTAAATTTTGACCATAATTCCCACAAATACACGTACAATACCCCTTATTTTAATAAATTACAATTTAAACTTAAGACCATGGTTAATAACCATACTGAAATATCTTTTAATCCCGCATCATATTATTCTGCAAAAATGCGACAGAAATGTATAGCATTCTCTATCGGGATATAGAACATTATACTTCTACATCCTGTGAATAGTCCACATTTTTTATTCCAAAACCGAATATTTTGTAAAAATCTTCCCAGTATCCGTCCAGGTCACAACACGACTTTATCGTTTCGGTTGTTACCTCCTCCCAAATCCGGGTTACTTCCTCCTGAACAACCGATTCCATTTCCAGGTCATCCAGCCGAATACGACCTTCTTCATCCGTCGCAATTTCTTTTCTTCCGATTCTATCCGTAAAGAGTCTTACCATCTGCATGATGCAATCTTCATGTAGTCCTTTTTCCTTCATGACCTTATATAAAATCGATAAATACAACGGTACACCCGGAATTGCTGCGCTCGATTGTGTCACCACTGCTTTGTTGACAGAAATATATGCCTTCACATCCGGATGGATCCGATTTATTATCTCCGCTGTTTTTTGCAAATGCCTTTTCGCCTGTCCGATGGTTCCGCTCTGATAAATCGGATAGGTAAGATCCGGTCCGAGATAGGAGTATGCCAAAGTCAATGCACCTTGGGATAACACATCCGCCTCCTTTAGTGCATCTATCCAGTCCTTCCAGTCTTCTCCTCCCATGACGCAAATGGTATTTTGTGTTTCTTCCTCTGTTGCAGGTTCTAACGTCGCCTGTTCAATCACATTATGGTATAAATTGAGATTTTTAGTAGTAAACGGCTTATCTATGGTTTTTAAAACAGAAGAAACCACCGTTCCATCCTCAAGTGTCCTCTTTGGGGTTGCTAAAGAGTAAATGACTAAATCCACGGTTTCCAAATCCTGTTTAAGCTTCCGGATTGTCTGTTCCTTCACGTCCTTTGAAAAAGCATCTCCATTTATGGTCTGTGCATATAGTCCGTCCTGCAACGCCATCTCTTCAAACGCTTTTGTGTTATAATAACCCGCGGTTGCAGTTCTCTTCCCGGAAGCCTCTCTTTCATACATGACTCCAAGTGTATTACACCCTGCCGTAAAGGCTGCGGCAATTCTGCTTGCCAGACCATAGCCTGCGGAACATCCGATGATCAAAACATTTTTTTTTGGACGAGTACTCATGGAACGATACTCTTTCGCTTTGGACTTTGCATATGCAATCTGATTGCATACATTCTCACGGCATCCTACCGGATGTGCGGTTGTACAGATAAATCCTTTTGCTTTGGGTTCTACAATCATGTTTTTCTCCCTGTCATTTGTAAAAACCATATCTTTTCAGATTTTTATTTATTCTTTTTCATACTTTATATCATGTTGTGTTATTTTGTCCAAATAACATATTCCTTTTTAAGCCTTCGCTTTCTCAATCCTAAAAAACAGGCTGTCACACAATATATTATTTGGTAACAGCCCGATTGTACGAATTCTGAACTAAATCAACAACCGCACAGATATCATCCCATTCTTGTCTGCTGTCAGAAATCCATTTACATATTCTCTTTTATCTTTGCATAAATGCCTTTTGCATCCAGTCCGTATTTTTCAACAAGGGCTGCTGCCGGTCCGGATTCGCCAAACCGATCATAAACACCGATTTTGGTCACCTTTGTGGGAGCCTTTTCAGAGAGTACATCACATACGGCACTTCCCATGCCACCGATGACAGAATGTTCTTCTACCGTAAATACTTTGCCGGTTTTCTTTGCAGTAGCTACTACCAGTTCCTCATCTAACGGCTTAATTGTATGGATATTAATGACCTCTGCATCAATGCCATCTGCTTTTAACATTTCTGCTGCACCCATAGCACCTTCCACACAGATACCGGTGGCAATAATGGATACATCAGCGCCTTCTTTGAGTACCACACCTTTTCCAATTTCAAACTTGTAGTCTGCGTTGTCATTGATAACCGGAACTGCAGCACGACCAAATCTTAAATAAACCGGGCCATCCATTTCCAATGCGGCACGAACGGCAGCTTTTGCTTCAATATCATCAGAAGGTACAATCACAGTCATTCCCGGAATGGTTCTCATTAATGCAATATCTTCATTGCACTGATGGGTAGCTCCGTCTTCACCAACGGTAATTCCGGCATGAGTTGCTCCGATTTTAACATTTAAATGCGGATAACCGATGGAATTACGAACCTGTTCAAAGTTTCTTCCTGCCGCAAACATTGCAAAAGAAGAAATAAAAGGTATTTTTCCACAGGTAGCAAGACCTGCTGCAATTCCTGTCATGTTACATTCTGCGATACCGCAGTCAATATGACGGTCAGGATATGCTTTTTTGAAAGTGCCTGTCTTTGTAGCACCTGCCAAATCGGCATCTAAAACAACCAGTTCAGGGAAGTCTTCGGCACATGCAACCAAAGCATTTCCGTAACTTTCTCTTGTTGCGATTTTCTTTACGTCTGCCATTATACTTCACCTGCTTTCTCTAATTCTGCGGCGATTTTGTCCAAATCAGCCATCGCAGTTGCATATTCTTCATCGTTGGGAGCTTTTCCGTGCCATCCCGCATTATCTTCCATGAAGGAAACACCTTTTCCTTTTACGGTATGCATAATAATTGCAGTCGGTTTTCCTTTTGTTTCTTTTGCTTTTTTAAATGCGGCACGAATTTCATCAAAGTTGTGTCCGTCAATATTAATAGTCTGAAAATTAAATGCTTCAAATTTCGCATCGATGGGATATACAGAACAAACATCCTCAACTCTTCCGTCAATCTGAAGGCCGTTATTATCCACGATTACAACCAGGTTGTCTAATTTGTTAGCACCTGCAAACATAGATGCTTCCCAAACCTGACCTTCCTGAATTTCACCATCTCCCAAAAGTGTGTATACGCGAAAATCTTTTTTATCTAATTTTGCAGCAAGTGCCATACCAACAGCCGCTGAAATTCCCTGTCCCAAAGAGCCGGAACTCATATCTACACCGGAAGTTTCCTGCATACAGGGATGTCCCTGTAAATAAGAACCCAGTTTACGAAGGGTCTTTAAGTCCTCAACCGGGAAATAGCCTCTGTTTGCCAATGCGGAATAAAGACCGGGAGCTGTATGACCTTTGGATAACACAAAGCGGTCTCTGTCTTCCCATTTTGGGTTCTTGGGGTCGATATTCATTTCTTCAAAATAAAGATACGTAAACATATCTGCCGCAGAAAGTGATCCACCGGGATGTCCGGCTTTTGCACTATGAACTGAGGTCACAATACCCTTACGAACTTCATTTGCCGTTTTTTGAAGTTCTAAATTTGTCATGGTTTCTCCTTTTTGTCATGGAGCAAATTCGCGATGGTTTCTGGAGATATCATAATGTCTGGCAGCGACTCTTTATCCATGTCAGCACTTTGATTTTTCGAGTGAAGCGATGAAAAATCATTAGTACTGCTACATGGATAACGAAGCGAGAGCGCGTCGCAGAAGACATTATGTATCGTAAGAAAAATCACGAATTTGCTTCTTAATTATTACTTTTGATAATCGTGCAAAGAAGATTCCGGCCGGTGCTCCGGCCGAAATCATCTTTACTTATTATATATAAAATTTGCTTTTGATACAATCCTTAAATTATGCAAAAGGATTTTCTGTCGGGTAACGAACGCCTGCAGGCTGGTTGTATCCGATTTCATCTACATCAACACCGATGTATTTGAATACCTCGTATAATGCTTTTCCGTGATGACCGAAAGCAACTGCACCATGATGAGGGAAATTTTTCTCAATCAATACGTGTCTGTAGAAGCGTCCCATTTCCGGAATTGCGAATACACCGATACCACCGAAGGATTTAGTTGCTACAGGTAATACTTCACCGTTTGCAATATAAGCGCGCAGAATATTGTCTGCTGTAGACTGTAAACGGAAGAAGGTAATTTCACCGGGAACAATATCGCCCTCTAAAGTACCCTGTGTTACTTCTTCTGGAAGGGCTCTTGCCATGATCATCTGATACTGCATGCCGCAAGATGTAAGTTTCTTGCTGTTGGTATTTCCGCAGTGGAAGCCCATGAAAGTATCTTTGTGTGTGTAATTGAATTTGCCTTCGATGGACTCTTTGTACATATCAGCCGGAACAGAGTTGTTGATATCTAATAAGGTAACGATATCTTCAGATACACAATAACCGATAAACTCTGATAAACATCCGTAAATATCTACTTCACAGGATACCGGAATGCCCATACCTGTCAGACGGCTGTTTACGTAGCAGGGAACAAATCCAAACTGTGTCTGGAATGCCGGCCAGCATTTTCCTGCAATTGCAACATATTTGCGATAGCCTCTGTGTTCTTCAATCCAGTCTAATAAGGTCAATTCATACTGAGCCAGTTTAGGAAGAATGGTAGGTTTGTTGTTTCCGCCACCAAGCTCTTCTTCCATCTCTTTTACTTTTGCAGGGATACGGGGATCATCTGCATGTTTATTAAATGCTTCGAATAAGTCAAGCTCTGAGTTTTCTTCGATTTCTACACCAAGGTTGTAAAGCTGTTTAATCGGTGCGTTACAAGCCAAGAAGTTTAACGGTCTGGGACCAAAGCTGATAATCTTTAAGTTTGCAAGAGCATCAATTGCACGTGCAATCGGAACGAATTCATGAATCATGTCTGCACATTCTTCTGCTGTTCCTACCGGATACTCAGGAATATAAGCGCGGATATTACGAAGCTTTAAGTTGTAGCTTGCATTCAACATACCACAATATGCATCACCACGACCCTGGATTAAGTCATCCTGTGTTTCCTCTGCAGCAGCAACGAACATCTTAGGACCGTCAAAGTGTTTTGCAAGTAATGTCTCGGAAATTTCAGGACCGAAGTTTCCAAGATATACACAAAGAGCATTACATCCGGCTTTTTTAATGTCTTCTAATGCCTGTACCATATGAATTTCGCTTTCTACGATACAGATGGGGCATTCATAAATATCTGCCTCGCCGTATTTTGCTTTGTAAGCGTCTACTAATGCTTTTCTTCTGTTTACGGAAAGAGATTCCGGGAAACAGTCACGACTTACAGCTACAATACCAATTTTTACTTCAGGTGCGTTTAACATTTTATTGTCCTCCTTATTGCCTTATGGCTTTTTAGTTTTCTTTTTTCATTTTCTGTTTACTTTTTTCACACATTACTTATTTCAAAATCTTTATTAAGAGAAATCTCATACTCTCTTATTCATTTACATTTAAGTTTTTTCCGATTAAGCCGATATGTGCATTTGCATCAAGACCGCCTTCGGGGTGTCCGATCAGCCATTTATTTTTTGCTGTAATCAGTTTATCTTCCCATCCGTCATGGTCATCATCTAACAGATAGTTTGTACCTTTGGGAAGTACAATTCCGACTTTAAAGCCGGCGCCTTTTACTCCGCAGGGTGCATAATGAAGTGTTGTTGCATATACTTCTACCGCCGTTCCTGCTGGAACAAAGAATGCTTCCATCAAAGATGTGTCATATGTAAAATCATCCGTAATGTCCTGCTGGGATCCTAATATTAAAATCGCATCTGTAGCAGCCACATTAATTTCTGAGCTTCTGTGATATTCAACCGCATTGAGAAGTTCGTTGTGTCCGTTGCAATAACCGATTTCAATTGCCAGCTCGCCATATGTTTTTTTCGTCAGCTCCTGATATACAGGAAGCTCCTCCAAAACAGCAACGCTGGGCTCATAAGCTACTCCATCCGGCAACGGTGTCTTTTCATTGATTGCATCCACAAGCTCTGAAAAGTCAATATTCTGTACGATTCTGCCATACTTTTTGAACTTTTCATCCGTCACATCATAAATTGTCATGTCATAACCCCTTTCTGTATATATAAAAATCATCTTGGTTTTCCACATGGCATGTGGTTTGTTTCAAGTCCATAAAAACCTGCTAAATCATTTCCATTTCTTCACTGCATTTGACAATTCACTGCTTTTACTGAATTTTTTGAAACAGTTCCTTGCACGCAGGATAGATTTGTTTAAACTGCTGGTATCTTGCCTCATATTTTTCAACCAGTGCCGGCTCCGGTTCTACCGTATCCACAATCTTAACGATTTTCGCCGCCGCATCTTCAACACTTGCAAACTCTCCGTTGGCCACAGCAGCAAGCATGGCGCCTCCCAATGCCGGACCTTCTTCACTTTCGATGACATCGACTTTTACATTTAAAATATTGGCAATCATCTTTTTCCACAACGGGCTCTTTGCACCGCCGCCGCAAATCTTGGTTCTCTCAATCTTGATACCAAGTGCTTTTGCTACTTCAAAAGAATCACGAAGCGCAAACGCAACACCTTCTAAAACCGCCTGCGTCATATCAGCTCTTGTCGAATCCATGGTCAGACCGATAAAAGTTCCTCTTGCCTGCGGATCGTTAATCGGCGAGCGTTCACCCATTAAATAGGGCAGGAAATAAACATGATTTTCGCCCAGCTCTTCAATCGCTTTTTGTTCAGCCGCATAATCCTTGGTTCCGATGATTTCATCCATCCACCACTTGTTGCAGCTCGCCGCAGATAACATACATCCCATCAGGTGATAATGACCATCTGCATGTGCAAAGGCATGCAGTGCATTGAATTTATCTACTCCGAATTTTTCTGATGAAATGAAGATGGTTCCGCTTGTTCCAAGCGAAATATTACAATTGCCGTCTCCAACAGTACCTGTACCAACAGCCGCTGCTGCATTATCACCGGCACCTGCAACAACTTTACAGCTTTCCGGAATTCCAAGTTCAGCAGCAATTTCGGGAAGTACACATCCAACTGTCTCGTAGCTTTCGTAAACCTTTGCCAACTGTTCTTCTTTGATACCACAAATCTCACACATTTCCTTCGACCAGCATCTGTTCTTTACATCAAATACCAACATGCCGGAAGCATCGGAAACATCGGTGCAGTGCACACCGGATAATTTATAAGCAATGTAGTCTTTGGGGAGCATGATTTTTTTAATTCTCGCAAAATTTTCAGGTTCTTTATTCTTAACCCACAAAATTTTGGGAGCCGTAAATCCGGTAAAAGAAATATTAGCTGTATACTCGGATAATTTATCTTTTCCGATTACATTATTTAAATAATCACATTCCTCTGTCGTACGGCCATCGTTCCAGAGAATGGCAGGACGAATAACATCGTCATTTTCATCCAGAATAACCAGGCCATGCATCTGTCCGCCAAAGCTGATGCCTGCGACCTGACTTTTATCAGCATCTTGAATTAATTCCTTAATTCCGGCCATCACCTGTGTATACCAATCCTCCGGCTTCTGCTCAGACCAGCCGGGATGCGGAAAATACAACGGATATTCTTTGGAAACGATGTTCATAATCTTTCCGTTACCATCCATGAGCAACAACTTCACTGCTGAAGTACCAAGATCAACTCCAATATATAACATTTTGCTCCTCCTGTTAAAAATCCTTCTTTTTTTATTTGGCAAGCGCAGCAAAATTATTCTGTGTGCGTGCACATTTTTATCATATATTTTTTCTTTATAAAAATCAATATCTATTTTAAAAAAGTTCCATTTTCCTTGCATTTCGGCGTTTTTACTGTATTTAGTGCAAGCTATTGTGCAAAATCACGATATGCGTGCACGACGCACATTTTTTATTGTTTTTTTATAAAAACGGTAATAAAATATAGTTAATCATTTGCAGGGGGGTAATTCGTCTATGGCAACCATAAAAGAAATTGCTGAATTAGCAGGCGTTTCCAGAGGAACCGTTGATCGCGTATTAAATAAGCGTGGTGCGGTAAATCCCAAAACAGAAGCCAAAATTCTGGGAATTGCCAAGGCTTTGGATTATAAACCCAATAGGGCCGGTATTGTTTTGGCCGCACAGAAAAAGAAATTCAAACTTGGAGTTGTGATGTTTGGCACCGGAAATCCTTTTTTTGACGATGTCATTTCAGGCATTCATGAAAAAGAAGAAGAGCTTCTCAGCTATAATTGTACCGTTGTCATCAAACGGATTTCTGCTTTCGGCATTAAAGATCAGATTGATGCCATCAACGAGCTTCTTTCCGAAGAAATAAACGGCTTGGCCATTTCACCCCAAAACGATCCCTCGATTGCTGCCAAAATTAATGAATTATATGATTTAGGCATCCCGACTGTGACGTTTAATACGGATATAGCCGGTTCTAAGCGTATTGCTTATGTAGGAAGCAACTATTACCGCTGTGGACAGACTGCTGCAGGTCTTATGCATCTAATGACAAGCGGAGAGGTCTATGTCGGTATCGTCAGCGGCAATTCCAATGTCTTATGTCACACCGAACGCATCTCCGGATTCCGTTCTTCTTTAAAAGAGTATGCAAATATTCACGAAGTTGCTTTTTTTGAAAACGATGATGATGATTTTGTCAGTTATGATAAGACGACACAGATGTTAAAAGAACATCCCGAAATGAACGCGATTTTCTTTGCCGCAAGCGGTGCATACGGCGGTTGTAAAGCCGTTCTTGCGGCAAACAGACAGGACAATATGAAAATCATTGCATTTGATAAAATCGAAAAGACTGTCGAGATGATTCAAAACGGTGTCATTGCGGCATCCATTTGCCAAAAACCCCGCATTCAGGGTTCTTTACCTCTTCAACTACTGTTTGAATATCTGACGACGGGAGAGACTCCAAAAAAAGAATTTCATTATATGGAAGCAGAAATTAGAATTAAAGAAAATATATAAAACCGTGCGTCCGGCTTCGAATCGCATCTCTATGCGTTACCTCTACAGTTAACTCAACCCAGGCACCCTCACGGCACATGGAAGATTCCCCTTAGTGCTGCTGTATTCCTACCCTGACACGGTTCGAAGATTTCCATTGCGTAAGACCCAGATATCAACGCCACTTATAGAGGGCAGCCATAAAAACGCTAAACCCTCGGCCGAACATCACCCCTGCTAAAGCGGATTACAGGTACAAGGCACCGCTACTGCCCCGGCTGCACGGTAAGTCTTAGTATACTTTGTTTTTTCTCAAAAGTCAATGAATGAGATTATCGCAATTTTCTAAAAAAAGCTTTCAGTAAATCTGAGCATTCTTCCTTCCTGATACCGGTCACCAATTCTACCTGATGATTAAACTCTTTCATTTGTAAAATATTCAATACAGATCCGGCACAACCGGCTTTCGGATTCATACTCCCTACCACAACCCGTTTTATCCTTGCCTGAACGATAGCTCCTGCGCACATTTGACAGGGTTCCAATGTGACATACAGTGTACAATCTTCCAGTCGCCAGTCATTCAATTTTTGGCTTGCCTTGCGTATTGCGGAAATTTCCGCATGCGACAATGTACTATGATCTGTATTTCTCCGGTTGTATCCTCTGGATATAATCACATCATCCTTTACAATCACACAGCCGATCGGAACCTCATTTAACACAGCCGCTTTCTTTGCCTGTCTTATGGCTTCTTTCATATAATAGATATCCCTATGATACTGCTCTTTTTCTTCTTCCTGTTGTGCTTCTAATGACTCTACTTTTTTCTGCAAGCGGGACAGTCTCCTTTTTTCTGATTTTGTCAGCTCAGACTTTTCTTGCAGTTCTAAGATTTGTTTTGATATTGTATCCATTTCTGCCTTTGTTTCTGCTTTTGTTTCTGATAACAAATCATTTTCCGATATCATTTTCTTGTCGGATTGTATTTCTTTATCTGACATCTTCCGCATTATCCTTTCGTGAAATAGTAACCGAATGTTCCCGTTTGTATTTTTTCCCTTCCGGCAGGCTCAAAATCAGGAAATCCAAACATCGTAGCCACCATTTGTTCTCTCTCATAATAATTCCCCGGTACGCCCAGCCGGCTTTCACCGTTTCTTTCATCCAAAACCAAATGTCCGTAATTATAGTATCCGTGAAGAAGAAAACTGTTATGCAGATAGGTACGAAACAGCATTTCTTCTTCTAAAACACCCAGTTCGATTATTTTTCGAAATCCGGTTTGTAATTCTTCCGGTTCGTCATCAGCATCCGGTTCGTCCAACGAATCATATTCCGATTCTGTACTGTTCTTTCGCTCTGTCGTTCTTTCCGGTTCTCTACTGCTCTGTGACTCTGCTTGTCTTTCCGGCTCTTTCGTATTCTGTTGCTCTGCCAATTTCTCCGGTTCTACAGTTAGCTTTTGTTCATCAGATATCTCTAACCTCTTATCTGTATCTGATTTCTCCCCCTTCTCTTCTCTTTGATCGGATTTGAACAACGGACATTCAACGCCACCGGATGCAAAACAGAATTTCCCCACTCTGATGTACAACTCCAGTTCTTTCCGATTTCGCTGTAAAAGAGCGGCCGTATCCGCATCCACAATTCCCTTTCCCGACAATGCCTCTTTTAAAAAATCCGAATCTTTTTGGCATATTATTTCTTTTAAAACAGGCGCATCTTTATGAAAAAAACGGATAGTCCAATCATCATATTGTGCAAGCTCTGCAAATGCGCTCAAATCCAGATGGGCCGTGGGAACTTTTTCTTTTTCATACACAAATAGTTTTACCGTCTTTTTCTTTTTATTTTCTTTTCCTTCCAGATACCAGACTTTTTTCAAAAATATCCCACCTCTCAAAGTATTCACGAGTCCATTTACTCATTTCATTCTATGATAAGGTGGGACAAATTATGTTTCTTAGTATTCCAGATTATTTAAATATTTCATATAATTAACAACCATAAGCGCTATTTTTAGCGTCAGGGCATCGTCAAAAACTCGAATATCCAGCCCGGTTACTTTTTGTAGTTTTTCCAGACGATATAACAGTGTGTTTCTATGCACATAAAGTTGGCGTGCTGTTTCTGATACATTTAGACTGTTTTCCAAAAACATGTCGATTGTATTGAGCGTTTCTTCATCCAGTTCATTCGGCACGTTTTCCCCAAAGATTTCTTCAATAAACATCTGACATAAATTGATTGGAAGCTGATAAATCAGACGTCCGATACCTAAGGTATTATATGCCACCACATCCTTATCCGCATAGAAAATCTTACCGACATCTAAAGCCATTTTAGCTTCTTTGTAGCTCTTGGACACATCCTTCAATTCCGAAACAATGGTGCCATAAGCAATCTTTCCATTCACCATAATTTCCGTATTGAGCATTCCTCTTATGGTCAAAGAGATAGCCATCAAATCATCATAGTCTTCATCCGGCTCTAACTGTTTAATCACAATCAGGTCGTGCTCATCAACAGAAGTAACAAAGTCTCCCGACTGTTGGGAAAACATATTCTTTAACATTTCCTGAATACTGTTGTCACATTCCTTTTGGACTTCAACCAAAATAACCGCACGTCTGACGGCAATATCCATATGCAGCTTCTTGGCACGATTATAAACATCCACCAGCAACAGATTATCCAAAAGAAGATTTTGAAAGAAATTGTTTTTATCGATTTTTTCCCGGTATGCAACCAACAGACTCTGTAATTGCTTTACGGCAATTCTAGCAATCACAATATGGTCTGCCAAATCCTTACAGATAACCACATAGGTCACTTCGTCTTCATGAATAACCTTCATGTAATGATAACCGCCTATGGTCTGAGATTCTGCCTCAGAATCCACAAATTTATCAATAGAAACCGGAGGAAAATCTTTTTTAATACCTGTAGATGCAATCAGCAATCCCGCACTGTCTATCACAGCCAAATCAATTTTTGTAATATCTTTTAAATCCTCAATACAGGTCTGTATTACTTGTGTTGTTAACAAATACTCACATCCTTTTCTTCATGATATTTCTGACACATCAAAACACCAAACATGCCATAATGTGTAGAAAATGCGAAATTATATTGTAGCATGAGATGCTTTTTAAAGTATAATTGTACTAGAAAAGGGAGATACATAAACGTATCTCCCTTAATTGTTTTAGGAATAAGAAACTAGTTTGTGATAACCATTTCAGTTTCTTTATCGAAGATGTGGATCTTCTCAACATCGATAGCGAATTTAACAACATCGCCAGGTCTTGCTGTTGTACGAGGATCAACTCTTGCGGTCATAGGGAACTCTTCAAGATCGAAGTATAAGTAAACTTCTGCACCAAGTAATTCGTATACTCTTACAGTTGCTTCGAATGTGCTCTGAGGAGAAGCCTCAACCATCATTTCTGAATCATATACATCTTCAGGACGGATACCAAATGTAACAGTTTTTCCGTTGTAACCGCCTTCGATTAATTTTTTAGATTTAGCAGGAGGTAACGGAATGAAGTGACCAGCTACTTTTAATACTGCTGTATCATCAACAACTTCTACAACTGCATCTAAGAAGTTCATCTGAGGTGAACCCATGAAACCAGCTACGAATAAATTAGCGGGTTTCTCATATAAGTTCTGAGGTGTATCAACCTGCTGGATAATACCATCTTTCATAACTACGATTCTGGTACCAAGTGTCATAGCTTCTGTCTGGTCATGTGTAACGTAGATGATGGTTGTACCTAATCTCTGATGTAATTTTGCAATCTCAATACGCATCTGTACACGTAATTTAGCATCCAAGTTTGATAAAGGCTCATCCATCAAGAATACTTTAGGATTACGTACGATAGCACGACCCATAGCAACACGCTGTCTCTGACCACCTGATAAAGCCCTCGGTTTACGATCAAGAAGGGGAGTTAAGTCAAGGATCTTAGCTGCCTCATTAACCATTTTATCGATTTCTTCTTTCGGAACCTTTCTCAATTTAAGACCGAATGCCATATTGTCACGAACGGTCATATGAGGATACAAAGCGTAGCTCTGGAATACCATTGCAATATCTCTGTCCTTAGGTTCTACATCGTTGACCATTTTGTCACCGATCCATAATTCACCGGATGAAATATCTTCCAGACCAGCGATCATACGAAGGGTAGTAGATTTACCACAACCTGAAGGTCCTACGAAGATAATAAACTCCTGGTCATCGATTTCAAGATTGAAATCTTTAACTGCTTCAAATCCGTTAGGATATACTTTGCAGACATTTTTTAATGATAAGTTTGCCATTTATTTTTTCCTCCTAATTATGTTTCATCACACGGCCTTACGCCTATGTTCTTAGTATAAAGGATGGCCTATTTTTTGCCTATGCCACTATTACACAAAGAATTTTTTTGAATTTATACATTTTGCCCAATCCCCTCCGGGTCCTTATAAAATGCCAGTTGGTTCTTTCCCCTGTGCTTTGCTTTGTACAGAGCTTCATCCGCCTGTTTATATAAAGTCTCAAATGTATTACCGTCTCTGCCAATAATATCAGATGCTCTGAACTGCTGCTTTAGACCCTGTCCGATTTCTCGAAGTACCTCGTCGCCGAACGCATGTCCCATCGTATCATTAATTTTCTTAAAATTATCAATATCGAGTACAAACAAAAGACTTTGCGAATTCGGATTTTCTCCAAAGTATTCTTTGATTTTTCTTTCAGTTGTAACTTTGTTGTACAGTCCGGTAAGCTAATCTGTTTCTGCCAGATGCAACAAACCTTCTCTTTTTCTTTTACCACTCATGCGGCCAAGCATATAGTTATAGATGACAATTGCCATATAGAGCAACATACATCCAAATAACGACAACATCATCAAGAAAAGCGTGTGCCCAAAAGGTTTTAATTCAGAAGCAAAATAAGAATCAGGTACACCTATAATCATAAACCAACCGGTTTCTTTTATATAATGGTAAGCGATAAGCCTGTCACTATCATCCAATTTCACGATTGCATAGCCGGACCGTTGTCTTTTCAAGCCGTTAATTACAGAAGACGACTTTCCCTTTTACTTTTCTAAAATATCCATAAAGTTACTGTCTCTCTGTAAATAATCAACATCATTATCCTGAAAAGAATACACAATCTGACCATTATTATCCTGCAAAAACAGAAAACTGTCACTTCCAAAAGCAAAATCCAAAAACAACTCGTCAAACCCGGCTGTATCACAAACCACCATAACTGCTTTGGTCACAGAACCATTTTCCATAATGGGCTCTAAAATATAAATCAGACCTTCTCCTCCATAAAAATAAGTAGGATTACCTTTTTTGATTACCCCCGAAAATCCTTTGGCCGGCAGATTGACATCATTTTTGTCGATATCCTCTCCAACTCCCAACGCACTGACAATTGCAACATTGACAACGTATTTCTGTTTTGACAACATCTCCATTGCCTGATCGGATGAAATAGTACCTTGTTCCATCATATCTACAGCCAAAGCCATCTGTCCTTCCGTTTTTGCAAGCTGTTCTTCTATATATGTGCTATATAGCTGAACCGCATAGGATATCTGTCCCTGAAGCAGAGCTGTTGTGCCATGCCTTAATTTTGTGGAATATGCAACAAAAACAGAAGTCGTAACTATTAAAAAAAACACGACGGGCACTACCTTTGTCAATATGAATTTTTTGTTATCCTTTCTCTCAGTTTCATTTTCTAACTCCAAATAGGTTTATAATTTAACATCTGTTTACAATGCCGTATTTTTCACATACCTGATGAAACTGCTTTTCCATCCTGTGATTCATCTTCAATATTTCACCAGATTCATAATTTACTTTCTGTATGATTTCATCATATGACACAATCATGGGTTCCACAATCTGTTTTGAAAAGCGATTTAATGAAACTTCTTTCCGCAGCGTGGAAATCGTATCATCTTTTCCTGAAATCTGTTTATAAGAACGCTCATTTATAAGCGCTGTCACAGTATCTGCCACCTGTAAAATCTTCATGGGAAGCGTCATATCATTTTCTTTTAAGCCCTGCGGATATCCGGTCCCATCCATTCTTTCATGATGGGCAAGGGCAATTCCCAAAACCTCTTCATCCAATCTGTTTTTTAATATGTTTTCAGAAATACCGACATGCTTTCTCACAAAAGCAGTCTCATCTGCTGTCAAAGAACGCTGGGCATCAATAATCTCACTGGGAACTGCAAGCATTCCCAAATCATGCAACAAGGCACCGTAAAATAATTTTTCAGTGGTTTTTTCGTCCAAAAACAAACGCTTTGCAAGCTCTTCACAAATGCATACACATGTAACACTGTCCACCACCTGATTTTGAGAACGAAATCCAAGGCAATACATAAGCATTTCCATGTATTTCTTTTTCTCCTCATTGGTAAACATGATATAGTCCATCAGATGATCAAGTTCTTTTTCAAATTCCTCACCGTCTATTTTATCAAAAATGTGATATTTCTCCTCTGCCCTTTGAAGTAACTCCAGCGAAGAAGAAGAGAATTTGCTGTCACGGAACCTTTCAAACAGGGATAATTCAAATTTTTCTCCCAACGTCATCCGATAAATATCTACTTTTTCTGCCAGCGAAAGCAACTCAGTTTCTTTGATATATGCAAACGGATTATTCTTTAGCTTTGAAGCATCCAGATGGTGATACAACAATACTTTGGATTTCTCCGACATTGGTGATAAATATTTAAAAAATAGATATCCGTATACCGAATGAGGCATGACATTTTTTAATTCATATTGTACAAATTCATCTGAAAGATTGGTTTTATACGAACCAATATCATGCAGCGTACCGAGCATGGCCCATTCCGCCAGTTCAAATTTTTCATAGCCGCCGCTTTCTAACAACAGCTTATAAAATATGTATCCGGTCCTGGAACCGTGTTTCATGATTTCTCTATCAATGAGTTTAAGTGTATCTCTTGTTAAAAGAAATATATTTTTACTACTGATAAAATCCATACCATTTCCTCCGGTTAAAAAATCCAGGACATGGGAGTAAAACTAATCCCATCTTTTAACTGTTGAAGATTTGTATCAACAAAACCGACTTTATGATAAAAATCCACTGCATAAGGCGAAGAATGAACAGTCAGTCGGTATCCTCCAATACTTTTTTCGAAATCTTTCAAAGTCTCTAAAAGTTTTCGGCCAATTCCGTTTTTATGATAATTTTCATCAACAAACAATAAAGACACATGTTCTTTGTCGCGTAGAGAAGCTACACCAATTAGCTGCCCTCTGTAAAATGCTCCGTATACTTTATATTCTCCGGTTAAAAACATACGACGAAGAGTCTGATCTGTAATGAAATCCCTGAAATTTTGTATTCCCTCAGAAGAATACACATCTCCCTCAAATTTCAGGAACGTCCTCCATGCCAGTCCCATTGCATCTTCCCATTCATTATTTTCAATCGGTCTTACCTCAACACTTTGACTTCCGATATCCATGTTATCCTCTGTATGCAAAAAATGCCTATTATTTTTTATTATACCACTTTATTTGTCAACGGCAAATCATTTTCTATTGCATACGCATTTTCCAATGTCTGTAACGCTATTGCGTCCATAGCTTCTTTTGTAAAAAATCCCATATGAGAAGTGATTAATACATTGGGGAAGGTCATTAATCTTGCCAGAACCTCATCCAGAACAATATTTGTAGAACAATCTTCATAAAAAATACCTTCCTCTTCTTCATAGACGTCCAATCCGACACCACCGAATTTTCCGGCAATCAGACCTTCAATCAACGCTTCCGAATCAATCAGGGAACCTCTGGAAGTATTCACTAAATAAACCCCATCCTTCATCCTTTCGATGCTATGCTTATTAATCAAGTGTTTTGTATCTTTTGTCAAGGGGCAATGCAGAGAAATCACATCTGATTGTGCAAATAACTCATCCAACGGCACATACTCAACCGGCAGCTTATCATTCGGATATGGATCATACGCCAAGACATCCATACCAAATCCTTTCAAAATCCGAATCATTGCCTGTCCGATTTTCCCCGTTCCGATGACTCCGGCTGTTTTATGAAACAAATCGGTACCCATAAAACCATTTATATTCATATTAAAATCCCTTGTCCGGTAAAATGCTTTATGAATGCATCGATTTACGGACAACAAAAGCCCCATCGCGTATTCCGCCACTGCCTCCGGAGAATAACCGGGCACACGTAATACCGGAATTTTATCTTTTGCAGCTTTGATGTCGACATGGTTAAATCCCGCACTGCGCAATAAAATTGCCTTTATTTTCATTTCATATAATTGCTCAATCATAGCGGCATCCACATGGTCATTTACAAAAATACATATGGCATCATAGCCCTTCGCCATAAACACGGTTTCCGGGTTACATGGTACGTCAATAAAATGAATCAAAAAACCATACTCTTTTGCCATAGGTTCAAATTCGGCCCGATCGTATGGTTTTGTTCCGTAAAATGCAATTTTCATAGTTATCATCCTTTCTATTTTGAACAGACACCATATTTTCACAAACAGGAAACTTCGACGTGTTGTCTATATCGTGAAAATAGGATACCAATATACTAACTATGATTATTCTCACATTTTACTTTTTATATTCTGCGATGTAAGTGTCAAAAGTATAATTTGCGAACATGCTTACACAAATGAGCAGTCCGCCGGCTTTTACAGGGAATTATTTTTACTGGAAAAGCCCTTTGAAAAATCCGGCAATCGAATCCATAATCTTATCCAACCCGGAGAAAAAGTCCTCTTCTGTTGCTTTATTTAATAGCTCATCTCCAAACTTATCATACAAGTCCGCCGCCTGATCCAGAAGCATATTCGGATCCAGTCCCAATTTTTTGATTTTTAACATAAAATCTACAATCTGCTGTTCTTCACTATCCTCAAGGGCAACACCAAACTTTTCTTCCCCTTCATTGATTGCCTTGCGGATATCATCTTCGTTTTCCAATTCTCCTGCAGCGAGTTTCGCTTTGATATATGCAATCAAAGCTTCCACTTCCTCATCACTGGCACTTTTTGTTACCAGCTCTCCGGTTGTAATTAACTCATTCATGGCAGTATCCAAAACCTCGTCTGAAACAGGTTCACCTGATACCTGCTCATATGCTTTTATGGCACCAATTAATCCGGCTGTTCCCGAAATTTGTGTAGGACCGACTACCATAATATCCGCATTTTCCACTCCTGCAGTCAATAAAGCATTGCGATACATACCGGTTGTACAGTAATTGATATTTTGTGTAGCGACCACAACTCCGTGTCCTTCTTCTGCCGGTGTCACCATAACGCTTGACAATGCTCTGGTGCCAATCACAGAAGGATCCACATAGGAATCCAGATATTTGTGTTCATCCTGATTCGTGATTGTAATAACCGTATAATTGGAAAGCTCTTCCTCTGAAACACCCATCATGGACAAAACGGTTGCTTTCTGTTCTGCCGAAAGATCTGCTCCCAAAGCAATAACACCCTTATCTGTTCCTTTGGCACATACAGTCATACCCCATAATAATGTACAAAGCAATGTACCCAACAGGTAGCGAAACAATTTTTTCATAAAACATTCCTCCTAAAAAGTATTGTAAAATTATCCCTCATAACCGAATTTCATCAACACGTAACAAAAATAATTTTGCCACTCACATGATTATATATATTTTTGCAACCAATTACAAATGTCTGCAAAAACAATGTCTTTTTCCGGCTCAAACAGAATTTCATGGCGCGCATTATCATATAATTTTAATTCTGCTCCTGCAATTCCCAACTGCCGGTACTGCCTGTATACATGCGCCACTCCCTTACCGTAATTGCCCACAGGATCTTCCTTTCCTGCTATCAGTAAAATTGGTAAATCCTTGGGAATTCGTTTCAAAAGAGACATTTTATTTACATTGGCCGACAATTGAAACATCGTATCAAATCCATTGACGGTGAACAAAAATCCGCACTGCGGATCATTCATATATTCATCAACTACTTTTTCATCGATGTTGATCCAGTCGAAACAGGTTCTTTTTTCCGTGCGCTTATTATAAGAGCCAAAAACCAGACGATCCAAGAAAGCACTTTTTTCCCGGTTTTTTCCGCATAATTTCAACAATCCGGAAATTATTCTTGCCATTCCTACCTTAACAGAACCATTATTTGGTGTTCCGCAAAGAATGGCACCGTCAATCTCTTGTCCGTATTGGATCAGATAATTTCGTAAAATCAAAGATCCCATACTGTGTCCAAGCATAAAATAAGGCAGTTCTTTTTCTTTTTTCTGCATGACTTCCTTTAGCCTGTGTTCATCCATAACCAAAACGGAAGCTGCTTTTTTTTCACAAAAATAGCCATAATCACCGTATTCTTTTGCACTTCTGCCGTGCCCCAGATGATCATCTCCCACTACGATATAACCTTTTTGTGCCATGTGGCATGCAAATTCATCATATCGTCCGATGTGCTCAGCCATCCCATGGATAAGTTGTAATATGGCAATCGGAGAAATATCATCCGATTGCCATTTTGTTGCATAAATAGTATGAATTCCGTCTTTTGACGGAAATGAAAGTGTGGTTTTATTTACCATAACAATCCTTTCAAAAGGTCTTTTCATCAACAGATTTCGGCGCCGGCAGGCATAGGCTTTTCGGGCGTCACCAATGCAAGATTACCCTCTGCATCTTCTGCACATAAAAGCATTCCTTCCGATAATACGCCCGCAAGCTTGGCAGGTTTTAAATTGACTAATACCATAACCTGTTTTCCCACCATTTCCTCGGGAGAATAATAAGCCTTTATTCCGGAAACAATCTGTTTAACCTGACTTCCCACCTGTACCTGGGAGCACAACAATTTTTTGCTCTTTGGTACCGCTTCGCAGGAAATGATTTTTCCTACCTGGAACTGCATCTTTCCAAAATCATCAAATGCAATTTCCGGTTTTGCTTCGATGTCAATCACATCTTCCGTTTTTTCTTCCGGTTCATCCACAATACCTGCTACAGCTTTTCTTTCGGCAAACAACGCTTCCGCTTTTTCTAATACTTCATTGACATCCAGTCTTGCAAACAGGATTTCGGGAGTATCCGTCACTTTATTTCCATCCGGATACAAACCGAATTTTTCAATATCGTCAAAGCTACGAAGCTTAGTATTTAACTGTGCTGCAATCTTTGCTGCCGTATCGGGCATAAACGGCTCCAATAAAGACGCGCCGATGACAATACTTTCCACCAGATTATATAAAACCGTAGAAAGTCTGTCTTTTTTTGCCTCATCCTTGGCAAGCACCCAAGGTGTCGTCTCATCAATATACTTGTTGCAGCGTTTGAAGGTCGTGAAAATTTCTGAAATTGCATCCGCAACCCGCAAATCATCCATCTTACGTAAGACTCTTTTATAGGTGTCTGTTACAACAGACTTTAAGTCATCATCATAAGCTTTCTGCTCTGCATCGGCACTTTCGCCTTTGTTGGAAATCACACCGTCAAAATATTTGTTGCTCATGGAGATGGTGCGGTTTACCAGATTTCCCAATGTATTTGCCAGATCGGAATTCAGTCTTTCCACCATCAGTTCCCAGGTAATGACACCATCGTTCTCAAACGGCATCTCATGAAGAACAAAATATCTGACAGCATCCACGCCAAAGAAATCAATCAAATCCTCTGCGTAAATAACATTTCCTTTGGATTTACTCATTTTTCCGTCGCCCTGCAACAACCAGGGATGTCCGAATACCTGCTTCGGAAGAGGCTCATCCAAAGCCATTAAGAAAATCGGCCAGTAAATGGTATGGAAACGAATAATATCCTTTCCGATCAGATGTAAATCGGCAGGCCATAATTTCTGATACTGCTCAGAACTGTTACCGTCTGCATCATAACCGATACCTGTAATATAGTTTGTCAAAGCATCCAGCCATACATATACGACATGTCTGTCATCGAAATCTACCGGAATTCCCCATTTGAAAGAGGTTCTGGAAACACAAAGATCCTGTAATCCCGGTAATAAGAAATTATTCATCATCTCATTTTTACGACTTACGGGCTGGATAAATTCCGGATGGGTATTGATATGCTCAATCAAACGGTCCGCATATTTACTCATTTTAAAGAAGTATGCTTCCTCTTTGGCCGGTTTTACTTCACGTCCGCAGTCGGGACATTTTCCGTCTACCAACTGTGATTCGGTCCAAAACGATTCACAGGGAGTACAATAAAGACCTTCATATGCACCTTTATAAATGTCACCTTGATCATACAATCTCTTAAAAATCTTTTGTACCTGTTTTTCATGAGGCACATCCGTCGTACGGATAAATTTATCATAAGAAGTATTTAACATATCACAAATATCACGAATCTGACCCGCAACTTGATCGACAAATTCCTTGGGGGTAATCCCTGCTTCTTCGGCCTTCAATTCGATTTTCTGGCCGTGCTCATCCGTTCCCGTCTGGAAAAAGACATCATATCCGTCTTTTCTTTTAAAACGGGCAATACTATCTGCCAATACAATTTCATAACTGTTTCCGATATGCGGTTTACCGGATGTATAGGCAATTGCTGTCGTAATATAATACTTTCCTTTATTCATCAGCTTTACTCCTCCTATAGTAACATTTTCTCCCTAATAATCTTCCGAATCCATCAAAAGTTTTACAAGACTTTGACACTGTTGTTTCTATCTTTGAAATGGGTAGAAAACGAATATTTTCTCACGTTTCAGACTAACACATCATGCTTTTTGTGTCAAATAAACACGGGCTTTGCATGCGAGGTTTCATCATCTATTTTTCTCTCATGGAGCATTTTTTTCCCTGGTCTGACATAAACATACTATGTATCAATCTCTCTGGTGATTTCCATGAAAAAAAAAGCTACCCTGATTTGGGTAATTCTTTTGGCAATTGTTTGCAGCTTCTCCTGTATCATGATTTATAAGGTAGAGTATCCTATAAGAACACTCCGCCAGATTGCACAAAACCGCCTGCTTTCCCAGTCTGAAGAAAATTCTCTTCTCGCTCACTTTACCTATCGCTATCCGGACAAAGCCGGTCTTTCCAAAGAGATTCGCCTGCCTGTATATGACAAAGCACAGACAGCCCTTTGTATAGAAAAAGACAAAGAAGATTTTGATACATTGTATCATCTGGATTTTTCCCATAGTACTCATAGTCTGTCCAAAACAACAATATGTCATTCATTAATGTTTTCATTAAAACACAATATACAATTATCTTCTTTTTCTTATTTTGAAGAACCATTTACCCCCTATAGCGGAATTCAGAACGAGTTGCCAATATTATTGACCGAATATTCGTTTGAAAAAGAAGAAGATGTAAAAAACTATCTGCAAATTCTATCTCTGCTTCCCGAATATCTGGAAGGATTGTGTCAATATGAAATGGAAAAAGCAGCTGCCGGATTGTTTATGAGTGATTTTGCAACAGACTGTGTTATCAAAACATTCGATGATTTCTGCAATATGCCGGATTCTGAAAACATCTATCTGACAACCTTTGAAGCAAGGTTGAAGGAATTATATAAAAAACGAAAAATTACCAAAAAAGAGTATGCCTATTATCTAAACGAAAACGAACGTCTGATTAAAACCGTTGTTTTTCCGGCATATCAGAAAACGGGAGATGCTCTGACTTTATTGAAAGCAGGAGATAAATCGACCCCAAAGGGACTTTGTTACTGTCCGGACGGAAAACAGTATTATGAGACTCTGGTCTGCTCCGTTTTGGGAGAAGACCTGCCGATAACAGCATTAAAAAATGCTTTTTGCAGACAACTACAGGCAGATTATGTGGAACTGAATGCATTATTGCAAAGTCATACCGACTATTTTATCGACATCATGGGAAATGAGGAGCAGTACGATCCACTGCTTTCCTTAAGCCCCGAAGAGTGTGTCAGTATGTTACAGCAGCTGATGGGAGAAGATTTCGGTACTTTGAATATAAATGATTATCCTTATGAAATTAAAAGTGTCGATTCCATGATGGAAAGCTATACCAATCCCGCCTACTATTTTACTCCTCCTGCTGATGATACTACTCACAATGTGATATATATTAATCATGCGCAAACACCGGAGGGGGTATCCTTGTTTACAACCCTGGCTCACGAAGGTTTTCCCGGACATCTGTATCAATCGGTCACTTGTGCCCACGCATTGTCTTCTTACAATCTCCCTTCCCTATCCGGCATTACCTGTTATGGCGGATATTTAGAAGGCTATGCAACCTATATAGAGTTTCTTTCGTACGATTATGCCAAGCAGGCTGCTGCCAGACTGGCTTTAAACGATCAGTCATCATATTACTACGATTATTTGATGTATCAGAGACGAATTTGTTTAAATCTCTTTTCTATTTTGGACATTATGATTCATTATGAAGGGGCCGGATGCGATGATATCGCACCATTTTTACATCGTCTCGGTATAACGGACGAACAGAATATTGCCAATATCTATAACTATATTGCCACCGAACCGGCAACATATATCAAATATTTTGGCGGATATCTCAAAATTCTGGAATGCAAAAATCTTGCCAAAGACGTCTGGGGAGAGCGCTACAACGATCAGGCTTTCCATGCCACCCTGCTAAAATACGGTCCTGTCGACTTCTTCTCCTTAAAAAACGCAATCAAGGCAGAAACCCCATAGTATCTCCGCCGCCATGGGAACTGCGCATATATTGTACTTGCAGACCGATTTTGCAGACGCTCTGCCACGTTTCTCACAAATTTCGCAATCTTTGCGGGATGCAAGTCGTCCTTACAGAAATATATATCTTTGCCGCCTCGTACTTCGGTTTCTAGACTTTCTAAGCGGCATGCTCACAAAGTATTTATTAAATGCCCGGTTTCAAAACTCAGACTTCGTCTTCAGACAGTTGAAACCGGGCATTCCTTTTTTGTTCGCCATGCCGCTAAGAAAGTCACAAAACCTCGTAAAAGCCGGCGGCCAAAGATATATAATTTTCTGTTTGGACGACTTGCCATGTCCCCAAAGTTGCGAATAATAAAAAGTGAGAAACGTTGGCAGAGAAATAAGTCTGCAACTAAGGTCAAAAGTACAATATATGCGCAGTTCCCATGGCGGCGGGGATACAAATCAGAAACAAAGGTCAAAATATCAGATTTTTGCCTTCAGGCATCCGATGTTTTTGATTAAAACCGAAACACTTCCGTCGCTTTCGGTAATAAATTCCACGCTGGAAGGATCGTTGTATTCCTTCATGGGTATTTTTATTTCAATACCGGAATCGGTCTTTAAAACCTGCGTCTCGTATTTGCGGACCGTTTTTTCGCTCTGTGGTTTAATCTCCTCATGAACCATATCGTATTTTTCCATTTTTTCCTGGAATTCATGCTTTAAATCCGGTTTTTCTTCAAAAATTTTTTCTGCAATATGTTCTACCGTAAATCCTCCGTTTTCCTCTAACTCCTCATGGATAATATTTTTAGCTTTCATATTGGCCTCAAACTGACAGCTTTCATCATAATACCCATTCTGCACACTCTCTACGGCACGGCTAACAATGGAAAGCTTGGATTTGGGTGACAGCTTTCCGGAACATTTCAAAAACAAATAGGTAAAGTAATTGGTCTTTTCTCCGTTCACATCATATTTTTTCTCGATGGCATAGACATTCAGATCTTTTAACTGAATAATGGCAGCTTCCTGAAGGCGCTGGCTTTCCGTAGGAAGAATAGATTTATACTTAATGATCTGGTTTTCATTTTTTTCTTCCACCGACTGTGTTCTATGTGTATAAAACTCTTTATAATTCATCTTGAGTAACGCAAGATAGGATTCGTCTTTTGCGTCAAATCGCACTACCATTAAATCAGCAGGCGGAATATCTATATTGCTGTTCATAATCTGATATAAATAATTTGCCATATCTTTACTAATATCAATAAAGTATTCTTCATCATATTGGATTAGCATTTTATATACTTCGGATTCTTCTTTATAAAACTGACAGCTCTTACAGTCATCTCCGGATACGATTTTATAGATATGCTCTCTCAAAAACTCAGCAAGGTCAGATCCAAATTCCAATTCGCTGTCCGATAGTACCGGCATACCGACAGAAGAATCCAAAATATGTACAATTACTCTTTTAATTCGAATATCATCTTTTAACATCATTTCAATCACTCTCTTTTTCCTTAGTTTTCAAACTTATATTTCTCTGTTTGTTTTTTACAATTGTTTAGCTCTAAAAAATTGCTATTTTTCTCACAGGTTTCGTGTTGCCACATTATATTTTCTTTTTATATAACACCAAAATTTTTTAACAAAAATAACCACAAAGTCAGACTGACCGCACTAAACAATGTCGTACAAACCACAGTACTCGATGTCAGTACACCTTCATGCCCCATATTTTTTGCCATAATATAACAGCTTGGTGTGGTTGCCGATCCGAGCATCACTAAAATCGCAACCATTTTTTCTCCTCCAAATCCCATATAACATGCGATCGGAAGAAAAAGTGCCGGCCAGACAAATAATTTTATCATCGTACAGATAATGGTCGGTTTGATTTTTTTGATTGCTTTTCTTCCTTCAAATCCCGCTCCCAATCCGATTAAAGCAAGCGGAGATGCCAAAACGGAAAAATTGTGAAGCGTTTTGTTCAGAATAAAAGGCAGTTCTATATGCAGAACGGATGCAAACATTCCTATAAAAATGCTGATAATAATGGGATTCTTTGCAATATCTGCCAATGATTTTTTGAGACGATCTTTTGACAGATGATGCTCACTGGGGCCCGTAAAAGACAAAATCACAACAGCCATGACATTATAAAGTGGCACCGTTCCGATAATCATAAGCGGTGCCATCTGAGATGTCCCATAGATATTCTGAATAAAGGCAAGGCCTAAAACCGCCGCACTGCTCCGATAGCAGGCCTGCGTAAACTCTCCGACTAAATCTTTATCCTTTAAAAAGATAATGCTTAACATCCACATCGAAAGAATACTGATTGCCGTTACAAGAAAACAGAATAAAACATACCTGCCATCCCATACCGATGAAAAATCTGAATGAAGCAGATCTTCAAAAAGCATGGCCGGCAAGGTGACTCGAAAATTAAATTTGTTTAATGTCTTTACAAAAGGCTCGTCCAAAAGTCCGGTCTGTTTCAGCAGATAACCTATCAGCATGGTTAAAAAGACCGGAATAGTTGCATTGAGCGAAAAAAGTAAATTCTCCATAACAAAAATATTATATGTTTCAAATTCAAAAAAGTAAAGAATAAGTACTCTGCGCCAAAATCACACTGGCTATTGTTCCGGCTAATGTTGCCAGCAACGCACCACTTAATGTAAATCGCACTTTTTGTACTTTTGCGACCATAAAATAAACCGACATGGTATAAAAAATCGTTTCCGTCGAACTCATCATCAAAGATGTCATTAAACCAATTTTTGAATCCGGACCATATTGTTTAAAGATATCCAATACCAGCCCGGTTGCTGCAGAAGAAGAAAACATTTTTACAAACGTTAGCGGAACCAGAGCACCCGGAAATCCAATCGGATCGGTAAAATTCCCCAAAAGTTTGCCCACAAATTCCAAAACACCCGAAGCCCGTAAAATTCCTACCGCAATCATTAGTCCAATCAGGGTAGGCACAATTCCTACAACCGTTTTCAATCCTTCTTTTACCCCTTTGATGAAAACATCATAAACCGGCGTTTTGGCCGCAAAACCATAAGCCACAATATAAAAAATAAAAACCGGAATCATTAAATTTGATAGATTTGCCAATACTCTCATTCTCTTTTACCCATATCCATAATTTTACAAAAAATGACTGCCGTCAATGTACTGATCAAGGTCGCAAGAATTGCCGGCACGATAATCACCGCGGGATTTCTACTTCCGTACTGGCTTCGATAGGCAATGATATTAACCGGAATTAACTGAAGAGAAGAAATATTCATAATCAAAAATATACACATTTCATTACTGGCAATATCCGGATGTGTGTCTTTTTGTTCATCTATTTTTTGCTTTATGCCGTGACTATTTTTATAATTGTATATCTTATCCTGCAATTGTCCATTTTTGTTTTTCTCCCCTTCCCTTTTCAGCGCCGCCAGCTCTTCCATCGCTTTTAGTCCGGCAGGTGTGGCCGCCCATCCCAATCCCAGAATATTGGCAATAAAATTGACGGAAATATATTGAAAAGCTTTATGTTCTTTGGGGATTCTCGGAAATAGAAAACGTAATATCGGAGTTAAAAGTTTTGTCAAACCACCTACCAGCCCCGATTCTTTGGCTACTTCCATCAGTCCGGTCCAAAAACCCACAATTCCCAGCATTGTAATGCATAATTCCACCGCCTCTTTTGCCGAATCAATGACACCGCCCGATATCTCTGCCATATTTCCGCAAAATGCACCATATCCAATTCCGATTAAAATCATAAATGCCCAGATATAATTCAGCATATTTTATGTCCGTTTCTGAGTATTATGTTTATCAATAAACTATGATAGAAAGCCTTGATTTATTACTTTTTCCTAAACAGTTTTTTTCTTTAATATATGGATATGGATTTTCTTTTTAAAAATATCCTTTTTATATTTTAAAAAATAGTAAACTACATGCTTTTTAAGAAAACAGAATATTGAAAAAACAGATATAATTGTCTATAATAGTATTAATCATGAGTATGGGGGGGGGATTGTCCCCAAATGATAGATTTGTATAAAAGAGAAGGAGTTTCACTTATGAGGTTAATTACACGTTCAGATTTTGACGGACTTGCATGCGGCGCTCTGTTAAAAGAAGCCGGCATTATTGACAGCTGGAAATTCGCACATCCAAAGGATTTGCAGGATGGACTGGTAGAAGTAACAGAAAATGACTGTCTTGCCAATGTTCCCTTTGTTGAAGGATGCGGTCTTTGGTTCGATCATCATTCCAGCGAGCATGAAAGACTTGCTTTAGAAGGTAAATACAAAGGAGAAAGTCGTATCACTCCTTCTTGTGCAAGAATTATTTATGAATATTACGGAGGACGTGATCGTTTTCCTCAGTTCGATGATATGATGGTAGCTGTAGATAAAGTGGATTCGGGAGACTTGACCATTGACGAAGTTCAAAATCCTAAAGGATGGATTTTAATCGGTTTCTTAATGGATCCCCGTACCGGTTTAGGTCGTTTCCGCAACTTTACCATTTCCAATTATCAGTTGATGGAAAAACTGATTGATGCCTGCCGTACCATGACAACAGATGAAATCTTGGCGCTTCCCGATATTCAGGAACGTATTGAGATTTACAATGAGCAAACAGAAAAATTCAAAACAATGGTTCATACATACAGCTGGGTAAAAGGTAATGTTATCGTTACAGACTTAAGAGGTATTGATCCGATTTACACCGGCAATCGTTTTATGATTTATAGTCTGTATCCTGATCAGAATATTTCTGCATGGATTGTCAGCGGAAAAGGTGGTGTCGGATGCTCTGCTGCCGTAGGTTACAGCATTTTAAATAAGACCAGCAATGTCAATGTCGGTAGTCTGATGCTCAAATACGGTGGCGGCGGTCACAAAAAAGTCGGCACTTGTCAATTTTCAGACGAGAATATGGAAACAGAATTGCCCAAAATGCTAGATGAGCTTTGTGCTTTGGCTAATGCTTAAAAACAATAAAACCGGATGTGAAATCACATCCGGTTTTTATACATGCTAGGAATTCTCAGTTACCCAACGCAAATGTCAGTTCAGCTTTGCAGACAAGCTTTCCGTCAACATAAGCATTTGCTTTTCCAACACCGACAGGCCCTTTGACACGAATAATTTCTGTCTCCAGCATCAGGACATCTCCGGGTTTTACCATTCCTTTAAAACGCGCTTCTTTTATGCCTCCAAAATAAGCAATCTTGCCTTTGTTTTCAGGCATACTCAAAATTGCAACTGCTCCAACCTGTGCCAGTGCTTCAATAATCAATACCCCGGGCATAACAGGCTCTGTAGGAAAATGACCCGCAAAAAATAGTTCATTGAAGGATACGCATTTCTTGCCAATTGCTTTCACACCCGGCTCTAATTCCTCGATGGTGTCAATCAGCATAAACGGGTGTCTGTGTGGAATAATTTCTAAAATCTCTTTTGTTGATAATACTGACATCTTATGCCTCTACGCCTTTGCTCTTCATATATTCAATTACAGCTCCGACAGTTGTCAATCCATCTAAATCTTCCGGAGGAATTTCTACTCCGTACTCTTCTTCAAAAGCCATAACCAATTCATACAAGTCTAAAGAATCTGCTCCCAAATCATCTTTAAAAGAAGTCTCTTCTGTAATAGACGCTCCATCAACACTAAGCTGTTCAACAATGATTTCAATAACTCTTTCTAACATGTTCACTTCTCCTTTATTATTATCATCAAATATTTGCTTTGACTATCGAAAGTATATTATCAACTATCTTCCTTGTCAATATCTTTTAGAAGATATTTGTAAACTTCCCGTTTTGAAATTCCTCTGTCCTTGGCGACAGCCTTCATGGCCTCTTTTCGTTCCATGCCGTTTTGCTCATACATGGTCATATGTTCTTCAATGGAAACCGTCTGCCAGTCCGTCTGTTTTTCTTTTTTCTTATCGTTCAGGCTTTTTCCCTCCAATACAAGAACATATTCTCCTCTGGGATCTTCCTTTTCATAATAAGAAACTGCCTCGGTTAATGACATCGGCATGACATCTTCATATTTTTTGGTTAACTCGCGACACAGCGTAATCCTACGATTTCCAAGCACATCCAAAAGCTCTTTTAACGTCTTTTTTAAATGATGCGGGGCTTCATACAAAATTATGGTCCGGGATTCCTGCGAAAGTTCTTCTAAAATCAAGCTTCGTTCCTTTTTTTCAGAAGGCAAAAATCCTTCAAAACAAAACCTTCTGGTTGGTAATCCGGAAAGTGTCAGTGCTGTAATACAAGCAACCGGTCCCGGCAAACTTGTCACTTTTATGCCTTGTTCCATGCACATTGCTACCAGAACTTCACCAGGGTCAGAGATAGCCGGAGTTCCGGCATCTGTAATAAGCGCAATATTCTGTCCCTGATGGAGCTTCGCAATCAAGGTTTTGGCTTTATCTACTTTATTATATTCATGATAACTGGTCATAGGCGTACGGATTCCAAAATGATTCAACAGCTTTATACTGTTTCTGGTATCCTCAGCTGCAATTAAATCCACCTGCTCTAGCGTCTCCCTTACCCGGGGTGTCATATCTTTCAGATTTCCGATGGGAGTCGCACATAAATATAAAATTCCACTCATCTTATTTCCTAATCTGCTTTTATGCGGTCGTCATATTCCGGCGGTTTATAAATATCATATATTTCATCTGTATAAACGCCGGGACTCTGATACACAATCAGAGGCGCTTCTATTTCTATCCGGGATTTTCCTCCCTTTTTTGCTTCAATTAAAACCATGTTCGGCTCTTTATCCACATATGGATGAACCATTTTCATCCGTTTGGGTTCTAACTGATATCTTGTCATGGTGCCAAATAGCTCTACAAGCCGAAAAGGCCTGTGAACCAGATAAAAGGTTCCTCCCGGTTTCAACAAGGCTGAGGCTTCTCTGGCAACATCTTCAAAAGAACACAATACCTCATGTCTGGCAATGGTTTTTTGCTCATTTTCTCCGGTAAGCCCATGAGCTCCAATCATATAAGGCGGATTGCAGGTGACAACATCAAAGTTTCCTTTAGGAAAAATAGAAGAAGCCTCCTTGATATCTCCTTGTACAATATCAATTTTATGCTCCAGCTTATTGTGTAAAACACTTCGATAAGCCATATCAGCACTTTCTTTTTGTATCTCAAGGCCGGTCAGATGCAAAGCCTCTGTTTTGGCTTCTAATAAAATCGGAATAATGCCGGTTCCTGTTCCCAGATCCAAAACCGTTGCCCCCGGCTTAATTTTTGCAAAACCGGTCAAAAGAACAGCATCTATACCAAAACAGAATAATTTGGGGTTTTGAATAATCTGATATCCTTTTCGTCCCAGGTCATCCAGCCTTTCGCCTTCGTTTAACCTAGTTGTCATCTAATTTTGACTTTCCTTCCTGACGTTCCAGTTTTTCCAATTCTTTTAATTCTGCATCATTTACATCCATTTTTTCTTTTCTATGATGACGTTTGAAGCGCAAATCATCCACATGATATTCTACAATATCTTTTTCATCACCATTATCCACAACAACTTTTACCAGTTGGCGCAATACGTTTACACTATGCACATCACCGCGTTTTCCATCAGGTGTGGTCACATGATCTCCGACATTGGGGAGCTTTCTGTTTAACTCTTCATATGTTTCTTCTTCATTCTTCAGACAACACATCAGTCTTCCGCAAACTCCGGATATCTTTGTGGGATTTAGAGACAAATTCTGTTCCTTTGCCATTTTGATGGAAACAGGTGCAAACTCCGATAAAAATGTATGACAGCACAAAGGTCTTCCGCAAATGCCGATACCTCCCAAAATCTTTGTCTCATCCCGGACACCGATCTGACGCAGTTCAATCCTTGTTTTAAAAACAGCTGCCAGATCTTTTACCAGCTCTCTGAAATCAATTCTTCCATCGGCTGTGAAATAAAATAAGATTTTATTATTGTCAAATGTATATTCTGTATCAATCAGCTTCATTTTTAAGCCATGCTTACGAATTTTCTCCAGACAAATTTGAAAAGCTTCTTTTTCCTTTTCAACATTTTCTGCCTGCTGCCTTTCATCATAAGCTGTTGCTACACGTAAAACAGGTTTTAGGGGCTGTGCAATCTTTTCATCCTCCATCTCCTGAACTCCGCTGACTACAGTTCCGTATTCCAATCCACGCGCAGTTTCAACAATGACGTGGTCACCTTTTTTTATAAATAATTCCTTGGGATTAAAAAAATAGACTTTTCCCGCAGTACGAAAACGCACTCCAATTATTTTTTGCATATTAATTCTCCTTCATCGTTAAGAGCAATAATTCCATCGTAAGATCAAAATTAACATTTGCTTTCAGTCTTGATTTGGCTGTTTCCAAAGCATCGATAATAATTTCAATTCCCTCATACGTACTTTGATCAGCCGTTTTTTTGATATAAGGCAATTCATCTCTGAAAATCAGATGATTGATATCGTTGGTTGCTTTAAATAAAAGCACATCACGGTACCAGACTGCCATAATATCCAGATAATCATCAATTTCGAGTTTATATTCGGAAATCTTTTTAATTGCTGTCAGAATATCTGAGATTTCCATATCACGAATATACTTTAACAATGCTACCGCATCATGCTTGATATTGTCAAATTCCTCACTGGATGCCAATGCCTTTGCACGTCCGACATTTCCCCTTGCAAACGCAACGCAAACATCCGCTTTATAATCAGGAACCTTTACATCCTGCATCAGATATTTTTTTACCAGTTCGTCCCTTACCGGTTTCATGGTAAGCAGGATGCACCGGCTCTGAATGGTCTGCAGCAATGCATCCACATTGGTTGTCAATAAAATAATCACTGCGTATGACGGGGGCTCCTCTAAGGTTTTTAACAAGGCATTCTGCGCCTGAACCGTCATCTTTTCCGCTTCATTAATAATATAGATTTTTCTTTTGCTGCTATAAGGCTTAATGACCACATCCTGGGTAATCTTACGGATGTCTTCTACTCCAATGGTATTGGGCTTTTCATGTGTTACCTTAATAATATCAGGCTGGTTTCCACCTTCTGCCTGTTTACAGGAATGACATTCGCCACAAGCATCTCCGTCCTTTTGATTTTCGCACTGCAATGCCTCTGCAAAAACCTTGGCAATAAATTCCTTGCCGCTGCTTCGTTCTCCCTGAATAACATAAGCATGATTTACCTGATCTGTTTTTACAGCGGTCTTTAAATGCTCAACGATTTGCTCCTGTCCTATAATATCTTGAAATGTTGCCATCTTTTCACCTTCTCTTCTACGTAAAAATATCTAAAAGCAATCCTCTGATTTCGTCAATTCGACTTAAAATCGCTATATGGTCTTTTTCATCCTTGACAAGCTCTCTTGCCAGTTCATCGAGGGTATCATCCACTTGACGAATAATGCCGTAAACGCGATGACGTCCCTTTTTATCTAAAAAATTCTCTCTGGAAAACTTATGACTGCGATTTACAATCTCATTCATAAAGTCTTTAATCAACGCCCGATACTTTTTCATATCCCGAACATCCATTTTCTTGGAAATCCTGTCACCCTGCTGTGTGATTTCCTGCATCATGGTGCTTAAACGAACCTGCAAATCCTGTTCTTCAATATTACTTGCCAGAATAAATTTAAATGTTCCGTCTCCGGCCTGCACATTTTCCG
>JAEDFR010000088.1 GCA_016297945.1 Lachnospiraceae bacterium | reverse complement strand
CGGTCTACAAGCACAATATATTCGCATTTTCATGTATTCCACAATTCATTCCGGATGCGTTCTTTTAACTTTGCTGATTCTTTTCCATGGAACTTTCTGGCAAATACACAGTTACTCTTTGCTAACTCTTCAAAGTCAGAAGCTTCCAAATACACCGGGCTTCCGCCATCTCCACGTTCCCAGTTCATATATCGAAGCTCTCTGTCAATGATGTGGCTTTTCCATTTTCCACCACAGAATTCATCATTTAAAAGCAGGGTATGGAAGAAAAACTCCTCCGGTAGCTGACACCGGTACAGATCTTTTTCATAGTCCGGATGGCTTGTCAGGTAGGTGAGAATATCCTTTGCTGCCGCAACCGGCATGGATATATAGACCAGTCCTTTAAAGATTTCATCAAATTCTCCAAGCCCTTTACGCTTAATTCCGATTTTTTTTTGCAGCAAAACCGTAAAATCCTGAATCAGCCATAGAATTTTATTTTTTACATTTTTATCCTGAAAAAAATTGTAATAGTAATAGCGTTTTTTTACAGCTTCATTAAAATCACGTTCCGCAATATAACTCAGATAAATATGTTCATCCTCTATGAACTGCTCATGGATTTTAGAAGGGGACTTAAGCAAATAGTCTTCACCTGTCAGCATATGGATGTAGGAAACATCCGGATTCTTTACCGCTCTTTTCATCAAAGACAGTAAAGCCTTTACATGATTGTAACCGCCCCATGCAATGTCATACTCTTTATATGCCACACAGTTAGCAAGTGCGTTGAGCTTTTCCAATTCCGGTTCAGAAAGCTGTACGCTTTTTTTATCTACATGAATATAGACATCGTCTTCTTTACACAAAAAAGAGGCCAGTTCATACACTGCATCAAAATCCTTGTATGCAGTTAATAAATAGGCCTGTTTTTTGCTCATATTTTACTCCGGGTTTATAATATTTTTCTTACTTATGATGTATATAGATTGCTTCATCGAACACAATTCTCGCAATCCGCAGACACCCCACACTGTCATAAAAAATCACATTTATGCCGGCTTACCGGATTTTATCTTTTAAAATCTCTTTCGCACGGTCTAACTGATTATCCGCTCCATCTTCCAGATAAGCTTCCTTATCTAATTCCAATTCCTCATCCGGTTCAATACCAACACCATGAATGTCATTCCCTTTAGGCGTATAGTAATGGCTGATTGTCAGTTTCAATGCCGAACCGTCTGATAACGAGAAAATCTTTTGTACAATACCTTTTCCAAAGGTTGTTGTACCTAAAATCGTACCAACTCCATAATCCTTTATTGCCCCTGCCAAGATTTCGGATGCGCTGGCACTGTTACCATTGACTAACACAACAAGCGGAACCTCTATCTCATGCTTCCCGTCACACTCGTATTCTTTACGATTACCATCCCGGTCTTCGGTATAAACGACTAAACCTTTGGGTAAAATCTGATTGGCAATCTCTACAACCGTAGAAAGACTTCCGCCCGGATTGTCTCTAAGGTCAATAACAAGACCTTTCATGCCGTCATTTCGCGCCTGCTCCAGATAATCCTCAAACTGTCCCGAGGTCACTTCATCGAATTCTGCAATCTGGATATAGGCAATACCATCATCATCCATATTATATGCCACTGTGGGTGTTTCTATTTTACGTCTTTCCACTGTAAAATGCAGATAATCAAGTTCGCCTTCCCGATAGATGGTAAGTTCTACAGTGGTCTTTTCAGGCCCCTTAATGTACGTCACAATTTCACTGGTTTGAACCTTATACATATCCTTGCCGTCTACTTCAACAATGATATCATCCGGCAACAATCCGACTTCTTTAGCCGGAGAATTGTCCATGCATTTGGCAATTTTGCAATAATCACGGTCTGTATCATAACCAATATAAGCACCTATTCCAAAATAGATTCCCTGCGTGGATTCTATGATATCCTCCAACTCCTCCGGAGAATAGTAAGTAGAGTATGGATCTCCAAGCCCCTCTACTAATCCATGATAAAGACTGTTTTGAAGCTCTTCCTGTTCGGAATCGTTGAGATAATAGGTATCAATACCTTCTTCCAGTTTTTGTAATTTAGAAATCGTCGACGCATTAATAACCGATTCCGAGTCCTCATAAGATATGGTGGTTTTTGACTGCTGCAAAATTATAATGCACGCAATCGTTCCGGTTATGATTGTTCCCACAAGCACTCCCAGGAAAAAGAATCCAACACGCTTTTTCGGTTTCGATTTGATATCTGCATTTTGTGACTGCTGTAATTGAACCTGTTCTTCCAAAATCATTACCTTCTAACTTATAAATAACTCCAAGGACTTACATAGCTTCCATTTACACGAACTGAAAAATGCAAATGATTTCCCGTAGATCGACCGGTTGTTCCAACCGCTGCAATCTTCTGACCTTTGGTCACCGTCTGTCCCGCTGAAACATACAAAGCAGATGCATGCATATAAATCGTAATCACGCCACCGCCATGATTAATCATAATATAATTTCCCATAGTAGAGCTATAAGCTGCTGCAATAACGGTTCCACTTTGTGCTGCTAAAATCGGACTACCGCCGGGTGCAGCAAAATCTATTCCGTTGTGGAACTGTTTCACACCCAAAATCGGGTGAATACGATTGCCGTAATCATCTGATACTCTGGTATAAGATGGTGCCGGCATACAGAACGGTCCCGAAAAAACCTGCTGCGTCGTTACCGGTTTAGAAGAAGAACTACTATCTATATCATTATCAGACAATCCTGATTCTTCCAATTCTTTTTGCAAAGCATCCGCTTCTCTTTCAGCCTGCAAAATACTTGCTTCCAAAGCTGCGATTGTTGCATTCTGTGATGCAATCATTGCTTCATATTCTTTAATCGCATCTTCTTTTGTGCTGATTTCCGATTCATACTTTTCGATTTCACCATTTTTCTGGTCGATCAGCATTGACATCTGATATTCCTGTATCTCAGCCTGTTCCTGCGTTTCCAATAAAGAAGCCTGTTCCACCTCCAGTTTATCTTTTAAATTGATAACACGGTATTTTGTCTCCGTATATTCATTTAAAAGCTGTCTGTCATAAGCGGACACTTCTTCAATGTATTCGGCCTTATTCAGCATGTCAGTCAGATTTTGAGCTCCAAATACCATAGTAATATAAGCAGTATCACCTTTTTCATACATAAATTTGATGCGCTGCTTCATAGATGCATATTGTTCATCCTGGTTAGCTTCTGCTTCCCGCAGTCTGTTTTTGATATTTTCAACCTGCTTGGTTTTTCTATCAATATCTTCTCCTAATTCAACCAGCACTTCCTGAACATTGGTTAATTGCGCATCCAGTGCTTCTACGGTTGCACTCAGCTCATTCTTTGCAACCTGCAGTTCCTTTTTTTCACTGTTTAATCCAGCAACAGCTTCCTCCATCATATCGACTTTGGACTCAGAAGCCCTCATTTCCTGTTTGTGTTCTTCTGCCTGTTCTTTCTTTTCCCGAATCTCTTCTTTGTAGTCAGCTGCTGTTTTTTCCGTTGCGCAAACCTGCGCCGGAGCAGATATCAAAAGAACCGTACAGAGCAAAACACTCACCGTTTTCCAAATGTTTTTCATAACCGTTGTATCTCCTTAACACTAAACCCGAATATGTTTTCTTACCGTAATAAAACTTCCGACAAAACCAATACCAACACCGATTACAAGTGAAATCGGCAATAATACATGGAAAACCTCCTGTACTGGAAGGAATTGCAGAATTGAGCTTAATACAGTGAATTTATTCAGCACAAAACCAATTACATTGTTGTAAATCAAATAGACAACTCCCAATGGTACAACCGAACCGATTAATCCGATAATCATACCCTCTATCACGAATGGAAATCTGACAAAGAAATCGGTCGCCCCAATATATTTCATAATATTGATTTCTTCTTTACGGACAGAAATACCGATGGTAACTGTATTTCCGATCAAAAAGACAGAAACAAACAACAACAGGACAATAATTCCGATTGCAACATATCCAACCAGGCGATTGATGCCATCCAGAGTGTTTGCCGTGATCTCAGATTGATTTACCATTCGGATTCCCTCTACACCTTCCAAATAGGAAACCAAATTTGCCTGCATGGATACATCTTTGATATAAATCTCATAATTGGCAGAATCAGCAAGCGGATTTTCCGTAAAACCATCCGCATATTCACCTAAATATTCATCTTTAAAGCTATTCCATGCTTCATCTGCAGAAATATAATTGATATGATCCACTTCGCTTCTCTGCGATATTTCATTGCCAATCTGTGCAATTCTCTCTTCACTGATACCTTCATCAAAGAATACGGTTACTGCCACACCGTTTTGCGCAGTTTTCAAAATATACTGAAAATTGGCTACAACAGAATAAAAAATACCAAACAAAAACAAACACGCACTAATGGTAGCAATGGATGCCAGGGAATACCATTTATTACGTATGATATTTGTAAAACCTTGTTTTATCGTATATATTAATGTACTAAATCTCATCGATGTAAGAGCCTTCTTTCTGATCACTTACAACGACTCCCTGACTCATTGTAATGACCCTTTTTTTCATTGCATTTACAATTTCTCTATTATGTGTAACAACCAATACGGTTGTACCTTTTTCATTAATTTCTTCCAGAAGTTTCATAATTTCCTGAGAATTCTTGGGATCTAAGTTACCGGTTGGCTCGTCTGCCAATAAAATCGGCGGCTCATTCACCAATGCCCTTGCAACCGCAACACGCTGCTGTTCACCACCGGATAACTGTTTCGGTCTTGCCTTGTATTTTCCTGCAAGTCCAACTACAGCCAAAATAGAGGGCACATTTCTCCGGATCTGTTTATTGGGCACCTGCACAACTCTCTGGGCAAATGCAACATTTTCATACACATTTCGATCCATCAAAAGGCGGAAATCCTGGAAAACAACTCCGATTTTTCTACGGAATTTCGGAATTTGTCTATGTTTTAGCTTTCCAACGTTGGTTCCATTTACCGTAATGGTACCGGAGGTTGGCAACAATTCTCTTAGTAATAATTTGATCAATGTAGACTTACCGGAGCCACTGTCTCCGACAATAAATACAAATTCACCCGGTTCAATATGGATACTGACATCATTTAATGCCGGTGCTCCGGTCGAATAGGACTTACTCACATGATCTAATGTAATCATTTTGTTTACCTGCTTTCTTTTGGTTTTTACTATCTTTTCTTTAAATACCTTTTTACGATTGTGTTTCTAACGAATATGTTGTTTTTATCACAAATCCCATTTCACACAACCAAAAAAGTTAATACTCTATACGTAAGGGTGTTTTGACTCATTGATACCAACGGATTACTACGCACTTTGTGCTATGCGATCATGAAAAGCATGACCCTTTGCCCCCGGCATCATTAATAATTAAAACTTTCCATATATTTCATGTATTTTACAACCATCAATGCAATTTTAAAAGTGATAGCATCTTCAAACACTCTCAAATCAAGACCGGTGCTCTTTTGAAGCTTATCCAAACGGTAAACCAAAGTATTCCGGTGAATAAACAGCTGACGGGATGTTTCCGATACATTCAGACTATTTTCAAAAAATTTGTGAATAGTTGTAATCGTTTCTTCATCAAAATCGTCCGGATTGCGTCCGCCAAAAATCTCATTGATAAACATTTTACAAAGCGGGATGGGAAGCTGATAAATCAAACGCCCAATTCCCAACTCACTATACGCAATCACACAGCGCTCCTCAAAGAAAATCTTTCCGACATCCATGGCCATCTTGGCTTCTTTGTAAGAACGGCTTACCTCTTTTAATTCATTCACAATATTACCATATGCAACATGGACTCTGGAAATGCCCTCTTTCTCCAGATGATTTTTTATCATCAAAGCCGCCTTTTCAATATCAGCTTTGAAATCATTTCCTGCAATTTCTTTTACAATAACCACACTGTTTTCATCAACCGCCGCCACAAAATCTTTACCGGTAGCAGGAAAACAAGCTCTGACAGTTTCATTTAAACCGCTTTCTTTTCCTTCAATCGGTTCAATAATCATAACCGTCCTTTTTGCTTCCATTGGAATATGTAATTTTTGGGATCTACTGTAAATATCCACCAGCAGGAGATTATCCAAAAGCAGATTTTTAATAAAGTTGTCTTTATCAAACCGCTCTTTATAAGCAACCATCAATCCCTGCATCTGAAATGCTGCCATCTTACCAACCAGATAAGAATTGTCACCAGAGCCCACAACCACCAGAACATATTCCGGAGCCTGATCATCATATATTTTAAAAAATAAGTATTTTGAAAATTCCTGACTGTCGGCAGGCGATTTTACAAATTCCACTACCTCCGAAGCATAATCAAAATCTTCTTTAGTCGTCTCTGCGACTTCATTACCATCTGTATCTAAAACAATAAAATCGACACCAGAAATCCCCTTTAGCCCATCGATTGTATTTTGCAATATCTGATTTGAAATCATAGTTTATGCTCCCTCTCTAATTCAATAACCTTACTTCCCCATATACTACATCGAATCATTATGTAAACAATTTTAATACATTTCCACAAAAAATGCCAGCATTTTTTGTGAATTTTTTGGCTTTTTTGTTTTTTAAATTTAAAATATCCTGATTTTATGTAAATCATTTTTCAGCCCATATATTTAGTATATGACTGCTTTATAATTTACATATCTTGTGATTTTCGACTTTTTGTAAGTTTACAAAGCTTTCCCATTTTCCGGCACATAGAAAAATTGTGCAATCATCCGACTGGGAATCATGCACAATTTTTTCTGAAAATTCTGTAATTTTATATATAGTTGTTACTACTAATTTTTATTTCAATTCAAGTCTGTTTTCGTCTTTTCCATTCCACCGACAGTTTCTGTCATACTTTCGCCGCTTTCCGTTCTTTCTTCCGAGATAGTATTTCTATCAGGGGGTTCTTCAGCACGTTCCTGTTCTGTACTTTGAACATGATAACGGATTAATCTGGCAGAAAATATCTTTTTCAAAATTTGCTTATCCAGTTTTCGTATAAGTCCGTTTCCCTTTTCCGATAAATCCACGTCAGCCCGAACCATCATCCAGACGGCAACATTGAGCTTCATATGGTTTTCTGCAAGGAAGCTTTCGCGTCCCGGCGATTCTAAATTAGAAATCAATACATCCGCAAATGCCATATTAATTTCATTCACAATATAATCATCGCCGTTTTCCGTAGAATCCAACGAAAAAGAACCTATAATCCGGATATCTTCTTCATAGGATAATATTTCTTTTTTCAGTTTTGCCAGTTTTGCCGAATTATCACTCAGTAAAAATACTGTTTTCTTCTGTCGCGCCAGCCTCTTAAAAAATTCTGTAACAAAGACATTATTCTCCACATCCCGGATCCGATTATGAAAAGCAATGTCTCCGGCCCGTAGTATTTCTACATCAGCCGGAACGGCCAAATCGATTTTTGTCATCCACTCTTTAATGGCTTCATTTTCATGTGCAACCAGCAGTCCTTTCATTGTAATAACTGCAATGGTACTGACCCTTCCGTCCTTAAAAAATGAATCCACTTTTTTCATCGATTCGCGAATAGTATAATCCGTCAATGGTATCCCCAAGACTTCTGTCTTTCGCATAACATCACCTGTTCAAATAAGCCGTCACATTATATGTGGCCATTAAATGCATTCGCCTTAGCTCATCATAAAGCTTAATAACTTCTGAATATCTTCCGGTTCATATGCCAGTAATTCCAATTCTTCAATTGTTCCATCCGAAAAGATATTAGCCATGGAAACATACTGGGATAATTTAGATTTTAAATTCAGACGGTCGCCTTCACCGGTTACTAACTCCACTTTTCCTTTGCAACTGTCAATTACTTCGAAAAACTTGTCTACATCTGTAATATTCTGAACTTTCATTTCTTCAACCTCGCTTATCTTATTATATGTTTTAGTTCACAAACAGTCTATTATAAAATTATGGATATTTCCATACCAAACAATTTACAATATCCTGCATACATTGATTATAAAACAATTCTGCCAAAAAGGGAACACTTTTCATATATTCCTGACATTTTTACCAACAGTTTTCCAACATTTTTTGCCAGCGCTTATGTCAGCACTCTTGCCAGTGCTTTTATAAACATTTGTCTTTATTATCGTTCGCTCTTTCGTATCTCTTTGTCTGAAATGATAATCTTTCTTTCTTTATAGAGATGACCTGCCGCCCTTTTAAACTCATTTTTACTCATCGGAAGCAGTTCTTTGATTTCCTCCGGTGAAGATTTGTCTCCAATCGGTAATATCCCATTATTAGCAGAGAGTAACTCCATAATTTTTTCACCATCCGGTGTCATCTGCATATAGGATTTCTCACGAAGGCTTAAATCCAGTTTGCCATCTTCTTTCACCGCAATGACACGTGCCTCAATCCGTTCTCCCACAGAAAGCTTTTGGGTCAGTTCTTTTTGCGGTATCATCGCCTGATACCGGTCATCTACTGCCACATAAGCACCAAAATTGGGAGCAATCTCATAAATGGTTCCCGTAACCATATCATCCTTTTGATAACCTTTTGCAATCGAAAGATAAGGATAGAGCCGCATCGTGGCCGCCAGACGACTGCTCTTATCAATATAGAGCGCCACCGGTATTTCATCTCCGGCTTCTACCCTCTTAGTCTGTTCTTTAAAAGGCAGAAATAAATCCTTCTCCAGCCCCCATGATAAAAATGCACCGATTTTGGAAGTCTGAACCACTTTTAACCTGGCAATCTGTCCAAGCGTCATTGCAGGTTCATGAACGGTCGCAATCAACCGGTCCTTGGAATCCTTATATAAAAACACTTCCAGTGAATCGCCAATTCCAAAATCCTTCGGAACCTGCTTAATCGGCAAAAGAACCTTTTCTACATCCGAGAGATTATCTCCTTTTTTGGGCATGAATTCTGCCAGATATACTCCGAAAGGCTCTGTCTTAATGATACTTAATCTTTGTTTTTCACCTAGTTTTAACATGTTTTTCCGTCCTCTTTCTTTTTAAACTCCACATTACAGTAGACTTTATCATCTTCATTTAATAACGCAACGCCGATTTTATCCTGTCCACAATAAACCGCCGGATATAACATCATCCCCAGATGCGCCTGCATCTTATATTCCGCCCTGAGTTGTCCGACTGAAAAATCCATCGGCAGAAATTCCATGGCAATATTTACAAACTGCCCGTTGTTGACATGCAGATTGGTATCCAAATGGTGCTTGAGCACTTCTATTTTTTCTTCCCTTACAGGCTCGCCTTCAAACTGTATCCTTCGCGGTGCATATTCCATGTCCAGTTTGGGGGAAAGTTTATATATTTCCTGAATTTCAGGCGGGCATTTTTTTGGCATCCCGCTTTTGATATCCACCAGACTCCAAATAGAATTGGCCCATGCAATCATTTCTCCCTTTTCATCTTTCATCCAGAAATTTCGATTGCCCATAAACCCTTTAAATTCATAAGGTGCCGTACCTACCGTAACCGTTTCACACACCTTCGGATAACGCTTAACTACAATTTGCCAGGCCGACAGCGCCCAAAACATCCCCTGATCCTTTAACGCCTCGACACCTGCACCCAGACTGTCCGAATGAAAAATAGAACTGTCCTGAAAATAATTTAATAATCCTAACAGACTGAGATTTCCCTTCCTGTCTGTTTCACTATACCTGATTTTGGCCTGAAAT